>CACGIB010000001.1 GCA_902573045.1 uncultured Prochlorococcus sp.
ATATGGCTGTTCCAGATCCTGAATTTTGCAGACAATGGGGAGCTAGTGCTTTTGTAATTGATGTTGAAATGTATACGACTCTAAATCCGTCTACGAGTTTTGTAACGCAACCAGCTCTTCAGCCAGGGTGCGTTATTAGAAGAGAGAATTGGACAGTGTTACAAAAACAGGGTGCAATTAGTAATGAAGATGTAAGAGAATGTAAGCAAAGGATGAATACTTTTGCTTATATTGGTTCAATAAGAGATAAGCCAATAGTTAAGTGCGTTTATCAGACTGATGTAAATGAAAATAAATTTATAATAAAAGGTGATGGACAAGCTGAAGACGGCGGGGTAGGTATTAACAAAGAAGCAATTCAGTTTTGATCAAAATTATATATGCCTCAACGGGCTTTCTAAACTCGCAAATTGTGGGAGAATGTTTTTCTTAAATACTTCGGATGCTCTTGATGTATATCTTGATGGATTAGTAATTAATTTAAGTTCTCTTTTTACCTCTAAATCAGCAACGAATGCTTTGTGGATTGTTCCAGCCGATAATTCTCTTTCAATAGAAACAACGGGCAAAAAGGAGGCTCCTAAACCTGATTGAACTGCATTTTTGATTGCTTCAAGAGAGTTAAGCTCCATCTCAATTTTTAATCTTTGAATATCAAGCCCAGAATCTTGGAGAAGTTTGTCAACAACTTTTCTTGTTGTAGATTGTGAGTCTAATGTTACAAAATTTAATTTGTATAAGTCTTCTTTTAGAAGCTCTTTTTTGGACGACAGTGGATGTTTAGATGGTAAAACTAATGCCAATTCATCAGTTGCATATGGAATTACTTGTAGCAAATTTTCCAAATCTCCAGGTAATTGTCCGCCAATAATGGCTAAGTCAATTTGTCCATTGGCCACACTCCAACCAGTTCTTCTCGTACTATGAACTTGAAGTTGAACGGATACATCAGGGTATTTTTGTCTGAATAGTCCTATCATTCTCGGCATTAAATAGGTACCCGTTGTTTGGCTCGCTCCAATAACAAGAGTTCCACCTTTTAAGCTATTTAAATCTTCAATAGCTTTGCAAGCTTCGTCGCATTGATTCAAAATTCGTTCACAATATTCAAGTAATAGTCTCCCTGCTTCAGTCAATAGAGCCTTCCTACCACCTCTGTCGAAAATTGTGATTTCAAGTTGTTTTTCTAAATTTTGTATTTGTAAACTTACGGCAGGTTGGGTTACATAAAGGAGATCTGCAGCTTTTTTAAAACTTCCTTGAGCTGCTATAGCTTTTAATATTCTTAATTGGTCGAGTGTAAATGGTAATTCTGGCATCTATTATGCCTACAATTTCTTATAATTCTAATGCTTAGAAGCATTCTTGTTAAGAACAAAAATTATTTGAACAATCTTATTATATGGAGACTCATAAAACTTCGCTAATAATCTTAATTTTGATTTTGATTTTTGCGGTCATTCATAGTGGGGGAGCTGCTTTGAGAATCAAAGCAGAATCTATTATGGGTCCAAGATTATGGCGGTTATGTTTTGTTTTTTTAAGTTTGCCATCTGCAATTATCTTGATTAGTTATTTTTTAGCTCATAGATATGACGGAATCAGATTATGGAATTTACAGGGCAATAATTTTGTTTTTATGGTTGTTTGGTTCTTAACTGCAATAAGTTTTTTATTTTTATATCCCGCTACTTACAATTTGCTAGAAATTCCTTCCGTTTTAAAACCTAAAGTACGAATCTATGGAACTGGGATAATGCGAATCACAAGACATCCACAAGCATTTGGTCAGATAATTTGGTGTTTTGCTCATACTTTATGGATTGGTACATCATTCACATTAGTAACTTCTATTGGCTTAGTTTTGCATCACCTTTTTGCAATCTGGCATGGCGACAAGAGATTAGCAAATAGATTTGGAGAAGAATTTGAAAATTTTAAAAAAAATACTTCCATAATCCCTTTCTTGGCGATACTTGAGGGGAGGCAAGAATTTAAGATTAAAGAATTTTTTAGGTTATCTCAAGTTGGCATATTAATTGCAATAGGCGTACTTTGGTGGTCTCATCAATACATAAATATTGCTGTTAAAACATTTAATTCATCATTTTTGTCTGAATTTTTCAATTGACAGTTTAAAATCAAATTATAAGTTCTTTAAAAAATGCCACAAGCTTCAGAAATTGCCTGGTTAATTCCCGTTTTCCCACTTATTGGAGCAGTGCTTTCTGGCTTAGGACTAATTAGCATTAATAAGAAAATTAATAATTCAAGAGAAATTGTTTCTGTAGGTTTGATTTCTTTCGTTGGGATTTCTGCGGTAATTAGTTATAAAGCGTTAATTGAACAAGTTAATGGTTATCAATCAGTAGAAAAATTATTCGTATGGGCCAATGCAGGGGATTTTACAATCCCAATGGGATTTGTGCTTGATCCTTTGGGGAGTCTAATGCTTGCGTTAGTAACTACCATAACTTTGCTGGTAATGATTTACTCTCATGGTTACATGGCGCATGACAAAGGATATGTCAGATTTTTTACATATTTAGCATTATTTAGTAGTTCAATGATGGGATTAATAATTAGTCCGAATTTATTAGAAATTTATGTTTTTTGGGAATTAGTTGGGATGTGTTCTTATTTATTAGTTGGTTTTTGGTATGACAGGGATGGCGCTGCACACGCTGCACAAAAAGCATTTGTTGTTAATAGAGTAGGAGATTTTGGTTTATTACTAGGAATTCTTGGCCTATTTTGGGCAACAAATAGTTTTGATTTTAATGAAATAGCTATTGGAATTTCTCAATCAATATCTGACAAATCGATACCAATTTGGGCTGCTTTACTACTTTGTTTCTTAGTTTTTTTAGGGCCAATGGCAAAATCTGCTCAGTTTCCTCTTCATGTGTGGTTACCTGATGCGATGGAAGGGCCGACACCTATTTCTGCACTTATACATGCTGCGACAATGGTTGCTGCTGGAATATTTCTCGTAGCAAGACTACAACCTTTGTATTCAATATTCCCCTCTATTCAGTTCATTATTGCTTTAGTTGGAACGATTACTTGTTTTTTAGGGGCCTCTATAGCTCTGACCCAAATGGACTTAAAAAAAGGTTTAGCGTACAGCACAGTTTCTCAGCTTGGGTATATGATGCTCGCTATGGGTTGTGGAGCACCAGTTGCAGGAATTTTTCATTTGGTGACTCATGCTTGCTTTAAAGCAATGCTATTTTTGGGATCTGGTTCAGTGATACATGCCATGGAAGAAGTAGTTGGCCATCAGCCTGTATTGGCACAAGATATGAGATTAATGGGTGGTTTAAGAAAAAAAATGCCATATACATCAACAACATTTTTAATAGGTTGTGTAGCAATTAGTGGAATACCACCATTGGCAGGTTTTTGGAGTAAAGATGAAATACTCGGAAATGCTTTTATATCATTTCCAGCTTTTTGGTTCGTAGGATTTCTAACAGCTGGAATGACTGCTTTTTATATGTTTAGGCTTTATTTCTTGACATTTGAAGGGGATTTCAGAGGGGATAATAAAGAATTGCAAAAAGAGCTTCTAATAGCCTCTAAAACAAACCTAGATGAAGAAAATGAAGAAGAGCATGAAGAACATGGCTCTATTCATGAGTCACCTTGGTCAATGACATTTCCCTTAGTATTTCTAGCTGTACCGTCTGTAATTATCGGTTTTATGGGTCTTCCATGGGATAGCAAAATAGCAAATTTATTAGATCCTGAAGAAGCAGAGATCGCTGCAAAAGCATTTCAATTAAAAGAATTTTTGCCTTTAGCAATTGCTTCAGTTCTTATTGCATCAGCTGGAATACTTATTGCTTATCAGGCATATTTTGTGAAAAAAATTAATTTGTCAGTTTTATTTGCCGAGAAATTTCCTAGCATCAACAAATTTTTATCTAATAAATGGTATTTAGATGATATTAATGAAAAACTTTTTGTTAAGGGTAGTAGAAAACTTGCTAAAGAAGTCTTAGAAGTTGATTCTAAAGTTGTTGATGGCGTAGTAAATCTTACTGGACTTGTAACTTTAGGAAGTGGAGAAGGTTTAAAATATTTTGAGACTGGTAGAGCTCAATTTTATGCTCTCATAGTTTTTGGAGGAGTAATTCTACTAGTTGCCATATTTGGTTTTGAATCTCCTCAATTATCTTAATTACAATTGTGTGTCTTCACTGTCCATTGGGGTGAAAAAATACAGATAATTTCTAGACTTGATTTAAGATGAATTTCTTATCAAATTGAGTATTTACTTTTTTACATCATTTGCGACACATATGCTGGGAACTTTAGGAGCTGGATTGTCTAATTTCCCTTGGCTATCTGTATCAATTTTATTCCCGATTAGTAGTGCATTTGTTATACCTTTTTTCCCAGATAAAGGCGATGGCAAAGAGGTTAGATGGTTTGCATTATCTATTGCATTAATAACTTTTTTAATAACTGTAGGTTCATATATAAATGGCTTTGATATTAATAATGAAAATGTTCAACTAAAAGAAAATATTAGTTGGCTCCCTGATTTAGGTCTGACTTGGTCTGTTGGTGCTGATGGCATGTCTATGCCGTTAATATTATTAACTAGTTTTATAACTGCTTTAGCAGTTCTTGCTGCATGGCCAGTAAAGTTCAAACCAAAATTATTTTTCTTTTTGATATTGGTTATGGATGGTGGGCAAATCGCTGTCTTCGCAGTACAAGATATGCTTTTATTCTTTCTAACTTGGGAACTTGAGTTAATTCCCGTGTATTTATTACTGGCCATATGGGGCGGCAAAAATCGACAATATGCAGCAACAAAATTCATTATTTATACAGCTGGTAGTTCTATTTTTATTCTTCTAGCAGCGTTAGCAATGGGTTTTCATGGTACAGAAATTCCTAACTTTGAATTCTCTCACTTAGCAGCTCAAGATTTTAGTCAAAAATTCCAGATTTTATGTTATGTGGGCCTATTAATTGCCTTTGGAGTAAAACTCCCAATAGTACCTCTTCATACTTGGCTTCCAGATGCTCATGGCGAGGCTACAGCTCCTGTTCATATGCTTCTAGCAGGCATATTATTAAAAATGGGGGGATATGCTCTTTTAAGATTTAATGCCCAATTATTACCCGTTGCGCATGCTCAATTCGCCCCATTGTTAATAGTTCTTGGAGTAGTCAATATTATTTATGCTGCATTAACTTCTTTTGCTCAAAGAAATCTTAAAAGAAAAATTGCATATAGTTCGATAAGTCATATGGGTTTCGTGCTCATTGGAATAGGTAGTTTTAGTAGCCTTGGTACAAGCGGGGCTATGCTGCAAATGGTTAGTCATGGATTAATCGGTGCAAGTTTATTTTTTCTTGTTGGAGCTACCTATGACAGAACAAAGACTCTCAAACTTGATGAAATGAGTGGTGTAGGACAAAAAATGAGAATCATGTTTGCGCTATGGACTGCTTGTTCCTTAGCTTCCCTAGCCTTACCTGGAATGAGTGGATTTGTTTCTGAATTAATGGTATTTACAGGATTTGTTACTGATGAAGTGTATACACTTTCTTTTAGAGTAGTAATGGCCTCTTTAGCTGCTATCGGTGTAATACTTACTCCTATTTATCTACTTTCAATGTTAAGAGAAATTTTCTTTGGCAAAGAAAATCCTAAATTAATCGAAGAACGAAAACTTATAGATGCAGAGCCTAGGGAAGTTTATATTATTGCTTGTTTACTTTTGCCGATAATTGGAATTGGCTTATACCCTAGATTAATTACTGAAAGTTATATTGCATCTATCAATAATTTAGTTGATAGAGATTTAAATGCTGTTAAAAGTGCTGTGAAAACAAATATTTTTTCAGGAACTCAGAAAAACGACATCTTAAAAGCTCCAACAATATAATTTTTTAAATTAATCCAATATTAATATTGTTTGGCATTGAATAAATTAAAAGATATCTTGTGAATAGATTTTATCTATTTCAAAATATCTTATTTCAATCCTATTGATAGGCAACAATTAGGCCCTAGATTGTTGATTAAGTTTCTTCAAGACGCCGCAGGGAAAGGTGAGATTGATCCATGGGATATTGATGTAATAAGTGTAATTGATAGTTTTTTAGAGCAATACACACATTCTTTCAATAAATCTTCAAATAGTCATAACTCCTATCATAAGGATTTAGCTGAGACAAGCGAAGCATTTTTTGCGGCTTCGGTGCTAGTTAATTTAAAGGCTCAGGTTTTGGAATCTGATGTTTTCAAAGAAAATTCCTCAGATTTTGAAGATGAATTTGAGTTGGATGATCAAGATTGGATTGATAAAGAATTTGATATTCCAAAATATCCTGAAAAATATCTAAGGAGAAGATCAATTGCGCAACCAATTCTTAAACGTACAACTACATTGGGAGAACTTGTAAGTCAGTTAGAGTCCATAGCGGAAGTTATAGAAGCCCAAGATCTTCTGTTAATCAAGAGAAAAAGAAACAAAAAATATTCTGATAAGGATTTAATTTCTCAAGTAAAGTCTTTAGCACATCGCGAGAAACTTCCAGAGACCACTAAAGCACTAGGAAAATTCATTGACGGGTGGGAAAAAGCATTACAATGGACTGACTTTGAATATTTAGTAAAGAAATGGCAAACAGTTGTTAAAAATGATTTAGATAAAGATCGTTTGGGAGTTTTTTGGGCTTTATTGTTTTTATCATCTGAAAATAAAATTGAAATTAAACAAATTAGCTCTTTATATGGACCAATACAAATTAAAAGAATAATTCCTGATGGTGCCGTAGCTCAATTGCCTATAGAAAATCTTGAGGTAAATAATGCCTCTTCCTCGGCTGCTTAGAAGCTTAATAGTGATGACGTATAATTTTAAAAAATGGTTTTGAATCTATGAAGGCAATGATACTTGCGGCAGGTAAAGGCACACGTGTTCAGCCTATTACTCATGTTATTCCAAAACCGATGATTCCGATTTTGCAAAAACCTGTTATGGAGTTTCTCTTAGAACTTTTAAGAGAACATAACTTTAAGGAAATAATGGTAAATGTTTCTCATCTGGCTGAAGAAATTGAAAATTATTTTAGGGATGGGCAAAGATTTGGAGTAGAAATTGCTTATAGTTTTGAGGGAAGGATTGAAGATGGGGAATTAATAGGTGATGCTTTGGGATCCGCAGGAGGATTAAAAAAAATTCAGGATTTTCAAAATTTCTTTGATGAAACTTTTGTTGTTTTATGTGGTGATGCTTTAGTTGATTTAGATTTAACGCAGGCAGTTAAAAAACATAAGCAGAAAGGGGCTATTGCGAGCTTGATAACAAAGAAGGTAACTAAAGATCAAGTATCAAGTTATGGTGTTGTAGTTTCAGATGAAAATGGACGAATCAAGGCTTTTCAGGAAAAGCCATCAGTTGATCAAGCTTTAAGTGACTCTATAAATACAGGGATTTATCTTTTCGAACCCGAAATTTTTAATTACATACCTTCAGTCGAGAAATTTGACATTGGAGCTGACCTTTTCCCTAAACTTGTTGAAATGGATTTACCATTTTTTGCATTACCAATGGATTTTGAATGGGTAGATATTGGAAAAGTTCCTGATTATTGGAGTGCTATTAGAAATGTATTACAAGGCAAGGTAAGACAAGTGCAAATACCAGGTAAGGAAATTAAACCAGGAGTTTTTACCGGTTTGAATGTAGCTGTTAACTGGGAAAAAGTTAATATTACAGGACCGGTTTATATAGGAGGCATGACTAGGATAGAGGATGGAGCAACTATTATTGGCCCTTCCATGATTGGACCAAGTTGTTGCATTTGCGAGGGAGCAACTATAGATAACTCAATTATTTTTGATTATTCAAAAATTGGTAAAGGTGTACGACTTATGGATAAGTTAGTGTTTGGTAAATATTGTGTTGGGAAAAATGGAGATCATTTTGATTTGCAAGATGCATCCCTAGATTGGTTAATAGCAGATTCAAGAAGATCTGATTTGACTGAGCCATCGCCTCAGCAGAAAGCTATGGCAGAATTATTAGGTACTGATTTGATTAATATTCCAGACTAAGACCAGCTTTTTCAATAATCTCAGGAATTAAATGCTCTGCCTTTACGGCCATTAAATGAATACCATTTGCAATATTAATAAAATCATGAGCTTGTTCAGCTGCAATTTTAATACCTTCCTTTAAAGGGTCTTTAGCATCTTTAAGACGATTTAAGATATTTTCAGGGATGTTTGCGCCTGGAACGTATTTATTTATAAAAAGAGCATTTTTGTAAGACTTTAATAGGAATACTCCTGCAATTACAGGAATTTCAAGAGGATTGCTAATCTTTTCACAAAATTCTATCAAATTTTCTTTTTCCATAACCATTTGAGTTTGTATAAATCCAGCTCCAGCTTCTTTTTTCTTCCTCATTCTATTTTCTAAACTTCTTTGATTTCTGCAACTGGGATCAGCTGCAGCACCAGCAAAAATAAATGTTTTTTTATCGGAAAGTTCTCCCAAAGTAGGATCAATTCCTTTGTTGAAGGCCTGAATTTGTTTAAGTAATCTAACTGACTCAAACTCATGTACTGCCTTAGCATCTTGTTGATCCCCGGCTTTTACTGAATCACCGGTGATGCATAAAATGTTTCTAATTCCTAAAGCATTTGCTCCCAGAATGTCTGATTGTAAAGCAATTTTATTACGATCTCTGCAAGATATTTGCATTACTGGTTCTATTCCATTTTCCAGTAATAGTTTGGACATTGCCAAGCTGCACATTCTCATTACAGCTCTGCTTCCGTCCGTAATGTTAACAGCATGTACCTTATCTTTCAAAAGTTGTGCTATCTTAATAGATCTTATGGGGTCTCCACCTCTTGGCGGCATTAACTCTGCTGTTATTACTTTAGATCTTTTTTCTAAAGTCTGCTGAAGTTTTGATTTCAATTGCTTTTGTTTCCTAGTTGGTTAACAACTGTACTGAGATTGCTAAACTTAATTAATATAAAAAAGGAACTGTTTAAATGCAAATGGTTGAAGAAGAAGTAAACAACATTGATATGATGGGTCTCTCAACAAGAGAGATGGAAATCATTGATCTCGTAGCTGATGGGCTTACTAATCAAGAAATTGCGGTAAAACTAACTATTAGTAAAAGAACTGTTGATAATCATGTAAGTAATATGTTTACAAAAACTGGTTCTAAAAACAGAGTAGCACTTTTGAATTGGGCAATGGACAACGGAAAGATTTGTAGAGATGGCTTTAATTGTTGTTCTCTCCCAGACTCTGATCAAGATTAGTATTATATTTTACTTTTTTTGTATCATTAGCCAAATCCATTAAACAATAGTTTGTAGAACCGAATTCGAAGAGTTCAGCATATGCCATACATGCGTCTTTGTCTGAATCAACAAATCTCAATATTCCTTCTTTGTCGTAAAGACCATACATCTGAGAAAAAAATTACTTTGCTTAAATATAAAGAAAATATAAAATATGAATAGCTACTTTGACTAGTTATTTTTGAAAGTTGTCAAATAGTCTTATTCCCATTCTGAAAAAGGTTTGTAAGCGAGACTGAAATTGGAGTATCGGGTAAGCCCAGTAATTTCTTTTGATATGAAAGATGGAAGAAATAAATCTTCCTCTTCATTGGAAAGTTCAATTTCTGCAATTTCAAGTGGATAATTATTTTCTTTAAAGCAATCTATAATCCAGGATCTTTTTTCGACTTCTAAAAAGAATCTTTCTTTTTTAATTGTACGTGAAAGATTTGACATTATTGTTGCAGCATCGCTTGGCGGAATGGAGTATTCGAATTCAAAGTTGGTAAAACCTTTAATGTGTTTTTTGAGTGCAATTTTAGAGTCTTTGCCTGTAAACCTTATCCTAATAATCCAACCATCTAAACTTTTGGATAAATATCCTTGTTCAATATAAATTTTTTTAATTATGAATTTTTTCCAATTATCATTTTTTATAAGAAATCTTCTTTCTATTTCTAAGGCCATTTAATTTTTTGGATTTTTTTGGGATAAATCACCTTTCCAATCTAGTTTTTTAATAAGAGTATTGTAGTAATTAGTGCTTTTATTAAACTTTATTATTTTGCAGGGTGATCCTCCTTTTTTGATCTCACAATAATAAGTTTCCTTAATAGTCATACATTTTGAACCGTCTTTCCATAATTTAATTTCCCCTTTACTTTTCTTTACAGGTTTAATTATTACTTTACTTTGATTAGGTATAACTATTGGTCTGCTTGCCAAACTCATCGGGCATATGGGGTTTATTATCATTGCATCAATACTAGGGTGCACTATTGGACCACCTGCAGCCATTGAGTAGGCTGTTGAACCAGTAGATGTAGATATGATTAATCCATCACCTTTATATTCATTCACTTTCTCATTATCTATTTCAATTTGTATTTGGTTGGTAGGAGAAATGTCTTCTTCAACAGATTTAAAATAAAAATCATTTAAGGCATCGTAGCTTTTTATAATTTTTTTCTCAGAACTTGCCCCGTTAATATAAACATTACAATTTAATCTATTACGCAAGTCAATTGTATATTCTTCGTTTTCAAGGATTCTAATAAAAGATTTGTCAAACAAAAAATCTTTTTCTTGTGTAAGGAATCCCAGATTACCCCCAATATTTATGCTTAACAAAGGAATATCATAATCAGCTAAAGCATTTGCACATTTTAGGAAGGTGCCATCCCCACCAAGAACTATGCCAATATTTGGTCGCAATTCTGTATTACAAAGATATTTTTCAATTTCATCTTTATGAAAATCACTCTCAATTCTATTTGATTTTATATTGTTTGATTCGAGAACTTCTTCACAGAATTTAGAAGCCTTAAGCGCTATGGAACTATCTGAACGATATATAATAAGCACTAATGAGAGTTTCATTTAATGCTTTTACCATTTTAATAAATTAAAACTTTCCATATCTACAGTCACCCTATTCCTATAAAGAGATAGTAATATAGCTAATCCAACGGCTGCTTCTGCAGCAGCAACAGTGATCACAAAAATTGTAAAAACTTGTCCTTGAATTAAATTATTATCAACGTAGGAAGAAAATGTCATTAAGTTTATGTTTACTGCATTAAGCATTAATTCAATGCTCATAAGAACTCTGACTGCATTTCTGCTATTTAATAATCCCCAAATACCAATACAGAATAGTGCTGAAGATACTATTAAAAAAGCTTGAATAGGAATTGATTCTAAACTCATCATAAGAAAGTTGATAGGTTAATTTTTATTTGTAAGTAATGGTTCTGATGATTTTTCAATTAATTCTTGATCAACAGGTAATCCAGTCGAAATATCCTTACTCATTACATCTCTTCTCGCTAAAACAATTGCCCCAATCATTGCCATTAAAAGTAAAACTGAAGCTACTTCAAATGGGAGTAAATAATCACTAAATAGATGTTCACCAATTCTGATAGTTGATTCTTCTCCTATAGAAGTTTGAGGACTTGATAGGCTCCATACATTAGTCAAGTCAACTCTTATTAAGAGGCTAAGAAGGGTTAAACATATTGATGTTGATATGATTCTTCTTGATTTAATGTCATTAATAGGCTTTAAATCTTCTTTTTTATTGACTAGCATTATTGCAAAAATTATTAATACATTAACTGCACCCACATAAACTAAAACTTGTGCAGCAGCAACAAAACTTGCATTTAAAAGAAGATATAATCCTGCCACACTCATGAAAACTCCTCCTAAAAGAAAGGCTGAATAAACAATACTTTCTAGGAGTACAACACCAAGTGCTCCAATAAGTACAACTAAAGATAAAACTGTAAAACAAATAATTTGAGTTGTTATTGCTATGGACATAAATTAGTGAAATTAATTATTTGGATTAGAAACTTTATCTTTTTTTTCGTTGGATTCAGTTGTCATCCAATCATAGACTTCTTCAGGTAATTTACCAACTCTAGTATCTGAAACTGGAATTTCATGAGGATCCATGACACCTTTGGGAAGATAGGCAAGTTCTCTAAGAGGTTTAACCGAAGGATCTGTTGTGACGTTCGTTGGTAGTCTACCAAGAGCAACATTATCGAAATTTAGATTGTGTCTGTCAAAAGTAGCTAATTCATATTCTTCGGTCATTGATAGACAATTAGTTGGACAATATTCAACACAATTTCCGCAAAATATGCAAACTCCAAAATCTATAGAATAATTTCTAAGTTCCTTTTTTTTGGTTTCTTTATTCATTACCCAATCAACTACGGGTAAATTTATGGGACATACTCTCACGCAAACTTCACAAGCTATACATTTATCGAATTCATAATGTATCCTTCCTCTATATCTTTCAGAAGGTATTAATTTTTCATATGGATATTGAACGGTAACAGGTCTTCTTCGAAGATGATCAAAAGTAACTGTGAGGCCATTATATAAATATTTACCAGCATTAAAAGCTTCTTTGATATAGCTATTTATTTGTTGAAGGAAATTTTTCATTTTGAAGAATTCACTTAGTTATTTTTATTTTAGTGGATTAATTTTAAATTTAAGTATTTTTACTTAAATTTATCCACCAAAGAATTGCGGAAAAGCAAGTTTTAATCCCGCAGTTATCAAAAGATTAGCAAGAGAAATTGGAAGAAGAAACTTCCATCCTAGATCTAAAAGTTGATCTATTCTTACTCTAGGAGTTGTCCAACGCAATAATATTGCAATGAAAACTAAAAGATATGCTTTCAATACAGTCATTACAATTCCTATTGATGCAGTAAAAACCTGTATAAAGGGGGCATTAATGGGTAAATTAAGAAACTTAGCTATTAATTCAACTGGAATGGGAAAACTCCATCCTCCCAAATAAAGTATTGATACCAATAATGCGGAAAGGATTAAATTAATGTAACTACCAAGGTAGAACAATGCGAATTTCATCCCAGCATATTCGGTTTGATATCCTGCAACTAATTCTTCTTCAGCTTCGGGTAAATCAAATGGAAGTCTCTCACATTCTGCAAGAGCACAAATCCAAAAAACTATAAAACCAACTGGTTGTCTCCATATATTCCAACTTAGGATTCCAGCACCACTTTGTTGGTTGACAATGTCAATAGTACTTAGAGAATTTGTCATTAGTACTATAGCCAGTACAGATAAAGCTAAAGGAATTTCATAACTTATTGATTGAGCTGCTGCTCTTAAACCTCCTAATAAAGAATACTTATTATTTGATGCATATCCGCTCATAAGAAGGCCAATTGGCTGAATACTGCTTAAAGCGATCCATAGGAAAATTCCAATACCAACGTTACTTATTAATAGGTTTTGTCCAAAAGGAACAATTAGCCAGGACAGAATAACTGGGACAAGAACTAATATAGGCCCTGCAGTGAAGAGAATTCCATCTGCTTTGGCAGGAATAATATCTTCTTTGACAAGTAACTTAAGACCATCTGCAATTGGTTGGAGGACGCCAAGCGCTCCTGCATATTCGGGACCTATTCTTTGTTGAGCAGCAGCAGATATTTTTCTTTCAAGCCAAACTGTTACTAAAACGCCAACAACTGCCGCTACCAAAACCAAAAGCATAGGTAGAGGGAGCCAGATTATATGAGCAATTTCGCTGGAAAGGCCAAAACCTTTTAAAAATTCATTAAAACTATATTCGAGATCTAATCCGTATTCCAAAATTTTTATGTTATTTACTTAATAGATTAACTCTTCACAAACAATATGTGTGTTTTTTATGAAAAGCTGCAAATATTATTCTCTATTTTCTAAGCTGATCCAATCTCTTGGTGCCGAACCTTTATAGATTTGCGATGGTCTGAAAATTCTATTTGCTCCAAGTTGCTCTCTCCAATGAGCCAACCAACCAGCCACTCTAGATATCGCAAAAATTGGAGTAAATAAATCACGAGGAATACCAAGTTTTCTATAAACAAGACCAGAATAAAAATCCACGTTAGGGAATATACCCTTAGGTCCAAGTCTTGGTATTGCCTCTGCCTCAAGTGATTTAGCAACTTCATACATTTCATCTGCTCCAAATCTAATAAAAAGCTCTTCTGCCAGTTTTTGAAGAATTATTGCTCTTGGATCTTTGACTTTATATTCTCTATGGCCGAAGCCCATTATCTTACTTTTATTTTTTATTGCATTATCTAAAAAAGACCCAGCATTTTCTGGGGTTTTAATCTCTTCTAACATTGCAATTACATCCTCATTTGCTCCTCCATGAAGTGGGCCAGCAAGGGTTCCTACTGCAGAGGCGATTACAGCATATGGGTCTGTAAGAGTACTTGCAGTCACTCTAGCGCTAAATGTACTTGCGTTTAAACTATGTTCGGCATGTAGAATTAAACACCTATCAAAAACTTTTGCAGCTATAGGATCTTGTTCTTTTTCAGTAAGCATGTAAAGAAAATTTGATGAGTAAGTCAAATCATCTCTTGGTTGAATTGGGTCTTGTCCTTTTCTTATAAGTTGAAACGCAGCAATCATTGTGGGTATTTTTGCTATTAGTCTTATGACTGCGTTGTAGATGTAATTAGGATCATCTATTGCCCTACGCGAATAGAAGAGCCCCAAAGAAGCCGCGCTAGACTGAAGAGCATCCATAGGATGACCTGTAGCAGGGAAACATTTCATCATATCTCTGACTCTAAAACTTAACCTTCGATGCATCTGAACTTCTTGTTCAAAATCTCTAAGTTGAATAGCTGTGGGTAATTCACCCCAAATCAATAGGTAAGCAGTTTCTAAAAAACTGCTTTTGTGGGATAGTTCCTCAATGGAGTAGCCTCTGTACAATAATTTACCTTTGGTGCCGTCAATATCACAGATAGATGAATTAGTAACTGGGACACCCTCTAATCCTGGTTTTAAAATTAGTTTATTATTATCCAATTGCTTAATTCAATATCAAATACTTATAGATTAAAGATAGACAAATAATTTTTAATTAACCACAAATTATTAACTTCACAAAAATTTCAAATGATTGTCTTTGAAGCTTATTTGAATAAGTTTATTAAGGTATTTTAAAACTTGTTTCTGTATAAAGAATTGGATTTTTTTCTGGAATAGATTGACTGATGATTTCTAGATATTCTTCATTTGATATTTTTAAGATATTTCTAAAGAGAAAATTAAGATCTTCCAAATCAGGAAAATATCTAATTTTATTGGAATTTTCATCTTTGATATCAACTTTTGCATAAAGAAAAGTTGATTTATTTTTAAAACTTTTTAAGTTGAAAAATTTTTTTGAGATTGTTTCTAGTTTTTTACTATCTATTAAAAAATTACTTATGAATTGCAACCCTCCTGATTCTATGGAATAGATATTTTCAAAAGTTAATTGTTTTATTGCATCGTTTTTTTCTTCAAGAATATCTTTGGAGTAGATTGAGTAAATATCTTCATTTTGTTTTAAAGTATATTTGTTGAAATCTTTTAGTTTTTTCAAAGTACTTAAATCAAATTGATTTTCAGTATTTTTTTCAAATGTAAAAAGCCAATCTTTTTTTGAATTGAGAATTAAGATGTTTTGATTTGTATTTTGGTTAAAATCTTCAAAAAAACTTTGTTCAAAATTATTTAAAAAAGGTTTTAGATATTTTTCAAAATTCTTAATTTCAGTAAAAATTGAAACTTGAGTATTATCTTTGTGAGTATTTTCTTTATTTATAAACTTATCATAAGCAAGAATATTAATATTTTTATTATTATTTAGTAAATATGATTTTAAAATTAAATTTTTATTTTTTAAATCAAATGTAGTAGCTACAATATCCTCATTTTTATTAGTAAAAATTTCTTTATCAAATAATATATTTTTTTGATTTTTGAGTCCAAAAAATTCTCCCTCATATTCAAATTTTTTTTCTTTAAAATCATTACTAGAGTTAATACTATTTTTGATCAATTTTTTATCTGATGAAGCGATTATATAATTATCGTCGGTTCGGTATATATAGTTAAGGAAATTAATTTTGTTTTCTCTATTAATTGAAATTATCTCATCAATTTGATCACTTTTATAAGGCAAATTTAACAAATCTTCTATTGTTTTTTCTGGCTTAATTTTAAAAATAATCAAAATATCATCTTTAAGCTTTTTATTATTTTCAAAAAATGAGATTATAAGTTCATTGTTATAGATATCTCCTAATTTATTGTTGCCTAGATCTATACCTAAGTAATTTAATATAGAATCTTTTATTAAAACAAAGTCATCTTGGTTTATTGAATTTTTATCTTTTTCATTACTATTAAAAATATGAAAACTATCTAAATTTGAAATAAATAATAATTTATTGTTTTTAGGAATATACCTTAAGATATTTAGTTGCTCAATATTGGTACTATGCTCCTTATTTTTATTAGCAGGAACTTTTTTAAAACCAAAAAAAAGTAATAAAGACAATAATAGTATTATTGCTACTACTCTAAGTTTCATTATCAATGTTTATTTTTATTTTTAACAATAAACTTCCTGCTGCAACTTAATTTATTAAATTGTAAATAACACATAATTTATCCTATAAATTGGGAAGTTATCCAAAATCTATAAATGCTTCTAGTCTCAATGATTGGTTTAATTCTGAGAAAGAAGATCCAGTTTTGATTGATGTAAGAGAACAGTCAGAGCTTGACATAGCTCGTTTCTCAAAAGAATTTTTACATATACCAATTAGTAAAGTCACATCTGAATATGTTGAAGAAATATTTTCTGGTTTATTAGATAGAGCAATTGTAGTTACCTGTCATGCAGGAATAAGAAGTTATAACTTTTCTCAATGGTGCTTAGATAATAATATTGTGAGCGAAATATGGAATTTGGAGGAGGGTATTGATGGATGGAGTAGATATATTGACCCATCAATCCCAAGGTATTGATTAAATATCTAATGAAGAGGCAACAGTATTAACATCTTTGTCGCCTCTACCAGAGCAATTGATAACTATATGAGTATCTTTCTCAAGAGTAGGGCATAATTTATCTAACCAAGCAAAGGCATGGGAAGTTTCAAGTGCAGGTATAATTCCTTCTAGTTCACTAACAAGTTTTAAAGCGTCTAAAGCTTCTTGATCTGTGACTGATCCATATTCTGCTCTACCTATATCTTTTAAATGGCTATGTTCAGGTCCTACTCCAGGGTAATCTAAACCTGCACTTATTGAGTGAGCTTCTTGTACTTGACCATTATCATCTTGCAAGAGAAGACTCATTGATCCATGCAAAATTCCAACTGACCCTTTAGTGATAGTGGCAGCATGTTTGTCAGTATCAACTCCGCTTCCTGCGGCTTCTACTCCAATAAGACGCACAGAAGTTTCTTTAACAAAAGGATGGAAAAGCCCCATTGCATTTGATCCCCCACCTACACAAGCAAGCAAAATATCGGGCAAAGATCCAAATGATTCCAAACATTGTTTTTTAGTCTCTTCACCTATAACTGCATGAAAATCTCGCACAATCTTTGGGAAAGGGTGTGGGCCTGCAACAGATCCTAAAATGTAGTGTGTGGTTTCGACATTGGAAACCCAATCTCTAATGGCCTCACTAGTAGCATCCTTAAGTGTTGCAGTTCCAGAATTTACAACTTTAACTTCAGCTCCTAAAAGTTTCATTCTAAAAACATTAAGGGATTGCCTTTTTATGTCTTCAGCACCCATGTAGATAATACATTTCAATCCAAATCTCGCACAAACAGTAGCAGTAGCAACTCCATGCTGACCTGCTCCAGTTTCTGCAATTATTCTTTTTTTACCCATTCTTATTGCCAATAAAGCTTGTCCAAGAGCATTATTAATTTTGTGAGCCCCAGTATGATTTAAATCTTCTCTTTTAAGCCATATTCTAGGAGTTGCTTGTTTATTTTTGTAATGTTCAGTAAGTCTTTTGGCTTCATAAAGTGGTGTTTCTCTTCCTACATAAGTCTTAAGTAGATGATTTAATTCTTCTACAAAAAGTTTATCTTTCCATGCATTAGATGCAGCGTCTTCAAGCTCAAAAAGAGCGGGCATTAGCGTTTCAGGAACATATTGACCACCATATTTTCCAAATCTTCCCTCTTTGGAGGGTTGATTTAAATCGTCATTTTTATAGTTTTGATCTTTGCGAGAAAATGTACTTACCACTTTTTCTATAGAATAAGTATTAACTAACTATAGATTATATTGAAAATAATGGGAAAAAAGAATTGGATCGAATTTGATAATCAAGAAAAGAAATCTGAAGAAACAGCTAAGGTAGATACTTTTAATAAAAGATCAAAAATAAACATTTTAAAACAAAAAAAAGGTAAAAAGGGCAAGACTATAACTTTAATTAGAGGTTTAGGCACTGAGGATGAAATCTTGTTAAAAGAATTACTAAAAAAAATTAAAGTTTTTTGTGGGACTGGAGGAACATTAATTGATAGAAATATCCAGTTACAGGGTGATATGGTATCGAAATCAATTGAGTTTCTTCGTAAAGAGGGATTTCATAATTTATGAAGTAAGGGTTAGGATAGGTTTTTAATTTTGATGAAGTAAAAAATGAAAGAACAAAATCAAACAAAGTCAACCAATATAAAGTGGCACAACTTAACTATTGATAGAGAAAAGTTAGAGAAAATGAGAGGTCATAAAGGTATGGTTATCTGGTTTACAGGTTTATCTGGTTCTGGTAAAAGTACTTTGGCCAACGCTTTAAATGAAGTTTTACACTTAGATGGTTTTTCGACTTATGTTTTGGATGGAGATAATATTAGACACGGTTTATGTAAAGATCTTGGTTTTTCGGATGAAGATAGAGAAGAAAATATAAGAAGAATTGGCGAAGTTGCGAATTTATTTATGAATGCTGGGATAATAACTATTACAGCATTCGTTTCGCCATTTATTAGCGATAGAGATAAGGTGAGAAAAATTATTGGATCTAAGGATTTTATTGAAGTTTATTGTGCTGCTGATATCACAGTTTGCGAAAATAGGGATACTAAAGGTCTTTATAAGAAAGCTCGTTTGGGTGAAATTAAGGAGTTCACAGGGATTTCTAGTCCATATGAAGCTCCTCTTAATCCCGAAATTGTTGTTGATACAGGTTCGTTAGATTTAAATGATTCCGTTGAAACAATTATTAACTACCTTAAAAAAGAAAACTTTCTTAACAAGGCCTAATAGAAAAATATTAGTTCATTTATTTTGAAGATAATTGTCAGGTCCAATATTTGATAACTTACTATTTTTAGTTCTTACCTGTGAATGTAGATTTTCTCTGAATTCTTTCAAATTTTTCTTTATAGATTCATCAAATAAACTGATCATCTCTATTGCCAATAATCCAGCATTCTGACCTCCATTAATTGCAACTGTTGCAACTGGAACTCCAGCGGGCATTTGAACGATTGATAAAAGAGAGTCAATCCCCTTAAGTGTCTTACTCTCTACTGGTACGCCAATTACAGGAATGCAAGTTATGGATGCCAGCATTCCTGGAAGATGAGCAGCACCCCCAGCACCGGCAATTATTACTTTTATGTTTTCTAATTCTGCATTTTTTGCATATTCCATCATTTCAATAGGTGTTCGATGTGCAGAAAGTATAGAAACTTCAGTTTTTATTCCAAATTCTCTTAAAATATCAATAGCTGGTTTCAATGTTTTTAGATCTGAATCACTACCCATTACGACAGCAATTTTATAAATATCTTTAGAATTCAATTCTGACAAAATAACAAATCAATTCTTTCCTATAATGGCGTGCAATTAATTTGGCGCCAGTTAGTTAGTATAAAAAAATAAATTTTCATAGAATATTATGACGTCAAATAAGATTATCGAAAAAAGTGAAGTAAGAGAGTATTTTAATAATACTGGCTTTGAAAGATGGAATAAAATTTATAGCAAATCCGATGAAATTAATACAGTTCAGAAAAATATTAGGAAAGGACATCAAAAAACTGTAGATGATGTAGTCTCATACATCAAAAATTATCCTGACCTAACAAAAAAAAGTTATTGTGATGCGGGCTGCGGTGTAGGAAGTCTTTCCATACCTTTATTAAGACTCGGTATAAAAGAACTACAGGTGAGCGATATTTCTTCTGAAATGATTAAAGAAACAAAAAAACGCATTCATGAATTAGGTTTGAGTCAAGGTAAGATTAAATATGAAGTCTGTGATCTGGAAAAATTAAAAGGGTTATTTGATGTTGTAGTTTGTTTGGATGTGTTTATTCATTATCCTCAACCAGTTGCAGAAGAAATGGTTCAACATCTATGCGATTTAAGCAAAGAAAAACTAATCGTTAGCTTTGCTCCTTATACTCCAGTTCTCGCTGTTCTAAAAAATATTGGAAAATTATTTCCTGGGCCAAGTAAAACTACAAGGGCTTATACATTGAAAGAAAAGGGTATTATTAATGCTGCTAAAGAAAGAGGATTTAAAGTTGTTAAAAAGAAATTAAATCAAGCTCCTTTTTATTTTTCAAAACTTATTGAATTCGAAAAAATTAAATAATCTATTTTACTAAATGATTTTCGAGTGCATAACGAACTAATTCGGTTCGACTAGATGTACCTGTCTTGATAAAAAGTCTACTTACATATTTTTCAACATTTCTAATAGATGTTTCAAGCTGTCTTGCAATTTCCTTGTTCATCAGTCCCTCTGCTACAAGTTGAAGTACGCTTGCTTCTCTTGGAGTAAAACTAGGAAGATTCATCTTATTTTCTGAATTAGTCGGATTTTGGTCTGTGAGCATAGATTTTATTTCAGTAATTTGCTTCGCCATTTTGCTCACATCAATATCTGCGAATCGTGCTGCTTCTTTTAGTAAACGTTCTTGTCTATTAATTACATTTTTAACTCTTGCAGCTAATTCATCGGGGTCGAAAGGTTTGGAAATATAATCATCAACTCCTGCAAGATAACCTTCTGTTCGGTCTAGGGTCATTCCTTTTGCAGTTAGAAAAATAACTGGAGTTCCCCCTAATTTTTCATCCTCTCTAATTTTTTCTAATAAAGTATAACCGTTAGCTCGTGGCATCATAATATCGCTAATTATCAAATCAGGGAAAATTGTTTGAGCTTTTTCCCAACCATCTTCTCCATCAACTGCAATAAATATTTCAAAGCCTTCATCTTCTAGAAATGTTTTAACAGCTGTTCTTAAACCAGGCTCATCATCAACTAATAAAATTCTTGATTTTCTTAATGGTTCATTATTAATTTGATTAATTTCATTCATTTTTTAAATTCTTGAATTTGATTTTCTAGTAATAATGAGAATTTTATATACTAAATAAATGCTATCAACTCCTATACTACTAGACTACCAATCTTCAACTCCTTGCTCTAAAGATGTTGTTGATTCTATGAAACCTTTTTGGAGTGAGATATTTTTTAATCCTTCAAGCAAATCTAATTTGGCGGGTATCAACGCAAGCGCTATATTGGAAGCCTCAAGAGAAAAAATAGAACAAAATTTATTTCTTCATAATAAAAAGATTATTTTTACGAGTGGAGCAACAGAATCTAATAATCTAGCTTTATTAGGTTTTGCAAGAAATTATCACAATAAAACAGGGAATTATGGACATATTATTACCTTAAAAACGGAGCATAAAGCCGTACTGGAGCCACTAAACCAACTAAAAAAAGAGGGATTTGTGGTTACAGAAATTAATCCGGAAAGAGATGGCTTAATTTCAGAAGAAAAATTCAAAAAAAATATAAGAGAAGATACATTTCTGGTGAGTGTTATGTTGGCAAATAACGAAATAGGAGTTATCCAGCCTGTAGAGAATATTTCAAAGATATGTAAATCGCGAGGAATAACTTTTCACTCTGATTTTGCACAATGTTTAGGTTATATCGAGTTAGACAATCTTTTATCAGATGTAAATATGATAACGATGAGTTCTCACAAAATATATGGTCCAAAAGGGATAGGACTTCTTTTGATTGATGAAGAAATGAATCTTGAGCCTTTAATTGTTGGAGGAGGTCAGGAATATGGTCTCAGGTCTGGTACATTACCTCTTCCTTTAGTAGTTGGCTTTGCTAAAGCAATAGAGATAGCAGTTTTTAATCAAAAAAATAATGCTGAGAAATTACTTTTGTATAGAAATACCCTTTTAGAGGGTTTGTTAGAAAATAATTCTGGTTTATTAATTAATGGCTCCATAGAAAAAAGATTACCTCACAATTTAAATTTGACTGTATTGGATTTAAACGGAGCAAAGTTTCATAAACTTTTAAAATCTAAAATAATTTGTTCTAGTGGATCTGCATGTAGTAATGGTGAACCATCTCATGTTTTACTAGCCTTAGGTAGATCTTTTAAAGAAGCAGAATCTTCAATAAGGTTAAGTATTGGATTAAGCACTAATTCAAAAGATATAAAACAAGCAATTCATATTCTTACAAATACGATCAGATCATTACGCTAGAAATTATTGGCTCTTATTTTAATTGAGCAATTCTTAATTTTCCACTTCTAGCTCTTTTATTGAGTTCGACTTCTTGTTCGGAAGGAGTTATTGGCTTTTTTGTCAGGTTTTTTAGTCTTTGATCATTTTTAAAAGAATTTTTAACTAACCTATCCTCCAGGGAATGAAAACTAATAATAGAAATAATACCTCCTGGCAAAATCCATTCAGGGACAACTTGCAAAAATTTTTCTAATACTTCAATTTCTTTATTGACAGCAATTCTTAGTGCTTGAAATGTTCTTGTTGCTGGGTGTATTTTTTTATATCTTTGTTTTGGTGGAAAGCAGCCTGCAATAGAATAGGCTAATTCTTTTGTCCCAGAATATTTCCCATTTTCCTTCAAATCCATTTTTATTTTCCTAGCAATCTTTCTTGATAATCTCTCTTCTCCATATTTATAAATTAGGTTTGCTAGATCTTTTTCATTTAAAGCCTCAATTAATTTCTCTGCATCAACCTCAAGAAAAGGATTCATGCGCATATCAAGCGGACCATCTTTTTGGAAACTAAATCCTCTTTTAGGGTCATCAATTTGGTTGCTATTTACTCCAAGATCTGCAATCACAAAAGAAACTTTTTCTTTTGGCATAAAATCCGCAAAATTTGTAGCCCTAATATCAAGCCTATTTTTAAATTCATCAAGTTTTTTTGATGCTGATTTTCTTGCGAATGGATCTTGATCAAGTCCAATTATATTTAAATCCGAATATTTTCTCAATAAATGATAAGAGTGCCCGCCTCCGCCTAAAGTTGCGTCTATTCCTTTAAGTTGGTTGTTATGGATTAATGGGTAATGCTCTAATGAGGCCATAATCTCATCTGTCATAACTGATTTATGATTGAAAAAAGATGAATCAGATAGGTCAGTTTGCATAACTTTCGACTAAGATTTATTTAGAAGTTAAATTTCGAATGGCTCAGCTAGAGACTAGAACAGAACCAATGGTGGTCAATTTTGGCCCTCACCATCCCTCAATGCATGGGGTTTTAAGGTTAGTTGTAACTCTTGATGGTGAGAATGTCATTGATTGTGAGCCAGTAATTGGATATTTACATAGAGGAATGGAAAAGATAGCTGAAAATAGGACAAATGTAATGTATGTCCCTTATGTAAGCAGAATGGATTATGCAGCAGGAATGTTTTATGAAGCTATTGTAGTAAATGCTCCTGAAAGATTAGCTAATATTCCAGTTCCTAAAAGGGCTAGTTACATCAGAGTTCTAATGCTAGAACTCAATCGTATTGCTAATCATCTGTTGTGGCTCGGTCCCTTTTTAGCAGACGTCGGAGCTCAAACTCCATTTTTCTATATTTTTAGAGAAAGAGAAATGATATATGATCTCTGGGAAGCTGCTACTGGACAGAGGCTGATAAATAATAATTTCTTTAGGATAGGTGGTGTCGCATGTGATCTTCCATACGGATGGTTAGAAAAATGTATAGACTTTTGTGATTGGTTTGGACCTAAGATTGATGAATATGAAAAATTAATTACAAATAATCCAATTTTTAGAAAAAGAATTGAAGGTCTGGGAACAATACAAAGAGACCAGGCAATTAATTGGTCTTTGTCTGGCCCAATGCTTAGAGCTTCTGGAGTCTCCTGGGATTTAAGGAAAGTCGATAGTTATGAATGTTATGACGATTTTGATTGGCAGATTGCTTCAGAAAAAGAAGGAGATTGTTATGCGAGATATCGAGTGAGAGTAGAAGAGATGAGACAATCACTAAGCATCATTCGCCAAGCCTGTCAAATGATTCCAGGAGGTCCAACAGAAAATTTGGAAGCTCAAAGAATGGCGACTGAAGATAAGAAAAGTGAAATATTTGGTATGGACTATCAATATGTAGCTAAGAAGGTTGCTCCAACTTTTAAAATTCCTAATGGAGAATTGTATACAAGATTAGAGTCCGGGAAAGGAGAAATAGGTGTATTTATTCAGGGAAATAATGAAGTTACCCCATGGAGATTTAAAATCAGAGCAGCTGATTTAAATAATCTGCAAATATTGCCTCATATTCTTAAAGGTGCCAAAATCGCCGATATTATGGCAATTCTTGGCTCAATAGATGTCATTATGGGATCTGTTGATAGATAAGTTCTTTAAATGAAACCCGCTGATTGGTTGATATTGCAGAAGAAGGTAAGATTCGGTGATTGTGATTCTGCAGGTGTAATTCATTTTCATAACTTATTAAAATGGTCCCACGAAGCTTGGGAAGAGAGTATCGAAATTTATGGGATTCCATATCAAGATATTTTTCCAGATTTTTCTATACGTAAAAGTCAAATTATTTTTCCTATAGTAAACTGCGAAGCAAATTTTCTTGCGCCTATAAAAATTGGAGATTTCTTAAAAGTAAAAATTGCCCCTCATAAAATTAATACACATTTGTTCCAAGTAAATAGCTTTTTTATAAAAAATGGAAATAAAGTAGCAGAAGGAAAAATAATACATTGTTCTTTAGATGTTGATTCAAGAAATAAAATAGAACTTCCCGATCAGTTAGAAAGATGGATAGAGGCTTCAAATGTAAGCACAAATTTCAAAGAATGCTAAATTATTATTTTTTAAATTTATAGTTTATTTTTTCTGAACTGGTATTTTTTTTAATAATCCACTTTTCAGGTTTTTCATGTTTAGGCCAACTTTGAGAAAATTTTTTTAATAAATTTAATGAATTTTCAATATTTTTATGATTTGTATTTTCTTTATATTCCACAATTATTTTAATTTTATTTCCCCATAATTTGTTAGATACTTTCGCAATATTGAATTTATTAATTGGGATATTTTCTTTCATAATGAAATCATTTAATCTAGATTCAATTACTTCAGGGAATACAACTTCTCCTCCTGAATTAAAGGCATTATCACTTCTTCCAACAAATTTTAAATAGTAAGAATTATTGATTTGCTTAATTTCACCTAAATCACTTGTTTGCCACCACCCATTTTTATTTTTGAAATTTTCAGTTTTTAAAGAATCTATTATTTCGATTCCAATTCTGGCTGATTTTATTTCGATTAATCCTTGTGGGTTAATTCTTATTTTTGTATCAGGTAGTATTTCTCCAACATTTTTAAAACCCATTAAGAATTCTTTTGGTTTTAAACTAGTAACCATTGCTGCTGTTTCAGTTGAGCCGTAACAAGGTGCTAATTTTATTTTTTCTTTTATACATTGTTCTGCAGTTTCGTCTGAAATTGAAGCTCCACCTACCCAAATTAGATCAAAAATTTTTAGCCAACTAATTCCATCTTTTTGAGCTAAAAGTCTTTGTAATTGGGTAGGTACTAATGATGTAATCAAGTGTTTTTTGCTTTTTTTAAATTTAATTGTGAAAAGTAAAAGTTCTCGAGTTTTTTTTATCAAATTCGGAGAAATATTAATACAATCACATCCCCAAGTTTGACTTCTAAAAATTGGCATTAATCCACTTATATGGTTCAGGGGTAAAGTATTTAAAATTAAGCAGTTTTGTAATTCAAATCCTTGCTCTATTAGCCATTGACCTGATGTAGTTGCAGATAATTTAAGATTATTTAAATGGTGAAAACATTGTCTCGGTTTTCCAGAACTCCCACTACTGTTTAAGATAATTGCTGGCCCATTTTCAGTAATTGAATCTAATACATCTTTTTCTTCATAAAATTTGTTTTTTACATAAATAATTTTATTATCTCTAATTTTTTCAATAATTTTTTCTACAGATTGAGTTTCGTTATTTTCAACTTCAATAGTATGAATTTTATTTTTCATAGTTGATCCCATATCGTTTTTGCTTCATTTAAAAATAGAAACGAATTAGGGAATTTATTCATTGCTAAACCAGGAACTTTTGGCGTTGGTCCTTGTAATTGTAGAGAAGATAAATGATGGAGCCATCTCTTTCCTATTCCAGTTTCAAATGAGGTACTTATAGATATTAAAGCTTTTTTATTTTCTAATTCTCTTAAAAGCTTAACTGGATTATTTTCTTGAGAAGGCCTTCTAATTTGCCAACCCTTCCACTCATCAATCAATGTTGGAAATTTTAAAAGTGATTCGTCTAAAGCTATTGGAATTTTTTTGTTTAGTTCTATCAGTCCATCAATATCATCAACACAGAGAGGTTGTTCTAACCAATCTATATTTTTATTATCTTTCAAAATATCAGCCCATCTATTAGCTATCTCTCTTCCCCAAGAACCATTAGCATCTATTCTTAACTTAATATTATTACCTATTTTGCTTAATATTTCTTCTAATTTTGCTTCTTCCTCATGGTTATTTTTTAGTGCTACTTTCCATTTTAAGGTTAATGATTTTCCAATATCACAATGTCTTTTTTTAATATCATTTAGATCTGAAACTACATTTTCATGATTTAACAATATTGCTGTTTTACCAATTTCATCAAAGTAGTAGTTTTCTTTAAAAATTATTTTTCCATTTATCTCAGCTAATGCAGAATTTATTGCAGATTGAATGCATGGGTGAAAAATATTTATTTGCTCAGATAAATTAAATTCCTCTATATACTCAGGGATCATATCTAGTTGTTTCGCACACTTTTTTAAGTCTTTTTTATGTAGCGGTGAAACTTCTCCAAACCCTATTTTTTTATCATTACTTATTAATTTAATTATCCAACCCGATTTTGTATGGTAATTGGTTTTAGAATTTTCTACTTTGGCCGATAACTTAAAGCTATAAGATTTTTTTTGAAATATTAAGTTCATTTATTTAGCAAGTAATTAAATATTAATCCTGTGATTAAACCAATTCCATTAAGAGTTTGAAATTTTATTGCGATGAATTTGCAATTTTTTATTGCAGAAGGTTTTGCATACGAAGATTTTAATAAATTTATAAGTCTTGTTGCTTGAGGGAAACTAAGCAAATAAAGGATGCAAAAAACTGGAATAAATCCATAAACTATTGTGAAAAGTTGAAAAATATATATTGTAAAAATTATCCAAGGCACAAATTGAGAACCTTTTTTTGCCCCTAAGCGAACTAAAGGTGAATTTTTCCCATGCTTTTTATCTTCAGAAATTTGATGAAAATGAGAACAAAATAACACAAGAGTTGTTGCCAAGGACGGTCCTGAACCAAGTAATAAAGAAACTTTCCATGGAATATCTTCGAAGTAAATATTAGACGGATTTAACGCAATTAAGACTGCAGAGTACGCAAAAGGTCCAAATGCAAGCCAGCATAATGGTTCTCCTAAACCTTGATAGCCTAATCTAAAAGGAGGACCTTGATATAAATATCCTAAGAAGCAGCAAGCTGCCACCAAAATAAAAATGTTTATACTTGTTGATACTGAAATAATTAAAATTATTAATAAACCAATAACTAAAGATGTATATGCAATAAATGAAATTATTTTTTTATTTTTTACAAGATTTATAATTGAATGGAATTTAAATTCATCGATTCCTGTTTCTGCGTCGTATAAATCATTAGTTAGATTTTCCCAAAGTAATATCAAAATTGCAGCTAAAGTAAATAAAATTAAATTATAAATTTTTACCTCTTCATATTGATTGAGCAAGTAAGCCCCTGTTATTAAAACTGGAAGTATGGCCACGGAATAAAGAGGCCATTTTATTGCTTTTTTCCATAATTTTTTTTTATCATCGTCCATTTTAATTAACACGCAAAATTAGATAATTATTGGATGTAGTTTATAAATTGAGTTACATTTTTTACTTTATTGCATCATTTTTAGTTATTTTCAATAAGTAATGAAAAATGATTTAAACTTAACAGATTTGTTAAAAGATGTATTTTCCTCTTTCGATAAGAAAGTTGAAAATTCTGGATTAGTAAGTATTTGTGTTGAGATTCCTTCTATTGATTTATTTCAAGTTTATGAATTGTTAATAAATCAATATCCGTTTTCTTCTTTTTGGGAGGAATCTGATGGCATTTCATATATAGCTTTCGAGAAGTGTAAATATGTTACTCTGGATGGCCCAAAAAGATTTGAGGTAGCAAAAGAGTTTAATTCTGAGAATTTTAAAAATTTAATTAACTTAACTAATGAATCGCATAATTCTGCACTTTCAAAAATAATTTATTTATTTTCTTTCTCTGAAAATTTGAATAATAAGAATTTACCTTCAGATATCCCTAGTTTGGAAGCAATTTTGCCAAAAATATTAATTACTAAAAGTGGCAAGAATTGCTGGTTAAGAATCAATGGTCATGTTGAAGGTAAATCATCATTAAGAACATTAATTGAAGAAATATGGACAATTAGAAATCAAGTTATTAATTCTGGCTCAGAATTAATAAAATCATCTGGCTTAAAAACTAGTTTTGATCCCCCTTTTATTGATGATTTCTCACGCTCCTTAGAAACTTCTAAAACAAACATGAAAAAAGTAGTAAATAGAGGAATTCAATTAGTAGAGAAAGATATCCTCGAAAAGATAGTTTTAGCGAATAGGATTAAAATAAAACTTAAAAATAAATTAGATTTATTAGAAATTTTAAAAAGATTTAAAAAGAAGCAACCAAATACATGTAGATACGTTTGGAAAAGGAATAGTAAGGATATTTTGTTTGGAGCATCTCCAGAAAAATTATTTTCTTTCTCTAAACCTAATTTAACTTTAGAGGCTCTTGCTGGAACTATCTCTACTAATTCAAATTTTAAGAAACTCCTAAAAAGTACTAAAGACTTAAAGGAACATAATTATGTAATACAACATTTGATTAAATCTTTAGAAGTTTCAAAAATAACAAACTTTAAAAAAAGTGATATCAAGGTAAATTCATTTGGAGATATTTCTCATTTGCAAACACTCATTTTCTCTAAAGTTGAAAATATTTGTCCTTTTGAATTGCTTAAAAACTTACATCCATCTCCAGCTGTTTGTGGATACCCAAAAAATGCAGCATTGGATTGGATAAACACTCTTGAGTCTTTTCCTAGAGGAAATTATGCTTCTCCAATGGGTTGGGTTGATTCATCAGGCAATGCTTCATTTCTTTTGGCAATAAGAGGCGCAAGATGTATTGAAGAAAATATTGAATTTACTGCAGGTTCAGGTATAGTTTCTGGCTCCGTTTTAGAGAAAGAAATAGATGAGATTAAATTAAAATTTGAATCTATAGTAAAACAGATATTTTGCGCTAAAAACCCTAGATAATTTCTACTAATTTTTCAATAACTTCCTCTGAAACATTTTTATTGGATAAATTTTCTATTTCTCTTAAACCTGTTGGACTGGTTACATTAATCTCGCTAAGCATTCCATTTATTACATCAATACCTACAAAAAATAAACCCTCATCTTTGAAGTGTTGAGATAATTCTGAGCAGATACTTTTTTCTTTTTCTGTTAATAATGTGGGTTCAGCCTTGCCTCCCATCGCTAAATTACTCCTAAAATCGCCTCCTTGAGGAATCCTATTTATTGATCCAATTGCTTCTCCGTTTACGATAATTATTCTTTTATCACCCTCTATGACTTCAGGAATAAATTTTTGCATCATAACGGGTAATTCTTCTTGAGAAGTGATTAATTCAATGATTGATTTAATTCCTGGAGAATTTTTATTTATCCTTATAACACCTTGACCACCTTTTCCTCCTAGAGGTTTTATGACAACTTCATTATTTATATTTGCAAAATTAATAAGATCTTTTACCTTACTCGCAACTATTGTAGGTGCCATTAAGTGGCTGTATCTTAAAGCACCTAGCTTTTCATTCCACGCTCTTAATGATGAGGGTTTGTTAATTACTTTTACTCCTTTTCTTTCGGCAACTTCTAAAAGATGGGTTGCATATAAATAAGCCTCATTTACAGGAGGATCTTTTCTCATCCAAATGCAATTAAATTCGGCGAGAGGTATGCAATCATTCTCTTTGAAAGAAATCCATGGAATTACTTCAACTTTTACGGAAGATGCCCATACTTCATCACCTCTAGCTTCCAGGTCTTGAGGAGTACAACTCCAGATTTCAATATTTTTTTTTGATGATGCTTGCATTAAAGCAGCAGTTGAATCTTTTAAGGGATTTATATTTTTAATTGGATCTATTACGAATAGAAATTTCATAAGATCTAGTTTAATAATGCTTCTAATTTATTTTCATTTTCTAATGCGTAGAGATCATCGCAGCCTCCGATACCCTCATTATCTATAAATATTTGTGGTAATGTTCTTCTACCATCAGCTCTTTCAATCATCAATGCTCTGGCATCTTCGTCGCCATCTATTTTATATTCTGTAAAATTTACATTTTTTTTCTTGAGTAGTGATTTTGCTCGAATACAGAATGGGCAATATTGCCAAGTATAAATTTCAACTTTGGACATTTTTTTAAAATAATACTTAGTTTATACTATTAAACAAAAGTGCTTGTTAGATTATAAATAACGATTAAATTCTATTTTGATAGATATTACAGATTTCAAAAAAGATCTATCGGAACTAACAGAGCGCCTGGGTAATGCTCAGGATTGTCTTTGACGTTCCAAGGTTAAAAGCGAAAAGGAAAGAGTTAGAGCAGATTTCTGCTCAACCTGAATTTTGGGATAATCAAGAAGAAGCTAAAAAGCAAATGTTAATCCTTGATGATGTCAAAGCACAACTCGAATTGTTAGATAAATGGAAAACTTTTATTTCTGATGCTAATGCCTCTCTTGAGCTTTATTCTCTAGAACCCGAAGAGGAAATGATTTTAGAATCGCAGCTGGGATTAAAGAAATTAAGAGAGAATTTGGATAAATGGGAATTTGAAAGATTGTTATGTGGTGAATACGATAAGGAAGGAGCAGTAGTTTCTATTAACGCAGGTGCGGGTGGAACAGATGCGCAGGATTGGGTAGAGATATTATTAAGAATGTACTCTAGATGGGCCGATAATAATCAAATGAGCCTTGTCATTAATGAATTATCTCAAGGAGAAGAAGCAGGTATTAAAAGTGTAACGTTCGAAATTGATGGAAAATATGCATATGGCTATCTGCAATATGAAAAAGGAACTCATAGATTAGTAAGAATTTCTCCTTTTAATGCCAATGGCAAAAGACAAACCAGCTTTGCTGGGGTAGAGGTTATGCCAAAATTAGATGATAATATTTCACTTGATATACCTGAAAAAGATTTAGAAATTACAACGAGTAGATCCGGTGGAGCTGGAGGACAAAATGTTAATAAAGTAGAAACAGCAGTGAGAATTGTTCATTTGCCTTCAGGGATTTCAGTAAGATGTACTCAAGAAAGATCTCAATTACAAAATAAAGAAAAAGCTATGTTACTTTTAAAGTCTAAACTACTAGTGATTGCTAAAGAACAACGAGCTGCTGAAGTCGCTGATATTAAAGGTGATATTGTGGAAGCTGCATGGGGCAATCAAATAAGAAATTATGTTTTCCATCCCTATCAAATGGTAAAAGATCTTAGGACTATGCAGGAAACTAACGAGTTAGATAGTGTTTTAGATGGTGGACTTGACCCATTTATTCATGAATTATTACGTATGAATATTTCTTCTAATGAATCTATTGAATAACTAATGGAAAATAAAAACGAAATTTTAGAAAAAAAAGTTTCTCCTCCAAGCTTTATAAAGCTTGCTATGAGAAATATGGTAAGGAAAGGCTCAAAAAGTATTTCTCATTTTTCAATAACCTTTCTAGTTTTAATTGGGATATTAATACTTGTGGCCACAATAGGTAAGCCCAATATTCCAGTTTAAGAATGTATGAAAGAAAAAATTATTTCTGAAATAAATTTAGATTTGGTTTTTCAATGTAATGATTTCTCTAAATTTTCAAATAAGTTAAAAGATACTAAAACTCATCTTATTTTTGAATCTATTTTTTGGGAGAAAGTTTTTTTATCTTGGATAAATACTATATTAAAAAAAGAGGATTATGAATTACCAAATTATATTTTTGAAAAAAAATCTTTTTCATTAGGCTTACAGATAATATCTGATCAACAAATTGCTTCTTTGAATAAGAAATGGATGCAAAAAAATGGTCCAACTGATGTTCTATCTTTTCCAATTATTTCTAATGAATCTCTAAATAATTTAGATCATATAGAGTTGGGAGATATTTTTATATCATTAGAGATGGCACTTGAGCAATCTTATGAATATAAACATTCAATCTATAGAGAGATGATCTGGTTGGCTAGTCATGGATTTTTACATCTTTTGGGATGGGAACATAATAATGAGCATGATTTAGAAAATATGTTAAATTTCCAAGAATATTTAATTACTCGATTAGATTAAAAATAAATGAAAAAAAAAATAAACTATTTAGAAAATAGAAAAGAATCATACAAAACTTCTAGTAATGTATTTATAAGTTTTAAGTATGCTTTCAGTGGTATTAGTTATGTATTAAAAACTTCAAGAAATTTTAAAATTCAATTAATTTTTGCAGTTGCAAGTTTAATAATTGGTTTTTTACTAAAAATTAGTCTCAGTAATTATGTTATTTTGATTGCAACAATAATGTCTGTTTTAATATTAGAAATATTGAACACATCTATTGAATCAATCGTTGATTTAGTAGTGAAAAAAGAATTTAGTATTTTGGCTAAAATTTCAAAAGATACTTCTGCAGGAGCAGTATTATTAGCTTCCATTAATTCTGTTATTATTGCTGTATATATCTTTGTTCCTAAAATAAAGTTGTTATTTTAAATCCATATAAATATGTTTCTTGTTATTGATAATTACGATAGTTTTACTTATAACCTTGTTCAATATTTAGGAGAACTTTCAGTTGAGCATGAAATAACTAAAGAATTAATAGTTAAAAGAAATGATGAAATTACTTTAGAAGAAATTATCAAACTAAATCCTGGTGGAATTCTCTTATCTCCAGGTCCAGGTAATCCAGATCAATCTGGTATTTGTCTGCCAATTCTAAAAAAATTATCTAAAAATATTCCGACCTTGGGAGTTTGTTTAGGTCATCAAGCTTTGGCTCAAGCTTTTGGAGGTAAGGTTATAGTTGGGAAAGAACTTATGCATGGTAAGACATCCAAAATATTTCATAATCAAAAAGGATTGTTTAAAGATATCGAGACTCCATTTGTGGCTACTAGATACCATAGTCTTATAGTTGATTCAAGTTCTTTACCATCTTGTTTCGACATAACTGCGACTTTAGAAGACTCAACAATTATGGCTATCTCTCATAAAGAATATAAACATTTACATGGGGTACAGTTCCATCCTGAAAGTGTGTTGACGCAATTTGGTCATAAATTAATTAGTAATTTTCTAAAAATGGCTGAACAAAAGTAAAATAAAAAAAAATAATATTATGATTTCTCAAATTAAAAACTTTTTATTTTTGATATTAGTTAGCTCTTTTTTACCTACCTCATTATTGGCAAGGAACTTAGGAATAAAAAGTTTGGGATATAGTAGTTTTTTAATTACTAGTGCAGATAAATCTATTCTTATAAATCCCTTTAAAGCAATAGGTTGTGCAAGTAATTTAAAGGAGCCAAAAGAAGTCAACGTAGATTTTATTTTGGCTAGTTCTAGGCTTCCAGATGAAGGATATAACCCTAATGATCAATTAATGTTCGTTGAGCCAGGAATCTATCAATTTGAGGATATTTTATTAAATGGAATTTCTGTACCACATGACAGAGTAGATGGAAGAAGATTTGGGATGGCAACTGTTTGGAGTTGGGAGCAGAATAACCTTAAAATTGTTCATATGGGAGGAGCAGCTGGTGATATTGATATAAACAGTCAAATTATTTTGTCTGCTCCAGATATATTGTTTATTTCAATTGGAGGAGGAATAAAATCTTACAATGGTAAAGAAGCCTCAAAAATAGTTAAGCTTCTAAAACCTAATGTAGTTATTCCTGTTCACTTTGAACGCGGCAAAAAAATTAATAAAGAATGTGATTTCTCAAACGCTGATTTATTTATCGAAAATATGAAAGATTTTAAAGTAAAATATGTTGGAAAAGATTTTCAAATAAAACCTAAAAGAATCGATCAAAATACAATTTATATTTTCAGTAATTAATTTTTTAAATCTAATATCTTGTAATTGTCCCAGAAAAAAATCATTTGTTCTTTAGTTCCAATACTAACCCTTATAGAATTACCGATATCTTTTTTGTTTTCCATACTTCTAATAAGAATACCTTTTTCTCTCATCTGTTGTATTAAGATTTTAGGATCTTTTTTTGGCCAAATTAAGAAATAATTACCTCCACTAAAGTGAGTTCTGATTTTTGTTGATTTAAATTTATTTAAAATCCATTCCCTCGCCTTTTTTACCTCTAAAACATAATTATCAATATATGATTTGTCTTTAAGTGCTGCTAATGTAGCTGTTATAGCAAAGCTGTTTACATCATATGGTCCTGTAACTTTATTAATGTACTGAATTAAACTTTTATTGCCAAAAGTAAAACCTATTCTTAAACCAGCTAGACCTGCAGTTTTTGAAAGAGATTGGATTATTAGTATATTTTTATTCTTTTCAAAATCTATCGATTCAAGAAGACTATCTCCATTAAATTTTTCATATAGTTCATCAACAACTATTAATGAATCTTTATTGATATTGGCTAAATTAATTATTTCATGAGAGCTTAGAACAGTTCCTGTTGGATTATTTGGATTGCAAATAAATATTAACTTTGGATTATGCTTTATTATTTTTTCCCTAAATTCTTCGATGGGGAATAGAAAATTTTCTCCAATGTAAGAACAACTTATTTTTTTCATTCCTCGGATTTCTGCACAAGGAGAATAGTAACCAAAAGTTGGATTTGTGGTTAGAAATATTTGATCTTTTTCTCCAAAGCAATTGAAAATTGCATTTATTGCTGCATCTGCTCCATTGAAAATTCCGATTTCATCATTACTAAATTTTCTTGAATCAAGATATTTATCACATAAAAATTTTTTTAAAAAATTATATTCTGGATAAATTGAAATCTCATCTAATTTTATCGCTTGTAATGCCTCTAGAACCTTAGGACTTGGACCTAAAGTATTTTCATTAAAGTCTAAGCGGAGTAAATTTCTTCTGTTTTCTAAAGGTGCAGAGTAAGACTGCATATTTATTATTTCTTCTCTTGGTTTTGGGAAAAGATTATTTAATGGATCAAAATCATTCATTACATTCTTTCTAAAGTTTCAATTCCTAAAAGCTCTAAGCTTAATTTTAGTGTTTTTGCAGTTAGGTCACATAAATTAAGCCTAGAAATTTTTATATTTTTTTCTTCTTTGAGGATTGGAACTTGATCATAGAATCTATTAAAAGTCTGACATAGCTCGAACAGATAATTGCATAATCTATTTGGCATTAAGTCTTTTTCAATAGAAATTATGACTTCATCGAACTTAAGTAATTTTCTGATAAGTTTCCACTCAGATTTATGTTCATAATTTACGTACTGAAAATCTTTAGAGTCATAAACAAAATTATTTTTTCTTTTAATTCCTAAAATTCTTACAAGTGTATATAACAAATAAGGAGCAGTATTACCATTTAGGGAAAGCATTTTATCAAAACTAAATTGATAATTAGTAATCCTATTTTGACTTAAATCTGCATACTTAACAGCTCCTAATCCAATAATTCTTGAAGTATTTGCTATAAACTCTTCGGTCTCATAACGATCTTCATCTTCTAATCTTTTCAATAAATCTTCTTTTGCTCTTCTAACTGCTTCATTTAATAAATCTTTTAGGCGTATTATTTCACCTTCTCTTGTCTTTAGTTTTTTGCCATCAATTCCTTGAACTAACCCAAAAGGGACATGGTCTACTTGACAATTTTCTGGGATCCATTTTGCTTTTTTTGCAACTTGAAAAACTCCAGCAAAATGATTTGCTTGCCCATGATCAGTTACATAAATAATTCTTGAAGCATCATCGCCATTAGGAGGTTTATTGAATCTGTATCTTATAGCAGCAAGATCTGTAGTGGCATAATTAAAACCCCCATCTTTTTTTTGAATAATTAGCGGTAAAGGTTTGCCTTCTTTATTAGTCATCCCATCTAAAAATACACATTTTGCTCCTTGATCTTCTACTAATATTTTTTCTGAATTCAAATCATCAATCACTGATTTTAAGAAGGGATTATAAAAAGATTCACCTCTTTCTTCTATTTTTATTTTTAAATTTTTATAGATTTCATCAAATTCTTTCCTTGATTGATCACATAATAATTTCCAAGCTTTAATCGATTTAATATCTCCACTTTGTAACTTAACTACTTCCTCTCTAGATCTTTTTTGGAATTCAGATTCGTTATCAAATCTTTTTTTTGATTCTTTATAAAATTCAACTAAATCACTTATTTTGATCTTTCCTATTTCTTCTAGATCATTTGAATATAAATCTTTGAGCTGAGTAATAAGCATGCCAAATTGTGTTCCCCAATCACCAACATGATTGAGTCTTAATACTTCATAACCTCTTAACTCGAAAATTCTAGATATTGAGTCACCTATTATTGTTGATCTTAAATGCCCTACATGCATTTCTTTAGCAATATTAGGGCTAGAAAAATCTACAATAACTTTATTGGACAAACCACTATCTAAATCTTTTCTAATTAGAGGTATGCCAGCCCTGTTGCATTGAATATTTGACTTAATATCATTTATTAGAACCTCATCTTTTAATTTTATATTTATAAATCCAGGTCCAGCTATTTCTAGACTCTTACATAATTTTGATATGCTTATATTTTTATTTAAAAGGTTAATAAAATCATAAGAAATATCTCTTGGGTTCTTTTTATATATTTTAGATAAACTTAAACAAACATTACATTGATAATCACCAAATTCCTCTTTTGATGATTGTGTAATTAAATTTTTTCGAAGAATTTCGAATTCTCCTTTTTTATCATTTTTTTCAAGACTATCTAAAAGAGATTGTTCAAATTGTTTTGTTAATTCTTTAAAAATGATTAGCATTAATTATTCAATTATTTATCTATATAATTAATTAATATAACGCATACTCAAATCAATCCAATTACTTTTGGTGATTGAAGAACTTGTTGAAATCAAATCGATACCTTTTATTAGATATTTACTAATTTCTTCAGGGTTAATTCCAGAAACTTCTATTATCAAATTTTTATTTACTTCTTTTTTTAAGCTATTCATTGATAAATCTCTTAATTCTTGAACGTTTTTTTTGATTATTTCAGGGCTAAGTTCATCCAATAAGACACTATCTGCTCCTGCTAATACTGCTTCTTTTGCCTGTTCGATATTCTCAGCTTCAATTATGATATGAGTTGTAAAAGGCGAATTTAGTCGAATTTTTTTTACTGCATTATTAAGATTATCTGTCCATGCAATGTGATTTTCTTTTATCATAGCTGCGTCGTATAATCCCATTCTATGATTGACTCCACCTCCGCATTTGAATGCATATTTTTCAAATATTCTTAAGCCAGGAGTCGTTTTCCTAGTATCTGCTAATTTTATATTTGTACCTTCTAACTTATTTACAAGATTCTTTGTGTATGTTGATATTCCAGATAAATGCATTGCTATATTTAAGCTTATTCTTTCACTAGCTAGCAAACTTTTTGAAGGCCCATATATTTCTAAGAGTTTTTGATCTTTAACAAATTGATCTCCATCAGAGATATTAAATTTTGGACTGATTTTTAAATCAATTTTTCTAAAAATTTCTTTTATAATTTCAACCCCGCAGAATATACCCTCTTCTTTTGCAATCCAATATGCATTACCATTCTCTTCTGTAATAGAGGAACTTGTAAGATCTCCCCTACCTATATCTTCATCGATCCAATTATCAATGATTTTACTTATTATTGGAGTATTTAAATCCACTAAACTAAGAAATAATTAATTAATAAAAATTAAACTGAAGTTAGAGAATCAACTATATATCACTATGTAATTTAACTCAAATTTATTTACCAATACAAAACTTAGAAAAAATATTATCTAGAAGTTCCTCTGTTAATTCTTGACCAGTTATTTTAGATAAGTTTTGAATTCCATCTCTCAGCTCAATTGATAACAAATCAAATGGCAATTTATTTTCAATTATTTCATCAGTATCTTTTAAATTAGATAAGCAAGCAGACAAATTTGTTAGATGTCTTTCGTTTAAAAATATATTGATATTTTCTACTTGTTTTAATCCGCATTTTTTTATAATTGTGTCTATTAATAATCTTTCACCATCATTATTCTTAATACTCATAAGAATTGTGTTTTTTAAATCATTTGAATTAATATTTTTGAAATCAATTAAATCTTTTTTATTGCCCAAAATAGTAATTAATTTTTCTTTGGGAATTTCTTGTATTATTTTTTTGTCTTCTTCATTAAATCCTTCTTCAAGACTATAAATATAAATTATAAAATCTGACTCTTTTATTTTCCCAAAACTTTTTTTAATTCCAATACTTTCAATTTGTTCATGAGTTTCTCTTATGCCAGCAGTATCAATTATTTTCATTGGAATATCATTAATAGTTAAATTAACTTCAATAACATCTCTAGTTGTTCCAGGAATATTAGTTACGATTGCTTTCTCTTTTTTTGCAAGCAAATTTAATAAAGAGCTTTTGCCAACATTTGTTTTACCTATAAGCGCAACGGATATTCCATTGTGAATATATGAATTTCTTTTTGCATTTTCTATTAGTAATTCTATTTTTTCTTTGACTAAATTCTCCTGGGTTTGCAAGTCTAACTTTAGAATTACTAGATAATAATATCTTTAAAACTTTATTTACTATGATAATTCCGCCATGGCAATGAAGTTCAACTACATCCTCTCCTGTGAAGCTATTTGGGGATTTCATAACTAAAATTAAAACCTCATCTATAAATTTATTTTGTTTATTTTCCTGAATAAAACCATGAAAAACTCTATGTGATTCCCATGCATATTTAGATTTAGTTTGAACAATCTTTTTGCAAGAATTTATTGCGTCTTTCCCTGATACTCTTATTATCGCAACTCCTCCCTTTCCAATACTTATAGCTGAAGCAATTGCGGCTATCGTATCTTCTGTAGTAACTATCGAATCCATCTCTCGCTTTGTTATGGATAATTAAGTAAGATTATCAAGAATTTAATTTTGAAATTTTCTTTCTGAATGAGATTTAAAAGATATATTACCTATAAGAAAATTCTATCATTATTTAGGATTCAGAATGGAAGTCCTTTCTTTAATGCTAAAGGTTTAGCTATAGGGGTATTTAGTGGTTGCTTTCCATTTTTTGGTTTTCAGACTTTAATGGGAGTATTTTTTGCGAAAATAGCTAAGGGAAATATTGTTCTAGCTGCAATTGGTACCTGGATCAGCAACCCTTTTACTTATATTCCACTTTATTATTTTAACTATAAAGTTGGTTCGATTTTTTTAAATAATCCTTCTAATAAAATTCTTGAAAAAAGTTTAGTTATTGATGACTTATGGAAACAAGGTAGAATTTTTTCCCTAAAATTACTCTTAGGATCATCTTGTGTAGGTATTTTACTAGCTTTGATTTGCGGCAGTATTGTTTTCTTTATCTACAAGATAAAAAGTAAAAGATAGTTTGATCTAATTTTTAAATTAACTTTGTCCAACTCTGGCAATATCTAAAACATCTGCCATTGATTTAATTTGTTCAATTGTTTTGTGCAGTTGATTATAACTTTCAAGACCTACACAAAGATTTATAATAGCTGGTTTACCATAAGCAGTTTTAACATTGGCATCGCTAACGTTTATACCTTTATCAGATAACCGCATAAGAATATCTTTAAGAACTCCAACTCTATCAATTACTTCTATTCGTAGCTGAATTGGAAATTTATTATCGCCAGTTTTATTATCTTGATTCCAACCGACAGGTAATCTTCTCTCTATTGGAATTGGTATTACATTTTCACAATCTTCCCTATGTATAGTTATCCCATGGTTGCCGAGCGACACAGTTCCGATAATATCCTCGCCTGGGAGTGGGGTACAGCATTTACCTATTCTGTAATCAAGACCTTCTATCCCCGAAATTGGTGATTTAGCTGCTGTATTAGATTGATTAGTGGATAAATTACTATTACTTTTAAGAGATTTTGCAATTTCAGAGTCAGAATCATTTTTTACATCTTCTGTCTGTAATTTTATTTCTTCTCTTAGTCTGTTTAATACTTGATGCAAAGTTAAACCACCAAAACCAAGAGATGCAAGAAGGTCTTCAGTAGTTTTTAAATTGCATCGATTTGCAACTTTTTTCATGGCTTCACTAGAAAGTAATGCTTCAAAACCTTTTCTACCTACTTCTTTTTCAAGTAAATCTCTACCTCTTTTAATCGTTTCATCACGATGGCTTTTCTTATACCATTGGCGAATTCTATTTTTAGCAGTTGGCGTAACTACAAAGTTCAGCCAATCCAAGCTTGGAGTAGCATTATTACTTGTCAAAATTTCTATGAAGTCACCATTTTGAAGTGCTGTAGATAATGGAGAAAGCTTTTCATTAATTCTTATTCCATTGCAGTGATTTCCAACTTCAGAATGAATTCTGTAGGCGAAATCTATCGCGGTAGATCCTTTCCTTAAACCAACAACATCTCCTTTTGGAGTGATCACAAATACTTCTTCATCAAATAAATCTTCTTTAATTGAAGCTAAATAATCATTATGATCCCTTTCATTACCTTCTTGTTGCCATTCTACTAATTGTCTTAGCCAATTAAATCTCTCGGCATTACTTTTAGCAGGAGAACCACCCTCTTTGTATTGCCAATGAGCGGCAATACCATATTCAGCAATTTGATGCATCGAAGTAGTTCTAATTTGAACTTCAATAGGTCGATGTCTTCCAATCACAGAAGTGTGTAAGGACTGGTATCCATTGGGTTTTGGTAATCCTATATAGTCTTTAAATCTACCTGGAATTGGTTTGAAAGTATCATGAACAACTGCTAAAGCTCTGTAACAACTATCTGAATTGTCCACGATAATTCTTAGGGCAGCAACATCATAAATCTCGTGAAAATGCTTTTGTTGTCTTTCCATTTTGCTCCAGATGCCATAAAGATGTTTTGGCCTTCCTGTTATTTCAAAATTTTTCAAACCTGCTGAAACCAAGTTTTCCTTCATAAGATTCAAAGTTACTTTTAATCTTTTTTCTCTATCACTTCTTTTAACAGCGATTTGATCTTTAAGATCTAGATATTCTTTAGGCTCTAGGAATTTAAAAGCTAAATCTTCTAATTCCCATTTAAATCTGTTTATTCCTAGTCGATTAGCTAATGGTGCATAAATCTCTCTTGTTTCTCTTGCTATTCTGAGTTTTTTCTCATCATTTAGCCATTCAATTGTTCTCATGTTATGAAGTCGATCTGCAAGTTTTACTAAGACAACTCTGATATCGCTGGCCATAGCCAAAAACATTTTCCTAAGATTTTCAGCTTGTGCTTCAGTCCTGTTGTTAAAGTGAATGCCGCCTAATTTTGTTACACCTTCTACAAGTATTTTTACTTCTAATCCAAAATTTGTTTCTATTTCGGATAAATCAATGCCAGTATCTTCAACAACATCATGTAAAAGCCCTGCAGCAATAACAGATGAACTAGCACCTATTTCTTTGAGGAGATTTGCAACAGCAACAGGGTGGATAATATATGGCTCGCCGCTCGCGCGTAATTGTCCATCATGAGCTTTATAAGCAAGTTTAAAAGCCTTTACTATAACGTTTTGATTCTCATCATTTTCTTTATTTGATTTTTCAAAATTATGAATATCTTTAAGAAGCCAATCGGGAATTTTTATTTGATAATTCAAAGATTCACTTTCATATTTTTTATTTTCAGGCAAAATAGTTGTGGAAACTTCAATTTCGTTTTTTTCTTTTGAATTTGCAGCTGCCTCAGACATTTTATATTGCTTTAGATGTATTTTATTTAGGTCTTGAAAAATTTGCTATAAAATGATGGAAATAAATAAAGAAAAAATTCTTGTAGTTAAAAACCTTACTGTCAAATATGGTTTAAAACAGAAACCTATCATCAACAATTTTAATCTTGAAATAGATAGAGGAGATCATTTAGCCATAATAGGACCATCTGGATGTGGTAAGACTACTTTTGCAAAAACATTAGTAAATATATTGCCTGAAAATGCTATTTCTAAAGGATATTTATCGATTTCTAGTGTAGATCCTAGGAAAATAAATAATAGAGAAGCACAATTATTTAGAAGACAAAACTTTGGATTTATCTATCAAGATTCCATAAAAAAACTTAATCCACTTATGAGAGTTGGTGATCACTTATATGAGTTGTTTAAAACTCATGATCAAACTAAATCTTCTGTACTTATTAAAAAATTAGTAAGAGAAGTTTTTCAAAAAGTAGGAATTGAAGAAAGCAGACTTAATTCTTTCCCGCATCAATTTAGCGGGGGAATGAGACAGAGAGTTTCTATAGCAATGGCTCTTGCTTTAAAACCTAAATTATTAATAGCTGATGAACCTACAACAAGCCTAGATACCAGAACAAGTTTTGAAATTATGCAAGAAATAATTCAGTTATGTAATGAATTCGATACTACTTTAATTTTAATTAGTCACGATATTAATCTTGCAGCAAAGTGGTGTAAAAGAGTTGCAATAATTGAAAAGGGATCCATTGTTGAAAAAGGAAGTATATTAGATATTTTTCAATCACCAAAATCAGATATTGGTATAAAGTTAGTAAATGCCTCAAAAATAGTTTTAGAACCAAATACAAAAAATAATGTTCGTGATGAGGTCGTTCTAGAGGTAAATAACTTAAGACATTGGTATAAATTAAATTCTTCAATTTTTATGAATAAATGGAATAAGGCTTTAAATGAAGTAAGTTTCAAATTATATAAGAATGAGACTCTTGGAATAGTTGGTTCTTCAGGTAGCGGTAAAAGTACATTATGTAGGGCTTTAATTGGACTTCTTAAAGTAAGAGGTGGCGAAATAAAAATTTATGATAAAAATCATGCATCTAAAAATAATAAATCTTTTAAAAAGGATAATAATATGCAAATTATTTTTCAAGATCCTTTTTCAAGTTTGAATCCCAAAATGACAATTAAAAATATTTTGGAAGATATATTTTTTATTCAAAAAATTTCAGATAAAAGAAAAATTGAAAAGGAGATAAAATTTATGTTGAGAAATTTAAATCTACCCTTAAAGAATGATTTTTTAAATTCTTATCCCAGTCAATTATCTGGTGGTCAATTGCAAAGAATTTCACTAGCAAGGGCACTATTATGTAAACCAAAAATTTTGATTTGTGATGAGAGCGTAAATATGTTAGATGCTTCAGTAAAAATAGAGATTCTTGAATTACTTAGAGTTTTGCAAGAAAAAATGAATCTAACGATTATCTTTATTACTCATGATTTAGGCATTGCTAAAAGATTTTGTAATAGGTTGCTAGTTATGAATCACGGAAAGATAGTTGATGAAGGAGAAAGTTCTACAATATTCACTGAAACTCAAAACACGTATACAAAATCGCTTCTAAATTCCTCTTTAAATCTTATTTGACTTTAAGAACGCTTAGTAATTTTTGAAACTCTAATGGTAATTCTGCTTCAAATATCATTTCTTTACCATTTATTGGATGTATAAGTCCAAGCTTAATAGCGTGTAAAGCTTGGCCATCTAATTTACATGGTAGTTTTTTACATCTTCCATATAAGGGATCACCCACAATTGGATGATTAATGTGAGCGCAATGAACTCTTATTTGATGCGTTCGCCCAGTATCTAGTTTGAAACTCATTAATGAGTAATTGCCAAATCTTTCTTCTAATTTCCAATAGGTACAGGCATACCTTCCTGAGGTTTCTTCAACTACTTTATATTTCAATCTATTTAATTTATCTCTGCCAATGTTCCCCACTATTTGGCCTTCTTCAGAGTTAGGTGCTCCATGAATTACTGCAATATATTCTCGTGATGCTATTTTTTCTTTAATTTGTTTCTGGAGATTTACTAATGCCTCTTGGCTTTTTGCAACCACCATACATCCGGAGGTATCTTTATCTAATCTGTGAACAATCCCAGGTCTTAGTTTCCCATTAATTCCAGGTAGATCTTTACAGTGAAAAAGTAATCCATTCACTAAAGTTCCTGATTTGTGTCCAGGGGCTGGATGAACAATTAGTCCTGATTGTTTATTAATTACTATGATGTGCTCGTCTTCAAAAAGTATATTTAAATCCATTTTTTCAGGTTTCAAATAAATAAGAGGTTCTGGAGGAGGCATCCATATTTGAATATTGTCGCCATTTTTTAATGGGGTCTTTGCTTTCGCGGTCTTATAGTTTACAAGTACTAAACCTGAATTTATAAAATGTTGAATTCTTGCTCTACTTTGTTCTGGCCTTTTACTTACCAACCATCTGTCTAGCCTCATAGGAAGAGGTAGCTCATAAATAATTTCTATAAGCTCACCTTCTCCAATGCCGAAAGAATTTTTATTTAATTCCATAGTGGGACTTCTAAAGCAATTTTACCCAGCATTTGATTTCTATAATCTTCCAATAACTTATGAGACATTCTCCTTTTATCGCCTGAGGTATGTTTTGAAGCTGCTTCGTCTATCCAAGCAGAAGGACTCTTAAAGCCTTTGGTAATATCAACTCCATATCTATTAGATATTCGTTTAACTGATATATTCGCATTCTTATCATTGTTGAGAGTGGATAAAATTTTGATAAATTCAATTGCGACGCTCTCTATTTCATAAGCAGCTTCACCAATATCGTCACATAGTGCAAGATTAAGTGCTGATTTTTGATCTTCTAAATTTGGAGGTATAACACCAGGAGCATCTAGCAGATCTATACCACTTTCTAATTTTATCCATCTTAGATTACGAGTCACGCCTGCTTTCCTAGCGCTATCTACAACTCTTTTTTTCGCAATTCTATTAATTAATGCTGACTTACCTACGTTTGGAAAACCAAGTGTAAGAGCTCTAATTGGCCTAATTCGCATTCCTCTAGAGAGTCTTCTATCGTCGATTGACGACCTAGAATCTTTGGCTGACTTACAAATTTCTTTAATCCCTATTCCTCTTTTAGCATCACACCAAAGAGGATATAGATCTTTAGCATTAAACCATTTATTCCAACTATTGATTGTATTAGGGGAGATCATGTCTGATCTGTTAATAACAAGAATATGTTTTTTATTATTTATCCATTTATTTAAGTGTGGATGTCCTGTTGACAAAGGAATTCGTGCATCTCTAACTTCTATAATTAAATCTACTTTATTGATAACTTCAGATAATTTTTTTTCTGCTTTTGCGATATGGCCTGGGTACCATTGGATTTTGGGTATGTCCACTTCAATAAATCAAATAAAATTTAGTATTCCTTTTAGTTTTTATAAGTTTCAAAAGTATTTACTTCTAAAGTTTAGTATAAATTTAATGACTAAAAAATTTTTATAATCGTTAATTCTTAAAATTTATTAAGGCATAGGTAACAGTAACTACTTTTTAACCCAATAAGCCCAAATTAACGTTAGGGTCTTGAGATTATAAATATAGCTTGTTTAATGTCAAAATTATCTCTTTCCAGTCTTGATAAGACACATTTAGAAGGAAAAAAAGTTCTTGTAAGAGTAGATTTTAATGTTCCATTAAATGAAGATGGTCAAATAACCGACGATACGCGTATTCGTGCAGCGATCCCAACTATTGAATATCTTATTAATCATTCTGCAAAAGTGATTTTAGCTGCTCATTTTGGTAGACCAAAGGGTCAGGTAAATGAAAAAATGAGATTAACTCCAGTAGCAGCAAGATTAAGTGAATTATTGGGTCAAAATGTTGCTCTTACTAACAGTTGTATTGGTGATGAAGCAGTTGCAGAATCAAATAGCTTATCTAATGGAGATGTTCTTTTACTTGAAAATGTTCGTTTTTTTGGTGAAGAGGAAAAGAACGACCTGGAGTTTGCTAAAAAATTAGCATCACATGCAGATATGTATGTAAATGATGCTTTCGGTGCTGCTCATAGAGCTCATGCATCAACTCAAGGTGTTTCAAATTATTTAAGTCCCTCAGTAGCTGGATTCCTTTTAGAAAAAGAATTAAAATACCTACAAGGAGCTGTAGATTCCCCAAAGCGTCCATTGGCAGCAATAGTTGGAGGATCAAAGGTTAGTAGCAAAATAGGAGTACTTGATTCTTTACTAGATAAGTGTGACAAAATCATGATTGGTGGAGGTATGATTTTCACTTTTTATAAAGCTAGAGGTTTAGATGTCGGAAAGAGCCTTGTAGAAGAAGATAAACTCGAGCTTGCTAAAGATTTAGAAGCAAAAGCAAAAGCAAAAGGAGTAGAATTATTATTACCCACTGATGTTGTTTTGGCTGATGAATTTTCTCCTGATGCCAATAGTAAAATATCTCAAATTGATGCAATTAGTGGGAATTGGATGGGTCTAGATATTGGTCCAGATTCCATTAAAGTTTTTCAGAATGCTCTTGCAGAATGTAAGACAATTATTTGGAATGGTCCAATGGGAGTTTTTGAATTTGATAAATTTGCAGACGGTACAAATGCAATAGCTACGACTCTTGCAGACTTAAGTGCTTTTTCTGAAGTTTGTACAATAATTGGTGGTGGAGATTCAGTTGCAGCAGTTGAAAAAGCAGGTTTAGCTGAGAAAATGTCTCATATATCTACTGGAGGTGGGGCTAGTTTGGAACTTTTAGAAGGTAAAACTTTACCAGGTGTGGCTGCGTTAAACGACGCTTAGGCTATATCTCATTAACAATATCAATGCTCTTTGTGAAAGTAATCATTCCCTTTGGGTGAGCTATGATTCCTGACCAAATTTGTGTTCCCGGCCTTGAAGGGGCTCTTGTCATTTTAAAAATTCCCCCAGATGCTAATGGCTGCAAAAATATTTCTTGTTCAAAAAATGAATTAACTTGATGAGGTTTTATAGCTCCTGCAATAATTACTTCTTCAAGTGGCTTATTTAGAACAATATCGATATCATATTTCGAACCAGTGAGAACTCTATCAGGAATATTAAAACTAATATCTATCTTATTGTCGTCATTTCTTATTGTTGTGAATAAATTTTTGATAATCCCTTCATTAATTTCCCCATTTACGATTGAAAAAAAATAATCAAAATTGGATTCGAGTATATGTATTTCTTCATCAACTATTTTTTTCCCAGAAACTTTTATTCGCAAAATATTTTTGTTTGGAATATCCGATTTTAATCCTTTGATCTTCCATTTGCTGTTAGGGAAATCATTAATTATCTTTGAAAATTGTTTTGATATATTTTGGCTTTCATCATTTCTGAAATTTTTTTTAATAAACTCTAAATCTTTATTATTTAAAGAGTTCTCTAGATTTCTAATAAAATCAACTTTTAAAGTTTGCGTTATTGCGGAATAGGGAATGATGAGATAAATAAATAAGTAGAGAGGAACTCCTATATTTTTAAATAAGTTTAAATTAATCATATTTATCATTTATTATTTTCATTCTACTAATTTAAGTTTTTATGTCTAAAAAAAATAATTTATTAGTTGCAGCTAGTGGCACAGGAGGCCATATTTTCCCAGCTTTAGCAGTTTCAAAAGAGGTGGAAGATGAATGGAATATTCATTGGTTGGGAGTTAAAGAAAGACTTGATGCAGATTTTATTCCCAAAAAATATAATTTGCGGACTTTGAATATAAAAACACCAAGAAAAAATATTTTTTTGTTTTATCAATATATAGAAATTTTAATGTCAACTTTCCAAATAATTAGAATATTAAAAGAAAAAAAAATTAACTTAGTTTTTACGACTGGAGGTTATATATCAGCACCTACTATTGTTGCTTCAAAACTTCTAAGGATACCTATCATTCTTCATGAATCAAATGTAATTCCAGGAATGGTCACGAAATATTTTGGTTTTTTATGTAACTATGTTCTTTTAGGATTTAAAGAAACAAATTCATATTTAAAAAATTGTAAAACTATTTTCACTGGAACACCTTTAAGAGAGCAATTCTATAAATTTAATTTTTTGCCAGAGTGGGTTCCAAAAGGAAATGGACCTCTTTTGATTGTTATGGGAGGTAGTCAAGGAGCAAAAGCTATAAATCAAATTCTTTATGAATCTCTAGAATTTTTAATAAAAAAACAATTTCGGATAGTTCATATTGTTGGCGAATCTAATCTAAAACCTTCTCATGTAAAAGACTCCAAAAATTATATTCAAAAGAAATTTACTAATCAAATAGCAGCTTTAATTCAAAACTGTGATCTTGTAATATCGAGATCTGGTGCAGGAACAATCAATGAATTAATGGAGGCTGAAAAACCTTCAATTTTAATTCCATATCCAGATTCTAAAAATAATCATCAGGAGAAAAATGCCATGATTCTTGCTGCAAGTGGAGGCTCAGTTTTAATCAATCAGAATAAAATTTCCAAAGAAGTTTTTGAAGAAACTCTAGAAAGAATTTTTAAAATAAAATCAAAAAAAGGAAAAAATCATTATGAAATATTAGATCTCATGAAGAAGAATATGGAAAATAATAATAAAATTAAATCTAAAAATGAGATTAAAAAGTATATAAATTATTTTTTAAAGGAATTCTGAATTTCTTCACATAAAAGAGTGTTATTTTTTCTATTCTGCAGACTTATTCTGGCCCAATTTTCGCCAAGAAATCTAAATGAAGTGCATTCTCTAAGCAATATTCCCTTATTTTCTAAGTATTTTATATTTGGCGACAAGGATGTTTCACTTTCTATTAAAAAAAAGTTGGTTGAAGAGTTATGAATTTTAAGGTTATCTATTTTTAATAATTTTTCAAATACTCTCTTTTTTTCAATATTTACCCAGCTGTGAATCTGTTTTGTCCACTGTTCATAGAATTTCTTATTACTTAGTAGATCAATTCCGGCTTTAATAGAAAATGAATTTAAAGGCCAAGGATCTCTATTTATTTCCCATTGTTTGAGTTTTTTCGAAGAGCCAATAACGTAACCTAATCTAAGACCAGGAATATTGAAGATTTTGGTCAAGCTTCTCAAGACTAATAAATTATCAAATCTTTTGGTTAATGGTATTAAAGATTCTTTGTCTCCATTAGGTGTTATCGATAAGAAAGCTTCATCGCAGATAACTAATTTATATTTTTTCACAACTTCCTCCAATGAATTCTTTTCCCATAATTGGCCGGTAGGGTTATGTGGATTTGTTATCCAAATAACATCACCTTTTGGATGAAGCGGAAATTGTTGAGGAAAAATATCATTCCAGTTTTTTGGTAATTCGCAATGTATAAAATTGCTATTCCAACAATTTAAAGATCTTTCATAATCAACAAATGATGGAGAAGGAATACAACTTATTCCGAATTTGGATGCTTCATAACCTGCCCAGGTTATTAATTCAGAAGCTCCATTTCCAGGCAATATATTGTCTGGATTTATCCCATGAAATTTGCCGATTATTTCTTTCAGATCACTCAAGTTTCTTTCTGGGTAATATTTAAAGCCAAGATTCTTAATTTCTGTATTTATTGAATCTATTAGTATTTGAGGGGGATCAAAGGGTACTAATGATGCACTTGCATCAATGATTTCGGAGGGTAATAAATTTAATTTTTTCGCAGTTGCATATATATTTCCACCGTGCTTCAAGTTTGATCCTTGCATGGCTAACGTTGAGTAATCATGAGGTTCATTATTCATTCTCTAATTTTATTCAACCCATTTTAAATCTGATCCAATTGCATCTTTTATACTAGATAATTGATGGTTATTGAGTTGCTTTATAATTCCCTCAAGTATATCTGGTACTAATTGTGGACCCTTATATATCCATCCTGTATAAAGTTGAATTAATGATGCTCCAGAACAAATTCTTTCCCAAGCTGACTGAGGACTATCTATTCCACCAACACCAATTAAAATAATCTTTTTATCAATATTATGTATATGTTTTATTATTTGATTTGCTTTTTTTTGGAGAGGCCTTCCACTTAATCCTCCATTCTCTTGAGAGAGTAATAATCCAGTTTGCCTGATTTTTCTATTTTCAAGACCTAATCTATCAATGCTGGTGTTTGTAGCAATTATTCCATCGATGTTCTCCTTGATTATTAATTGGCAAATATCTTCAATATCTTTAAGGCCTAAATCTGGCGCAATTTTTACAAATAATGGTGGACAATTAGGTAAGTTTTTAATTTCTCTAAGAAGTTCTTTTAGAAGAATTGGATCTTGTAATTTTCTTAGCCCTTCAGTATTTGGAGAACTAACGTTTATTGCTGCGTAATCACAATATGGAATTAATAATTTTAGAGAAGTTAAATAATCATCTTTTGCTTGAGATAAACCTGTAATTTTTGACTTCCCGAAATTTATCCCTAAACAAATATTCTCCCTGTTTTTTTTAAACTCAATACCTTGTTCGACAAAGTTTTTAACTAGATTTTCAGCACCATTATTATTGAAACCCATTCTATTTAATGCTGCTTCTTCTTCTGCCAATCTAAATAACCTTGGTTTGGGATTTCCATTCTGAGCAAATTTAGTTACTGTACCAAGCTCAGCAAATCCAAAACCAAAATCTTTCCATATATTTGCGGCATTTCCATTTTTGTCAAAACCCGCAGCTAAACCAACTGGATTACAAAAATTTATTCCACATATGTTCTGAATTAACCTTTTATCAACTACAGAAAATTCTTCATTTAAATTTTTTAAGATAGAAGATACTATAGGCCAATTATATTTTCTTGAACTGAATGATAGGAGACTAAGAGATAAATTTGTTAAGTATTCTGCATCAATTCCAGAGTCTTTTTTTAATACAGGGTTAATCAAGTTTTTATAAAGATTTTTAAATCCCCCCTTCTGTTCATTCATAAAAAATTAGGTTTCTTTTTTTTCTATTATCCAATATTTTTTATCTTTAGGAATCAATCTCCAATTACGACATTCAAAAAGTGAGTATTGTTTTATCTTTAAGTGGTTTTCATCACCTAATAAGGTCTCTAGTTCATGTGAACTTAACAGGTACTTTTTTTCTGCAAATTTTTGAATTAATTCATTGCGGGAAAATAATTCCTGAATTTCTGCAGGTGCATTTTTTTCAAAAAAATCAACTGATGATTCTACTTTTTTTAAGTTACTTTCTATAGATATACCTTTGCTGTAATTAGTTGCAATTTTATCAACCCTATCATTTTGTTTATCCCCGCTATGACCTTTAACATATTCCATTATTAGGCCATTAATTCTTAATTGATCAATTTTTTGCCATAGATCAAGATTTTGAACTGGTTTTCCTGAACTTGTTTTCCATCCATTTTTCTTCCAATTAATAATCCATTTTGTATAACCCTCTATGACATATTTACTATCAGTTCTTAGTTTAAAGTTCTCTTTTATTTTGTAGGTTTTTAATTTCTCAAGAGTTTTTATAGCCGCAGTTAGTTCCATTCTATTATTAGTAGTATTTTGCTCGGAACCACCTATTTCTAATTCGCTTTTATCGTCAAAAATTATTAAACCGCCCCAACCGCCCGGGCCTGGATTACCACTGCAGGCTCCATCTGTTGCGGCTTCAATCGCAAAACTATCACTATTCATAATTTTTGAAGCCGATATTAAGGTTATCGGCTTGAAAAAATGTACTCTTACTTAAGTGTAACTTTACCGCCAGCTTCTTCAATCTCTTTCTTTAAAGATTCAGCATCTGCTTTGGAAATTCCTTCTTTTACTGTTTTTGGTGCAGATTCAACAAGTGCTTTTGCATCGCCAAGACCTAGACCAGTTGCATTTCTTACAACCTTAAGTACTTTGATTTTTGCAGCTGCATCAAAGCTTTCGAGAACTACATCAAATTCAGTTTTTTCTTCAGCAGCGCCACCATCTGCGTCACCGCCAGCTGCTCCTGGAGCTGCCATTACTACACCTGCAGAAGCTGCAGCAGACACACCAAAAGCCTCTTCAATTTGCTTTACAAGCTCAGATGCTTCTAAAAGTGATAAAGATTTTAATGATTCAAGAATTTCTTCAGTTTTTGCGGACATTTTCTTAAAATTTAATTAGGGTTTTGATTTAAGATTCTGATTTTTCAGAATGTTGTTTAAGTGATCTAGCAAGTCCAGAAGGCACTTCATTGATAGAGATTGCAATTTTTGTTGCTACGCCATTTAGAGCGCCAGCAATTTTTGCCATCAATACTTCTTTAGATGGAAGACTTGCAATTTCTTTTATTTCAGAATCGCTAAGAAGTCTGCCTTCAAATAAAGCTCCTTTGGTCTCGGATTTTTTGGTGTCTTTTTGAAAAGATTGGATTGCTTTTACAGCACCACCAACATCTTCCTTAATTAACACAAAAGCATTTGTTCCGGTCAGTAAAGATTCAAGATCGTTCCAATTACTATCTCCATCAATAGCTTTGCGCATTAATGAATTTTTAGTAACTTTGCAGATGCCGTTAGTTGTTTGCAATCTAGATCGCAAATCTGACATCTCTTTGATAGTTAAACCTTTATAGTCAAGAACTACAGCCATTTCCGAGTCGTCTAAAAGAGATTTAATCTCAGTAACGATTTTTTGCTTATTCTCTAGTGTTCGGCCCATTGATGTTTTTTGGATCGTAATTTAGGGAGAGCAGGAAATGCGGCAAAGTTCTTTTAAAGAGGCCGCTTTTATTAGATCCAAAAAGAAATAATTTAAGACGAGTCCTCGGTAGGAATTAAAAATTTAGAATAACTAAATCAACCTACTTTCTTTGGCCGTATTATTGCAGTTTTAATTATACTACAAAGCGTTAACCTTCAGGTTGGTAATCTTGTACAGCATTTATGTCTAATTGGACTGAAGGCCCCATTGTTGAAGTTACATAAAAAGTTTTCCAATACTTTCCTTTAGCTCCACTTGGTTTATTTTTATCAATTGATTCTTGTAAGGTTTTTAAGTTGTCAAATAGAGCCTCTTTTGTGAAACTTGCTTTTCCAAAGCGGACATGAACGATTCCAGCCTTATCTGCTCTAAATTCGAGCTTACCAGCTTTGAATTCTTTTATTGCATTAGCAATGTCATTAGTTACTGTCCCAGCTTTAGGATTAGGCATTAAACCTCTAGGTCCTAAAACTCTTCCTAATTTTGCAACCTTTGGCATCATATCTGGAGTTGCAATAAGTAGATCAAACTCCATATTTCCTTTGTTGATGCTTTCTACAAGATCTTCTTCGCCAAATAAATCTGCACCAGCAGCCTTAGCTTTCGATACATTCTCACCGCTTGTAATTACTGCAATTTTGATACTTTGGCCAGTACCATGAGGTAATGCAACAGTGGTCCTTAATTGTTGATCAGTATATTTTGGATCAATACCTAAACGTATATGTGCTTCAATAGTTTCATCAAATTTTGCATTAGCATTTTCCTTGATAATACTAAGAGCTTCTAGTGGTGCGTAAATGCGATCCTCTATCTTAGTTGATAGAGCCGCCATTCTTTTAGATAGTTTTTTCATAATAATATTGGGTGCAAACGGTTATTAACTAACCTCCCCTAAATAGTGAGAAATTGTGTATTGAACTCAATCAGTGATAGAGACGCCCATATTACGAGCAGTACCCTCAATTACTTTCATTGCTGATTCAACACTAGAACAGTTTAGATCAGGAAGCTTAGTTTTGGCTATTTCTTCTAATTGAGCTTTACTTATATTCCCAACAGAGCCTTTTGCGGATTCACCTGAACCTTTCTCTATACCAGCTGCTTTTGTTATTAAGACGGAAGCAGGAGGTGTTTTTGTTATAAAAGTAAAGCTTCTATCTTCAAAAACAGAAATCTCGACTGGAATTACAAAACCTGCTTTATCTTGTGTCCTTGCGTTGTATTCTTTGCAAAATGCCATGATATTGACACCATGTTGTCCTAAAGCTGGCCCTACAGGAGGAGCAGGATTTGCTTTGCCTGCTTGTAGAGCAAGCTTTATAACTGCAACAATTTTTTTTGCCATTAGATTAAAGAATTTAAACTGGAGTAGAAAATCATAATTTTACTCGATAAACAAGAACAATTAGAAATTAATTTTGTTTATTGATTTGGGAGAATTCTAATTCTACAGGAGTCTCGCGCCCAAATATTGAAAGTAATGCTTTTAATTTATTTCTTTCTCCGGAAACTTCTATAACTTCTCCCTGGAAATCCTTGAATGGACCGCTAGTTACAATGATTCTATCTTTTTCTTCAATATCTAACTTGATTACAGCTTTTTTCTCTGATGCGCGCTTAAAGATTCTATTAACTTCTTGTCTTGATAATGGTCGAGGTTTGATATGACCTCGCGATCTTCCGCTCGCTCTACCGTCTTCAGCACCGACAAAGTTAATTACATTTGGAGTACTTTTAACAGCCATCATTGTATCTTCATCCAAAATCATTCTTACGAGGACATAACCTGGGAAAACTTTTTCTTCAGTAGTTTGTCTGCTACCATCTTTTTTTAATTTAATTCCTGGAGTTTGGGGAATTTCAATTTCAATGATTCTATTATTAACACCTAAAGTTACTGATCTCTGCTCAAGAGTCGCTTTTACTTTTTTTTCACAGCTTGATGCTACTTGAACTGCATACCATCTTGCGATGCTTGTATTTGCTTTTGTAGAAGCAAGGTTTGTAGTTAATTCATTACTCATTTTTCTGGAAGCTTAATTAAGATCTTTATTAATGGATATTCGGGAGATAATTCAACCAAAAATTTGCGAGGCTGCCCATCCATAGAATCTGCTAACAGAAGCAATGGCTGCAGCAGAAAAAGATACCATAATTATAACTGCTACTGATTCGCTAAAAAGTTGTTGTTTGTTAGGCCACACGACAAGTTTAAGCTCATCGTAGGTAGATCTAAAAAAATTATTCTTTTTTTTAGGCTCTTCAACTTCAGGAGAATCCTTTTTAATAGGTTCTTTATTAGTAGTAGGACTTGTCACAAAATTTTTTTGAAATTAAGCTTTATGCTTTAGTTTTTATTTTAGCTTATTGATTAACTCCTCAGCTAGGTTTGAAAACGATCTCATCTTTTTTAGCAGGGTTAAGTTTAATTGTTATATTTTTTTTATTTTTGAAGTTATCCTCTAAAAGTTTTGCAGCTAAGGGATTTTCTATTTGTCTTCTAAGTTCCCTGCTAAGTGGCCTAGCACCATATTCAGGTTCGTAAGAGTCGTTTGCAATTTTGTTGATAACTTTTTTGTCTATAACGATATTTATTTTCTGCTCAAGTAGCAGGTTCTTTAAATCTTCTGTTTGTAGAATGATTATTTTTTGAAGTTCATCTATAGATAATGGATCAAACTTTACAACTTCGTCAATTCTATTTAAAAATTCAGGTCTAAAAATTGAAGATAATGCATTACTAATTGAATCATCTAGAGTTTGTTGATCTTTTTCTGACTTTCCCTCACTTTTAGAAATCTTTTGTGAATACTCCAGTATAGATTTACCAGCTAGGTTACTTGTCATAATGATTACCGTATTTTTGAAATCTACGGTCCTTCCTTGAGAGTCTGTTAATCTTCCTTCATCTAAGACTTGCAAAAGGATATTAAATACTTCTGCATGTGCTTTTTCTATCTCATCAAGAAGTATTACTGAATAGGGTTTGCGTCTTACAGCTTCAGTTAATTGACCACCCTCTTCATAACCAACATAACCTGGGGGAGCTCCTAAAAGTCTTGCTACGGCATTTTTCTCCATATATTCACTCATGTCTAATCTTAAAAGTGCGTCTTCTTCATCAAATAAAACTGTTGCAAGAGATTTTGCTAATTCTGTTTTACCAACACCAGTAGGACCCATAAATAAAAAAGATCCAATAGGTCTTTTAGGACTTTTCATACCAACTCGAGCTCTTCTAATTGCAGCAGAAACAGCTTCTATTGCTTTTTCTTGTCCAATAACTTTTTCACTTAGTTCTGTTTCTAGATTGACTAATTTCTTACGTTCATTTGAAACTACTTTAGAAATTGGAATTCCTGTGATTTTTGATATAACATCTGCAATATCATCAGGTTCAACTTGATATTTAAAAGGGAAATTTCTATTCTTATTTATTTTGTTAAAGTTCTCTTCAAGTTTTTGTATGTCATTCTCTATTTCACTTAACTCTTCTTCAAGCTTTTCTAAATAATCTAGATCATTTTCACTTTCGCGATTTGATTTATCTTTAATTTGTTTGGTTAGCTTATCTTCTTCTTTCATTAAAATAGATAATTCCTCCATTTCTTGACGTAAATTTTTCCAATTTTCCAAAAGAACGTTCAATTTTGCCTCTGATTGTTGTCTATTATTCAATAGTTTTTCTTGAGCTTCGATATTTTCTCCTTGCAAATTATTCAATTTTTCATCAATAGTATTAAGTTTGTTTTCTTGTTGGAGAATGATTTGAGGAATATTATTAGACTCGATTTTTAACTGTGCAGCTGCTTCATCAATTAAATCTATTGCACTATCAGGGAGACATTTATCGCTGATGTATCTATCGGCCAATTTTGCAGAATAGTTTACAGCCTCTTCAGAAATTTTGATGCCATGATGTGATTCATATTTCTTTTTGATCCCTTGTAATATTTTTGCGCTTAATTCTACTGAAGGTTCATTAACAGCTATCTTTTGAAAGCAATTATTTAATGCCTGATCTTTTTCAATAGTTTCACGAAATTTCTCAGGTGTTGTTGTACCGATACATCTAAGTTCTCCTTCAGCTAGTAAAGGTTTTAAGATGTTACTGATGTCGGTAGAAGATCTGTCAGAACTTAATATTGAGTGAATTTCATCAATAAATAGAATCATTCCTTGGTTTGGATTATTTAGTTCCTGCATTATTAAACTTAGTCTTTCCTCTAGTTGACCTCTAAATTTGGTCCCAGAAACTAATGCACCTAAGTCAAGTGAAATAATTTTTAAGTCCTTTAAAGTATCAGGAACTTTTTTGTCTACAATTAATTGAGCAAGTAATTTTGCAATTGAGGTTTTACCAACTCCAGGATTGCCAATAAGTATAGGGTTATTTTTGTTTCTTCTGCAGAGTACCCTCATTAAATTATTGATCTCATTTTCTCTTCCTAAAACGGGATCCAGTAAGCCTTTTTTAGCTGATTCTGTTAAATCTTTTCCATAAATTGAAAGAGCATTTTCATCTTTTCCAACTTGTTTTTGGGTTTCAATTTGAAGTTCACTTTTCGGTAATGGAACAATAGCTTTTTTAAATTTTTCTTCTTTTATAAAAGTCTTGTTATTCTCGTTATTTGATTCAAAATTAGATTGATTATTTATTTCAATTACATTCCCATAATTAAAAGAATCTTTTGATTGATTAATATTTGGGTAAAACTTTAATTCTTCCTCTAATTTTTCCATTGAAAGGTTTCCTTCTTCAAAAACATAATTTCCAATTCTCAAATCTCTTCCAAGAGCAATTAGTAAATGAGGGATTTCTATTAATTTCGATCCCCATTGAGTTTTAATCTGATTCGCGTTATCTAATAAAATTTCTAAATCTTCTCCGATAGTAAAAATATCTGACTCGTTTGTTGGTGTCTCTTCTAAAAAATCTTCTGTTATGTCTAAAACTGTATCTTGGTCGATTGATAATTTTTCAATGAAGGCAAAGAATTCACTTGATGAGAACAATGTATGAATTATGTGTTCAATATTAAATTCGCTATGATCCCATTTTTTTGCGGTTTCTTCCCCTAATAAAAGAAGATTCCAACTAATATCGCTAAATAGTTCAGGACTGGATGTAAGTGTTTCTCTCATAAACTATAAAAACTATAGTTGATTATTAATTAATATTCTAAATAGGATATGCATTAATAATCACCCAATAATTTTCAAATTGTAAGATGAATTTGAAAATTATTTAGATGAGAGGCTTAGCGGGGACTTTAGAATGAAAAAAAACGTTAAATAATATTTAAGCTCTTATAAAATTAAAAAATTATAGTTGGTTAACAAATATATTTCAGATATTAGCCAAATAGTTCAGCTATTAATAGGATTTAAATAGTAATAATTAAATTGTGAAAGAAACTATTGATTTTCTTATTGATACTGTTGAAGCAAGGCAAGTCCTTGATTCAAGAGGTAATCCAACTGTAGAGGCAGAAGTATTTTTGGAATGTGGTGCAAGTGGTAGAGCAATTGTTCCCAGCGGAGCTAGCACTGGTGCTCATGAGGCACATGAATTAAGAGATGGTGGTTCGAAATATATGGGAAAAGGCGTTTTGAATGCTGTTAATAAAATTCATGAAACAATATCGCCGGCTTTATGTGGTTTGTCATCTTTAGATCAAACTGCAGTAGATAAATTAATGATTGAAATTGATGGAACTCCTAATAAGTCTAACCTTGGAGCAAATTCAATCCTTGCAGTAAGTCTTGCAACTGCTAGAGCATCAGCAAATGCTTTAGACATTCCCCTGTATAGATATCTTGGAGATCCATTATCCAATCTTCTTCCAGTCCCATTGATGAATGTAATAAATGGTGGTGCTCATGCACCAAATAGTCTTGATTTTCAGGAATTTATGCTTGTTCCACATGGAGTTAAAAATTTCAGTGAATCATTAAGAATGGGTACTGAAATTTTTCACTCATTAAAATCATTACTTGATCAAAAAGGTCTATCTACTGCTGTAGGCGATGAGGGTGGATTTGCCCCGAATTTGTCATCAAGCGAAGAAGCAGGGGACTTATTATTAGAAGCAATTCAAAAAGCCGGATTTAAGCCTGGTGAGCAGGTATCTTTAGCTTTAGATGCTGCTAGTACTGAATTTTATAGCGATGGTATTTATAAATATGAAGGTAAAAGTTTAAATAGTTCTGAAATGATTTCATATCTTTCAAGATTAGTTTCTAATTATCCAATAGTTTCAATAGAGGACGGTTTAGCTGAGGATGATTGGGAGGGTTGGTCAGAATTAAACAAAGAATTAGGAAATAAAGTTCAGCTTGTTGGTGATGATTTATTCGTTACTAATACAGAAAGATTAAGGAAAGGGATTATAGAAAAATCTGCCAATTCAATCCTAATAAAGGTAAATCAAATTGGAACATTAACTGAAACTTTGGAAGCTATTGAGTTAGCTAAAATGTCTGGTTTCACAAGTGTTATTAGTCATAGAAGTGGTGAGACTGAAGATACAACTATTGCAGATTTATCTGTTGCCACAAGATCTGGTCAGATCAAGACAGGCTCTTTGAGCAGAAGTGAAAGGATTGCAAAATACAATAGGCTTTTAAAAATTGAGGAGGAATTGGGAAATCAAGCAAGATTTGCTGGAGCTTTAGGTTTAGGCCCCAAAAATATATAGTTTTTTAGCGCCTAAGTTTTTCTAAACGCGAGCCTTTTCTCATACTTAATTGGCACTTTATCCAATCAATACTTATTGGTAGTGCAAAAAAAAGTGGCAACAATGCAAAATTATTTTGTTTATTGGTTACAAGTAAAGCAGATGCAATTGATAAGCTTCCTATAAGAATTGAATGGCCTAAAGTTTTTTGAGCAGTAAACATTTTTTTGAATTGCCTATCAGATTCCCCCATTCTTATTTGCAATTGTAAATCGCCCTGCTCTAATCTTTCTAAACTTTCATCTATTCTTTTGGGAATGCCAACAGCTTTCGATCCTATTTCACCTACTTGCCTTCCAAATTGGTTAATTAAATCGTTGGGAGTTTGATTATTTGAAGTCATAAGTTCTATTAAATAAGGCTTGGTAACTGATACAAGGTTAAACCCTGGATCAAGCATTCTACCAACTCCTTCAAAAGTTGATAAAGCTCTCATCACAAAGATTAAATCTACTGGTAGTTGAAATGGTGTTTCATAAACAAGCTCGTATAAATCTCCAGATAATTTTTCAATAATATTTGGACTAAATGGTGGAGTTAAGGCTTCTTTAAGCATCAATCTGACTAATCTTCTGACTGGTCCTACATCAATATCTTTTGAAATTAGCCCAGCTTGTTGTAATTGACTGACAAGTGATGAAGCGTCTCTTAACGCAGCAGCCTTAACCATCCCCCCTAATCTTGTTTGAAGTTTATTTGAGATATTGCCCATCATTCCAAAATCATAAAAAATCAATTTACCTTCATTTGAAACTGCTAGATTCCCTGGATGCGGGTCTGCATGAAAAAAACCGTAATTTACTAATTGTTTTAAATAACTGATGGCGCCTATTTCTGCAATTTTCGGTAAATCAATTTCTTGTGATTGTAATTTTTCTAAATCGCTTATTTTTGTTCCTTCTAGATAACTTAAACAAAGGACTTTTTCACTGCTCATATCCCAAATTACTTCAGGTACTTCTACATTTTCATCATCAAGAAATTGCTGTCTAAATCTTGCTGCATATTGTGCTTCACAATTAAAATCAAGTTCCTTCATGAGAACTTTCCTACACTCTTTAGCAATCTCAACCCAGTTTCTTCCTCGACTCCAATTCTTATTTTTCTGCAATAATCCTGCTATTTGCTGCATTATGCCCAAATCTATAATAAACAATTCTTTTAAATTAGGCCTTTGAACTTTAAATACTACTTTCTTACCATCTTTTAAAGTCGCCCTATGTACCTGAGCTAGTGATGCTGATCCAACCGGATCACAAATTATTTGATCTATTTCATTAAACTTAGATTCTAGTTCTTCTCTAATAGTTTCTTCAACTTGCGCAAATGAAAAATTAGGAACTTGATCCTGCAATTTAGACAATTCCTGTATCCAGGTATTAGGAATTAAATCAGGTCTCGCTGATAATAATTGTCCAATTTTAATAAATGCTGATCCAAGCTTTATTAATTGATTAGTAAACCACCTAGCTCTTTTAATTTGGACCCTACTTTTTTCATCGTTCTTAGTTTGGAAAATTGTAAATCTAATATTATCTATCCATAAATTTATTAAAAGCGAAATCAGAGTTATCCAAATAATAAAGGCCCTCTTGAATTTTTTTAAACGGTAATGAAGAATGTGATAACTCATTTAATTTGATTATTTATATTTTTATTAAAGAGATCAATTTGCTCGTTGATACCTTCAATTTCATTTAAAGCTTTTTTTATTTTGGAATCTTGATAACTATTTGTAGACTCATTTTCTTGAATATTTTCGGCTTTTTCCAGTCTTGATGCCTCTTCGATTATGGATTCTTTAAAACTATCAAATTCTTTTTTGAGAATTTCTGGAGCATCCTGAGCAATATTTGTTGCTTCTTCAATTTTTTCAACCAATATTTCGTTTATTTTTTCGGTTACTTTCTTAATGGCAGCTTTTAAAAGGTAGTCAGAGTTGGTCATGAAAAATATAATGTTTCAACGGAAATTGATTTTTCGATATGATCTAATAATAGATCAATAAAGAACATTTCACGTAACTGATCATTTTGATAATTAATTTTTTATGTTTTTCCTATGTAAGTTTGTTTCTATATTAAGCTTTTTTCTCTTTTTTCTTTTACCTTATATCTATATAAAGGTTCAGGTATTTAATTTAAAAATATCTTCTAACCAAGAACTCATCTAATTAACTACTAAAAAAGGAGTTTTTTAAAATTGGAAATCATTGAGTCAGATGTAGTTATTATCGGAGGAGGCCCGGCCGGATGTACTTGCGCACTTTATACATCTCGTTCAAACTTAAAGACAGTAATTTTAGATAAAAATCCATCTGTTGGCGCCTTAGCAATAACTCATCAAATAGCTAATTATCCAGGTGTTCCAGTTGATATAAGCGGAGAGAAATTACTTACTCTAATGAGAGAACAGGCTGTGCAATACGGCACAGATTATAGAAGAGCGCAAGTGTTTGGAATAGACGCTAGTGGAGAATGGAAAATGGTTTATACGCCTGAAGGTACTTTCAAAGCTAAAGCACTTGTACTTGCAAGTGGAGCCATGGGTAGGCCAGCATCATTTAAGGGCGAAGCGGATTTTCTTGGCAAAGGAGTAAGTTATTGTGCTACATGTGATGGGGCTTTTTATAAAAATAGAGAAGTTGCCGTTGTTGGAGTGAACAAGGAGGCAATTGAAGAAGCAACTGTTCTAACTAAATTTGCATCAACTGTGCATTGGATTACATCAAGTGATCCTAAATCAGATAATGAAGAAGCTATGGACTTAATGGATAATTCAACTATAAAGCATTGGAGTAGAACAAGATTATTGGAAATATTGGGTGATGATATGGGCGTTAATGGGGTTCTTGTAAAAAATAAACAGGAAGAAAATCCTATCAATTTAAATTTAGACGGAGTCTTTGTCTATATGAGTGGTTCAAAGCCGATTACTGATTTTTTAGGGGATCAAATTGCTCTAAAAGAAGACGGAGGAGTTATTGTGGATGACTTTATGTCTACAAACTCTGCTGGAGTATGGGCTATTGGAGATATAAGAAATACACCATTTAAGCAAGCAGTTGTTGCGGCTTCTGATGGATGTATTGCCGCGATGTCAATCGACAGATATTTAAACAGTAGAAAAAATATAAGAGTAGATTGGATTCATTCTTAAAGATAAATATTTCTTATTTACTTTAAAGGGGTGTTGCTTCAGAAATATAAGCTACTCCTCCATAGTAGCTTAAATCATCCCTAATATTATCTCTCATTTTATCTATTAATTCTTGCTCACAAAAAACAATTACATGAGCATTTGATCCTAATCCTGTAAATTCCATATCTTCAGTCACAACTCTTTCAGGCCCCCTGCCTGTGGCATGTTTCATAACTGTATATCCCGGAACATTAGCTTTTTCTAATGTTTTAATAATTGCATCTAGTTCTCTTTCACTAAATATTAGGTCTAATCTTTTCATTTTTATAAAGGGGAAAGTGGAATAATGGTATTTACTAAACTCATATATATGGGAATGCCAAGAACTATATTGAATGGGAAAGTTAGACCTAGTGTTGTTGAAATGTAATAACTAGATTTAGCTTCTGGGACTGTCATCCTCATAGCTGCAGGAACTGCTAAATATGATGCGCTTGCACATAAAACCACAAATAAAAGTGCGTTGCCAGGCCCTAAAGATAAAAATCTTGCAACGAAAACACCTATAAGTGCATTAAATAGAGGCATGAAAATTGAAAAGCCAATCAAGAATGAACCTGCATTTTTCAGCCTCGGCAATCTTTGAGCAGCGACTATTCCCATATCTAATAAGAAGAAGCATTCTGCTCCATAGAATAATTGTCCAGTAAATGGTTCCATTTTTGTAATCCCTGACGGATTAATGGCAGCAGTCAAAAATCCTACAATTAAGCTTGAAAGCAATAAATACACTGATCCATTCAAAAGTGATTCATGTAATATTGCGCTGAGATGCATTTTTCTTGATTTTGGTCTATTTTTTGGAGCTGCAAATTTTACTAGTAATAATCCAACAATTATTGCAGGAGATTCCATTAATGCTAAGGCTCCAACCATAAACCCATCAAAAGCTATTTTTTGACTTTCTAAAAAACTTTCTGCGGAAATGAATGTAACAGCACTAATTGAACCGTATGCTGCGGCTATTGCTGCTGAATTAAAAACATCAAACTTAAATCTTAAAATTAAAAAACCAATTAGCGGGATTACTAGTGACATTAGTATTGCAGCACTTAAAGTCGGCAAAACTTGATCAGTAAACCCACTTTTCTGTATCTCTATTCCCCCTTTAAACCCGATTGCTAAGAGTAAATATAAAGAGAATAGTTTAGGTAATGGAGCCGGTATTTCTAAATCAGATTTAAAGAATACTGATATTGCTCCAATCAAAAAGAAAAGAACTGGCGGGGCTAATACATTTTGCAGAATTGGATTAATTTCCATAAAATGCTAGGCCAGTTCTTTTAGAGCTGTCTCTAAAGCTTCTTTTCTTGTTTCAATAATCCCTTCAACTCCAAATTTAGCTAATCTGTCTTTTACTTTTTCATTGGCACCAGCAACAAATGCTTTTCTGGAATTATTTTTTGCTTCTTGCATCATATCCTCTATTGCGAGAGTGGCCGTTACTCCAAGTCTTGGAACGTCAGTGATATCTAATATTAAAATCTTGTAGTTTCTTACAAGCATCATTCTCTCAGATATACCTTTAGCTGCTCCAAAACTAAGTGGTCCTTTAAGTCTAAATAGCATTACTTCTCCTGAACATCTATCTAGTAGTGCTTTTTCATCAGCAGGTAATACATTTTTAGCTCGATCATCATTTGATAAGGGATTATCCTCATCCATACCTTCTAGTTGAGTTTCGGTTATTGAATCAATAGTTAGCATATTTGCTATAAATACTCCTACTAAAACTGCCCAAATTAAATCCCAAAAAACTGTCATTAGAAGTACTCCGTACATTACTACTGAAGTTTTTAAAGATAATTTGTGAGCCCTCCTTAAGAATCCCCAGTCAATAATATCTAGACCTACTTTTATAAGAATTCCAGCTAGCAAGGCAGTTGGTATTTGCTCAGCTAAAGGTCCTGCACCAACTAAAACTATCAATAACACAACTGAGTGAACCATCCCAGAAATGGGAGTTGAGCCTCCAGATTTAACATTTATAACTGTTCTCATTGTTGCTCCTGCACCAGGTAAACCCGAAAAGAGACCTGCGACAGCATTTCCTATTCCTTGACCGATAAGTTCTCTATCAGAATTATGTTTTGTTTGAGAGATATTGTCTGCTACAAGAGATGTCAGTAAAGAGTCAATTGCACCAAGTACTGCGAGTACTAATCCTGCCTTAAAAATAATTGGAAAATATTGATTAAAACTTGGGAAATTTAAAGATGGAACTCCCCGGGGAATTTCTCCAATTCTATCAATAGCTCCATCTCCAAAAATTAATATTGATATTGGAGTTACTATCAATAAGGCCAAAAGAGGAGAAGGAACCCATTGACTTATTTTTCTTGGAGTTAAAAATACTATACCTAGTGTCATTACTGCTACTCCAATAGCAGCACCGTTGGGCTGAAAGTTTGAAAATACAGTAGATAAAGATTCGACTACTCCACCACGAGTGCTAATTCCTAGTAATGGCCCAATCTGAAGAGCAATGATTATTACTCCAATACCAGACATGAATCCTGAAACAACAGAATATGGAACTAAAGTAATGTATTTACCTAGTTTTAGAATTCCAAATAATATTTGCAGTAAACCGCCAATTACTACCGCTGCCATCACTAAAGGCAAGATTTGTCCTGCAGAAAGATCTCTTGGGACTCCCACTGCCGCTAGGCCTGCTACTACACCAGCAACAGTTACACTCATGGGACCAGTAGGTCCACTAACTTGAGCAGGTGTTCCGCCAAATAATGCCGCTAAAAAACCAACTACTACTGCACCATATAGTCCATAAATCGCTCCCCCAGGTCCTAACGCAGCATTACCAAAGGCAAGAGCGAGAGGTAAAGCCACCACTGCGGCTGTGATCCCTCCAAGAATATCGCCTCTTACATTTTTTAGATGAAATCCATTAATTATTTGCAAAGATACTCTCCTTAAAATAAATACTTAACTAAAAGATATTATCTCTTACTGACGTAAATTTGTGAAAAATGAAGTTTGTGCAAAATATTTTTGTAACTTTTTTTTTCTTAATTAAATAAATTTTAGTTAATTTTCCTGAACAAAAGTAGGCTCTGATTGATTTATGTGCGAGGCAAGCGATTAATGTATTAGATAAATATTTTTCAATTTAAATTTAAATAATATCCAAATGAATTCAATTATTCGTCCTAGAAGATTAAGAAGAACTAAGGCAATTAGAGAAATGGTTCGAGAAAACCATCTAGAGGCATCGGACTTTATATATCCATTATTTATTCATGAAAAAGATTTTAAAGAGGAAATTTCAGCAATGCCTGGAACTTATAGATGGGATATTAATGGCTTAATAAAAGAGGTTACTAGGGCATGGGAATTAGGAATAAGATGCGTTGTTCTTTTCCCAAAAATTAACGATACCTTAAAGACTGAAGATGGAGCAGAATGTTTTAATGAAGATGGTTTAATACCTAAAGCTATTCGAATATTAAAAAAAGAGATCCCAGAAATGGCAATAATGACAGATGTTGCATTGGACCCATACTCTTGTGATGGTCATGATGGATTAGTTGATGAAACTGGAAAAATATTGAACGACGAAACAATTGAAATTTTAAAAAAACAAGCTTTAACACAAGCAAGAGCTGGAGCAGATTTTATTGGCCCTAGTGACATGATGGATGGGAGAGTTGGAGCAATCAGAACTGCTCTTGATAGTCAAGGATTTAGTGATGTAGGTATTATTAGTTACACAGCCAAATATTCATCTGCTTATTATGGACCATTTAGAACTGCATTAGATTCTGCTCCTAGAGAAAATAGTAAAAAAATAATTCCAGACAATAAGTCTACATATCAAATGGACCCTGCCAATTCAAAAGAGGCTTTAATTGAATCTGCATTGGATCAGTATGAAGGAGCTGATATTTTGATGGTAAAACCAGGAATTTCATACTTAGATATTGTTTATAGATTAAGCACTTTTTCAAATAAACCTATAGCTGCATACAACGTTAGTGGGGAGTATTCCATGGTAAAGTCTGCTGCTATGAAAAACTGGATTAACGAAAAAGATATTGTATTAGAAACATTGCTTAGTTTTAAAAGAGCAGGCGCAAAATTAATACTAACTTATCATGCTTGTGATGCATCTCAATGGTTGCAGGATAATTAAAAACTCATTATTAACAAAAATTTGGTTTATTCTTAGATAAGTAATAAATTAATTGCTTTGTTTTGAAGTTTTCACAAGGAGTAAATAGGATTGGTCACATTGCACTTAGAGTAGAGAATCTCGAAAGGGCGAAATCTTTTTATATTAATCTCGGTATGAATTTAGTTTGGGACGATAAAGATTGGTCTTATTTAGAAGCTGGTAAAGGAAAAGATGGACTTGCGTTGTTAGGCCCTAGCTACAAAGCTGCGGGACCTCACTTTGCTTTTCATTTTGAAAATAAAAAAGAAGTGGAGAATATTCAAAATGATTTAAAAAATTCTGGTGTAAAAGTTGGTCCTTTACATGAGCATAGAGATGGAACGGCATCTTTTTATATGAAGGATACTGAAGGGAACTGGCTTGAGATGCTTTATGTTCCTCCTGAAGGGATTCAATCGAATGTTTGATTCTTTTTTTTTGTATGCAAGAGAAAAGTTATTCTAAAAAATCATATTCAGATAACACCTTAGAAGAAGAATCTATAAGCCTTTTAGAGTGGGATTCATTAAAAACTCATTTATCTTCATTCGCTTCAACGGAAATGGGTAAACGAGCAATTTTAAGTTTTGGTATTCCTTCAGAATACGAAGTATCTAAAAGACTTTTGAATGAAACTGTTGAAATAAATGAGCTTGAAAATAATTTAGATAAATCAATTAGTTTTTCAGGTGTTTTTGATATTAGTAGAAATATTGAAATTTGTTCCAAGGGAGGTGTAATTTCATCTTCTGAATTGTTAGAAATAGCGAAAACAATTGCTGAAGCAAGAAATTTAAAAAAAATCTTATTAGATTTTGAACAGAGGCCTTATATTTCAGCATTTACAAAAAATTTAATTGACCATCAGAATATCGAAACGATTTTTAAAAAAGGTATTGAATCGAATGGAAGGATTTCAGATAATGCGAGTAATGAACTATCTATTCTCAGAAAAGAATTTTTATCTAAGAAACTTGAGAGAAAAATATTAGTTGAGAAATTTATTCAAAAGAATTTAGCTTATTTGCAAGATACTACCATTGGAGATCGATATGGGAGGCCTGTTCTAGCAGTGAAAGTTAATTATGTAGATAAATTTAAAGGCATAATTCATGACTCTTCATCTTCAGGAAATACAGTATATTTTGAACCTGAAAGTGTAGTAACTAAAGGTAATAAGATTGCTTCTTTAGAGGCTAGGATCACAGCAGAAGAATTTAAATTACTTAAGAAATGGTCCCAGGTTGTTAGTGATAATTCAGCAAATCTTATTGAAATGACATCCATTTTATTGAGATTAGAAAATGCGCTAACTCGTTCAAGATATTCCAAATGGATTGGAGGTAAAACTCCTACCTTTGAGAAAAATCCTATTATTTCTTTAATTGGTTTTTCTCATCCGTTATTGATTTGGGAACATAAGAAAAAAGGAGCCCCTCCCCCAGTGGCTGTAGATTTTTATATAAATAGAAATATTAAGGTTGTAGCTATTACGGGTCCAAATACTGGAGGTAAAACTGCAGCTTTAAAAGGTTTGGGTTTGTCTTTACTTATGGCTAGAGCAGGATTGTTGATACCTTCAACTAACAATCCTATTATCCCTTTTTGTCCAAATATATATGTGGATATAGGAGATAATCAATCATTAGAAGAAAATTTATCTACATTTAGTGGGCATATATCACGCATAAAAGAGATATTAGATTCACTTGATAATAAAGAAGGATTATCAGTTGTTTTATTAGATGAGATTGGATCTGGTACAGATCCTGTTGAAGGGAGTGCTCTTGCGATGGCTTTATTAAAAGAATTTGCAAATAAATCTGATATCACTTTAGCAACTACACATTATGGAGATATTAAGGCATTAAAATATAATGACTCCAGATTTGAAAACGTATCAGTTGCCTTTGATGAGGATTCTTTGAAGCCAAAATATATACTTAACTGGGGTATTCCTGGGAGAAGTAATGCTTTATCAATTTCTAAGAGAATTGGTCTCGACGAAAGCATACTCAATGAAGCTGCAAATTATCTAAAGCCGAAAGAAGTTGATAATATTAACAGTATTATTAAAGGACTTGAGGAAGAGAGGATTAAACAACAAAATTCTGCAGAAGCAGCTGCAGAACTGATTGCAAGGACTGAAATATTACATGATGAACTGAAGAGAAATTACGAATATCAAAAAATAAATGCTGAAAAAATCCAGGAAATTGAAAGGTCTAAATTATCAAAACATATTTTATCCGCTAAAAAAGAGGTAATAGATTTGATTAAAAAATTAAGAGATAAAAATGTTAATGGAGAGGATACGAGAATTATTGGAAAAAGATTAAAGGAAATTGAGGCGGAACATTTAACCCAAAAAAAATTTGAAAAGTCAATATCATGGGATCCTCAAGTAGGCGATTATGTAAAAATTAAAAGTCTAAATAGTACGGGAAAAATTGTAGATCTAGATAAAAAAGGTGGTTTTTACGAAGTTAAATGTGGTTCATTCAGAAGCACATTATCTGTAAATGACTTTGAAGGTATTAATGGAGAAAAGCCTAATTTTAAAAGGTCAAAAATTGAGATCAAGTCTACAAGGGAAGATTTCTCTTTTTCTAAAATTAGAACGAGTAAAAATACAATTGATGTAAGAGGGCTAAGAGTGCATGAAGCCGAAATAATTATTGAAGAGAAAATTAGAAAATTTCATGGACCGCTATGGATTGTTCATGGAATTGGAACAGGCAAATTAAAAAAAGGGCTAAGAAATTGGTTATCAGGTTTAAATTATGTTGATAAGATTGAAGATGCAGCCAACAACGAGGGTGGACCTGGTTGCAGTATTGCGTGGATAAAATAAAATTTAAAAAACCTAGAAAACAATTTAATAAGCGTATTAAGTGCAATTTATTGATCAAGCAAACATTATTCTTAAAGCTGGAAAAGGTGGTAATGGAATAGTTTCATTTAGAAGAGAAAAATTCGTTCCTGCTGGAGGACCTTCAGGTGGAAATGGTGGCAGAGGGGGTTCAGTTATTTTGATGGCTGATAATAATCTTCAAACATTATTAGATTTCAAATTCAAACGTGAAATCATTGCTGAAGATGGATGCAAAGGAGGCCCTAATAAGAGATCAGGTGCTTCAGGTGAGGATACAATCCTTAAAGTTCCCTGCGGTACAGAAATAAGGGATATTAAAACTGGAATTATTTTAGGAGACTTAACTAAAGATAAACAGAGTTTAACTATTGCCATTGGAGGAAGAGGAGGACATGGTAATGCTTACTATTTAAGTAATCAAAATAGAGCCCCAGAATCATGCACTGAAGGAAAAGATGGTGAGATATGGGAGGTTCAATTAGAATTAAAACTTCTTGCAGAGGTTGGGATTATAGGCCTTCCAAATGCTGGGAAAAGTACTTTGATTTCCGTTGTGTCATCTGCCCGTCCAAAAATCGCAAATTATCCTTTCACAACTCTAATACCTAACCTAGGTGTAGTAAGAAAAATTGATGGGAATGGCTGCCTGTTCGCGGATATTCCTGGATTAATATCAGGGGCAGCTGATGGAGTAGGTTTGGGGCATGATTTCTTAAGGCACATCCAAAGAACTAAGATACTTGTTCACTTAATTGATGCAATTGCTGAAAATCCTTTACGTGATTTTGAGATAATTGAGGAAGAATTAAAAAAATATGGGAAAGGTCTTTTAGATAAAGAGAGGATAATAGTATTGAATAAAATGGAGCTGGTAGATGATGATTATTTGAAAATAATTTCAAAAAAGTTAGAAGATTTATCTAAAAAGAAAGTTTTAGTTATTTCTTCATCTTTAAAAAAAGGTTTATCTGCACTGCTTTCTGAAGTATGGAAAAGGATCTAACTTAAATTAAAAATTGTTTTGTAAAAAAAAACACTTGATTTAATAATGAAAATTAGTCATAAATAAGATACTTCTTTAAACACAATATGAATTTTTATACTTGCTTTGATCAACAAGGAAAAATAATAGCTAGATGTCAAACCATACAAGATATTGAGGTTTTGAAGAAAATGGGAAGACCCATTGTAGAAGTCAAGGAAATGAAAAATGAAGAGTCTGTTGTATGTTCACTTACAGGAAGTCCATCCGACTTTAATAGAGATTACTAAGGGAATTAATATATAAAAAAAAGGGCTTTAGAGCCCTTTTTTATTGTGCATTATCTATCAAAAGAAAACTTAATCATCATAAACAAGACATTCTGGTTCATCCGGGTTGGCATCGCAGAATAGTTCCAATGCATTTGGGTCATGTTTATCATCTGGATGATGATCCTTATATTCTTCGAGATCTTTTAGCTCTTCAGTTAAATGTCTGACCTTTGGAAGATTGCCCTCTGCTTTTGCAGATTCGATTTCCGATTGATCTTTTTGGATGTGTTCGTCAATGGATTTCATTTTAAGCTTTTCGTACTTTAGTAGACATACATAACATAGTTAATTTCTAATGAAATTGCATTATCTATGAACTAGATAAGTGTTCATTACAACATCATTTTTTTTTCGAAATTGATTTATGTATTTTTTAGGTCTCTACTTTCATTATTTCCTTTAGCGATGGTAAAACTGGGATTAGTTGATTTGGGTTTAAAGGGAATAAAGCTTTGTAGTAATCTTTTTTCCATTCATTTTCGAAGCATGTCCTATTTACGCTAGATAATTTAAAGAATTTTAATCTCCATTCAATTATCTTTTCAAAACTTGATAGTTCTTTTTCAGTACATTTGAAAAGTTTGCTATATATCAATTCCCATCTTATAAGCGTTGGGAAAAGGTAAATATCTGCGTAGGTTAACTCTTCTCCAAATAACCAGTCCCCTTTATTTTTCTGTAGTAAATTTTCAATTTCATTTATAGCTGCGAAAAGATTTTTACTTGCTTTTTCGTAAGCTGACTGGTTTCTGGCGAAACCACATTTATATACGCCATCATTAATGCTGTTATTAATTAAATCTAACAATTTTTGATTACCATATTTAATACTTAATGCCTGATATTTTGATTCACTTTTTATTGAATTGAGTAGTCTTGTAATCTGTGAACTTTCATTAGACAGAATATTTACTTCACCTTTTACAATGCTAATTAAAAGAGGTAATGTCGCTCTAAAAATAATCTTTTTATCAGCTTTTTTGTAGAGGTCTGAAAGTCTCATGCATCCCTTAATCTTTGTATTGAAAATCCATTCCCCATGCTCAACATCTGCCTTTAAAAAAATTACTTTAACTTTTTTAGATAAATCTTTTATTTCGTGTATTAGTAAAGTTCTTTGACACCATGGACAAGCATGACCTACTAATAAATAAATTTGTCCATTCTCATTATTAATATCGTATTCACTATTAATGGTTATACCTTTAGGCCTTTTATAATTACCATGTAAATCTGATGGCGCGAAGCCATTCATTAATTGGGTCCAAAACCAAAACCAGAATTTTCTGGAGGCCTTTATGAGGTATTTATTTTGCATAAAATTTTATTTTTAAAGAAAAAATGACTGTTCAAAGAATACTTATCGTTTCAGGCACTCATGGGAATGAAATTAATCCTGTTTGGGCTGTTAAGCAATTTAATAGAAAGGAAAATTCTTTAAATAATGGTATTGAGTATGAGTACATCATAGGTAATCCTGCTGCCTATGAAAAAGGTTGCAGATATATAGATGTAGATTTAAATAGATCTTTTAAAGAAAGTGAGAATTTTGATCAACACAAGAATAGCTTTTATGAAACTAATAGAGCCAAGTTTTTAGTAGATGAATTTGGAATTGACGGATCTAAACCCTGTCAAATTGCAATCGATTTGCACACTACTACTGCAAATATGGGAACAAGCATTGTTATGTATGGGAGGAGATCCAAAGACTTTTGTTTAGCTGCATTACTGCAGAACAAATTTGGATTGCCTATTTATTTGCATGAAAAAGATAAAGCCCAAACAGGCTTTCTTGTAGAAGCTTGGCCATGTGGTTTAGTTATTGAAATAGGAGATGTCGCACAAAATTTTTATGATCAAAATATTATAAATAGATTTTCTCTAATAATTAGCTCCCTAAGGGAAGAGATAGATAAATTAAAAAATAAATTTATAGAACTTCCAAAGGAATTAGTGGTCCACGTTCATAAAGGTAGTATAGATTATCCAAGAGATGAAAACGGAGATATTGATGGCATAATTCATCCTGAGAGAATAAACCAAGATTGGAAAATGATTAACAAAGGAGATCCATTATTTCTGGATAGCCAAGGAATAATCCACAAATATGAACGGGACCAATTGATTTGGCCTGTTTTTATTGGAGAAGTTGCTTATAAGGAAAAAAAAATTGCCATGAGCTACACAAAAAAAGAAGTGATTTGTTCCAAAAAACAATGGGTTCAAGAGTTTGAAAGTTTCTAAATTAAGAAACCGGAACAATAAATCGTTGAAAACCAATAAGGATTTTTTATTTTATAGATAAGTTTATTTAATATTTAATTCTTTTATTTTTTTTTTCTAATTTTTAAACCTTAAAAACCTAAATTCTTTCACTCCAATAAATGACAGCTCCAAAAGCCTCTAATTGCAGTCTTCTGTGCTTAGCCTCTCTTAAGGAAACCACCTCTCTAGATCTTTTTCCGTTAAGAAGCCATTCGATTATTACCAAGTTGAATCCTCAATAACAAAGAAAATCTTAAGACATGGAAGTTCTTTTCTCTTGTTTTCCAAAAAATAAGTTTACTTAAAGAAAAAATATTTACACATTTTTAGCGATTTTGGTCTAAAATCTTCGAAGCGGAATTTATTTTCCGTTTTTATTTACACGTCTCACTTTAGAGACATACTTTACGAACTCATGACAACTATTCAGCAGCAGCGTTCTTCGCTGTTAAAAGGTTGGCCACAGTTTTGTGAGTGGGTAACATCAACTAACAACAGAATTTATGTTGGTTGGTTCGGCGTCTTAATGATTCCATGCCTACTTACAGCAGCGGCTTGCTTCATCGTTGCATTCATCGCAGCGCCACCAGTAGACATCGACGGAATTAGAGAGCCAGTTGCTGGTTCATTCCTATATGGAAACAACATCATCTCAGGTGCAGTTGTTCCTTCTTCAAATGCTATTGGTCTACACTTCTACCCAATTTGGGAAGCAGCTACTGTAGATGAGTGGTTATACAACGGTGGTCCTTACCAGCTTGTAATTTTCCACTTCCTAATTGGTATCTCAGCATATATGGGAAGACAGTGGGAGCTTTCATACCGTCTAGGTATGCGTCCTTGGATCTGTGTTGCATACTCTGCACCAGTTTCAGCAGCTTTCGCAGTATTTCTTGTATACCCATTCGGTCAAGGTTCATTCTCTGACGGAATGCCTCTAGGTATCTCTGGAACATTCAACTTCATGTTTGTTTTCCAGGCAGAGCACAACATTCTTATGCACCCATTCCATATGGCTGGTGTTGCTGGTATGTTCGGAGGATCTTTATTCTCAGCTATGCATGGTTCACTTGTAACTTCATCTCTAATCAGAGAAACAACTGAGACAGAATCTCAGAACTATGGTTACAAGTTCGGACAAGAAGAAGAAACATATAACATCGTTGCAGCTCATGGCTACTTCGGTCGTTTGATCTTCCAATATGCAAGTTTCAACAACAGCAGAAGTCTTCACTTCTTCCTAGCTGTATTCCCAGTTGTATGTGTATGGTTAACTTCAATGGGTATCTGCACAATGGCATTCAACCTTAACGGTTTCAACTTCAACCAGTCAGTTGTTGATGCAAACGGTAAGATTGTTCCTACATGGGGTGACGTTCTTAACAGAGCAAACCTAGGTATGGAAGTAATGCACGAGCGTAACGCTCACAACTTCCCACTTGATCTAGCAGCAGCTGAGTCTACAACAGTAGCTCTTTCAGCTCCAGCTATCGGTTAAGCTTAAAGTTCTTAAATTTACAAGCCCCCTTTTTGGGGGCTTTTTTTTGTTAAATTTTCAATTGGTTTCATATAATGTTTATATATAGATAAAACATTTTATATTTCTATGAGTAGTAGTTTTGGAAAAATTTTTCGTGTTAGTACTTTTGGAGAATCACATGGTGGTGCAGTAGGAGTTATCCTTGATGGATGTCCACCTAAGTTAAAAATAGATATAACACTGATACAAAATGAATTAGATAGGCGCAGACCTGGCCAAAGTGACATTACAACACCCAGAAATGAAGAAGATAAAATTGAAATACTAAGTGGGATAAAGGAAGGGTTAACACTTGGAACTCCAATAGCAATGTTGGTAAGAAATAAGGATCAAAGACCAGGAGATTATAATAATTTGGAGCAAGTATTTAGACCTTCTCATGCAGATGGTACATATCATCTGAAATATGGAATTCAGGCAACTTCTGGCGGTGGAAGAGCCTTTGCTAGAGAAACAATTGGGAGAGTAGCTGCTGGTGCTGTAGCAAAACAATTATTAAAAACATTCTGTAACACTGAAATACTATCTTGGGTAAAGCGTATACATGATATTGATTCTGATATAAATAAAGAGAAGATTTCTCTCAAAAAAATAGATTCTAATATTGTTAGATGTCCTGATGAAAAGGTATCAACAGAAATGATCGAGAGAATTAAGGAATTAAAGCGTCAAGGAGATTCTTGCGGCGGTGTTATTGAATGTCTAGTAAGAAATGTTCCCTCTGGTCTTGGAATGCCTGTTTTTGATAAATTAGAAGCTGATTTAGCAAAGGCTTTGATGTCTTTGCCTGCCACGAAAGGCTTTGAAATAGGTTCAGGTTTCTCTGGAACTTATTTAAAAGGAAGCGAACATAATGATGCCTTCATCAGGTCTGATGATATTAGTAAGTTAAGAACAATATCAAACAATTCAGGAGGCATACAGGGCGGAATAAGTAATGGCGAAAATATCGAGATGAAGATAGCTTTTAAACCTACAGCAACCATCGGGAAAGAACAGAAAACAGTTAATGCTGAAGGTAAAGAAGTACTTATGAAAGCAAAAGGGAGACATGATCCATGCGTTCTACCAAGAGCAGTTCCCATGGTTGATGCTATGGTAGCTTTAGTACTTGCTGATCATTTGCTTCTAAATCATGCTCAATGTGACTTAATAAATAAGTATAAGTAGTAGTTTTGTTGAATAAATTATATTTATCTTTGATTTAATTATTTTTGAACCATTCATATATTTTTGGATCAAATTTTTTATTTTTGATAGCTTTATCTCCAATTACAACTGCTTTATACCCTAAATATTTATAAGTTTTTAAATCATTGATTGATAGTCCTCCAGCAGCAATGAAATCAACATTTTTATAGTTGAGTATATTTATCGAACTATCTTTACTTTTTATTGGGTAAATTTTGATAATGTTGCAATTTAAATCTATCGCTTCCTTAAGATCTTTTAAATTATTAATTCCAGGAATTAATAAATAATTTTTTGACTGCGCATAATTGAAAAGATCTTTATCCCAAAATTTCATCATTGAAAAATTTAATCCAATTTTTAAAGAATCTTCTATTGATTGTTTATTCACTATGGAAGCAGAGCCTAAATTAATTCTTGGATATTTAATTTTGATATAGGATACAAAATCGAACCAATTTTCGTTGTTAGACCAACTTATTTCAATATTCTTTAATCCTAATTTTACTAAGTTTTCTAATTCTTCAAAAAATAAATTTCTTATAGAGGTATTTGAGTAAATGTTATCTTCAGGTTTTATAAGTAAAAAAAAAGACTCGATTTTCAGGTGCTCCGAAAAAGAATCTTCTTCATTATTCATTAAAAATTTAAAATTCCCCGTTAAATATAGTTTGCGACTTTTACTTCTGAACGGTTGAGCAAGTCTTGGATATCTTCAGTATCTATAGTTTCTCTTTCAATTAGCATTTGAGCCATTTCGTCAAGAACAGTTCTATTGTCTGTTAAAACTTTTGTAGCTCTCTTGTAGGCAACATCAACAAGTTCTGAAACCTCTACATCAATTGTTGCGGCTGTGTCTTCAGAAAAGTCTCTTGTAGAACTCATATCTCTTCCAAGAAACATTCCACCTTGAGATTGACCTAGAGCGACAGGACCTATTTTGTCACTCATACCGAATTTAGTAATCATTTGTCTTGCTACATTGGCAACTTGTTGTAAATCATTTGAAGCTCCGGTTGTTACCTCTTCTTCGCCATAGACTATTTCTTCAGCTACTCTTCCACCAAGAGCTACAGCCATTTGATTTTGAAGGTAAGAACGAGAGTAAAGACCAGATTCCATTCTTTCTTCACTTGGAGTAAAGAAGGTTAGACCCCCAGCTTGACCTCTTGGAATGATGGAGACTTTTGCTACTGGATCATAATCAGGCATTAATGCTCCAACGAGTGCATGACCAGCTTCGTGATAAGCAACTAATTCTTTTTTCTTATCACTGATGACTCTATCTTTCTTTTCTGGGCCAGCCATAACTCTTTCGATGGCATCTCCGACTTCATCGTTACTAACTTTATCTAAATCTTTTCGTGCTGCTAGAATTGCCGCTTCATTTAAGAGATTAGCTAAATCTGCACCAGTAAATCCGGGTGTTCTTCTGGCAACTTTATCTAAATCAACGTCTTTTGAAAGGGTTTTATCTTTCGCATGAACATTTAATATCTGCAATCTTCCAGCATAATCTGGACGATCTACTGTTACCTGTCTATCGAATCTTCCAGGACGCATTAAAGCTGAATCTAAAACATCTGGTCTATTGGTTGCAGCAACTATTATTATTCCTGAATTACCTTCAAAACCATCCATTTCGGTTAAGAGTTGATTTAATGTTTGTTCTCTTTCATCATTTCCTCCGCCCATACCAGCACCTCTTTGTCTTCCAACTGCATCGATTTCGTCAATAAACACAATACAAGGAGCATTCTTTTTAGCTTGTTCAAAAAGATCTCTAACTCTACTAGCTCCAACCCCAACAAACATCTCTACAAATTCTGAACCAGATATTGAGAAAAAAGGTACACCTGCTTCTCCAGCTACTGCTTTTGCTAGTAATGTTTTTCCTGTACCAGGAGGGCCAACAAGAAGAACTCCTTTTGGGATTTTTGCTCCGACTGCGGTAAATCTATCTGGACTCTTAAGAAAATCTACAACTTCTGTGAGTTCTAATTTTGCACCTTCAACACCAGCAACATCTGAAAAAGTTACTTGTGTAGATGGCTCCATTTGCAGTCTAGCTTTGCTTTTGCCAAAACTCATGGCAGGGTTGCCACCCCCAGCATTTCCACTTTGAGATCTCCTGAAAAGAAAAAATAAGCCTCCAATCAAAAGTACTGGGAAAATTAAGCTACTTACAGCCTGTTGCCATGGGTTGGCTAATTTTGTAGGAGTTACAGCTATATCTACATTATTCTCAGTCAGTATTTTTAATAAATCTTTGTCAGGGGCTAAATTGACCTCAGACCTGCTCCCATCATTTTCAACAACTTGAGCTGTGGCATTATCAGGAGATATTAGGACTCTACTTATTTCTTTATCTTGTACTGCCTCTATAAAATCACTATATCTTAAGGTTTTTGTATAACTTTCAGTACTAGGTTTATCAAAAACTGAAGTACCAATGAAAATTACAGTAATAACGGCTAGGACATAAAGTCCTACGTTTCTCCAACGTTTGTTCACGATAAAAAATCTTTAATAAATCTATAATACTAATAATAAAACAATATTAAGAGCGTCTTAGAACATCTACTACACTTTTGAATGCGAACCATTCAGGAATGGGATCGCCATTCCTCAATTTCTTTCTAAATTCAGTACCACTAAGTTTCATAATTTCATAATTAAATTCTTTAGCTTCTTCAGCTGTTATGTATCCTTTTTCCTTCGTATATACTAAATTTTTTGAAGGAACAGTTTGCATCATCAATTCATCTGCACACTTATTCGCAAAATTCTGGGCGTCATATGGACCATAAAAATCATCACCAGTTGATGAAGACTTACAACCAGCCATATCTCTACCAATAATAAAGTGGGTGCAGCCATAATTTCTTCTGATTATCATATGTTGAAGAGCTTCTCTTGGCCCTGCCATATGCATTGAATAAGGTAAAAAAGCCCATTTTATTCTTTCATCAGATATTTCCTCTTCTAATTCTTTATAGGTTAAATATCTAACTTTTCCAGGGATATCATCTTGTTGAGTTGGTCCACAGGTTGGATGAACTAAGACAACTGAGTTGGAGGAGACATTATCTGAAAGTAAGGCATTAGTAAATAATTCATAATGTGCTCTATGAATTGGATTTCTGCATTGAAATGCAACTACATCATGATTTGATGGCAGTGTAGATCTAACTTCTTCTGGGGTTTTGCAGGGGAACTCTCTAATTGGTAGTTCGAAACCATAAACTCTTCCTCCTATATAAAATCTCCCTCTCTCGTTAAAAATCATCTTAACAGCAGGATGATCTAAAGAATTAGTACCATAACAAAGTTCAGCTTCTAAGGATTTGTCAGGCTCCCATTTAGAGCTAACTTCTAAAACTGCTATTTTTTGTTTTTTATAAGTAAGCAATATTGTCTCTCCAGCTTTTACTTTTTCATTATTTGAATCAAATACTATAGGCAAGCCAAAAAGCAACCCATTTGTATTTCTATTATTTTTAATTACCGAATTGTAGTTATTTTGATCCATAAATCCTTCCAATGGAGAAAAAGCTCCAACCAT
>CACGIB010000002.1 GCA_902573045.1 uncultured Prochlorococcus sp.
TCTTTGACTTCCATTTTATAGACATCATTTTTGAAATTATTAATAGTTAATTCATCTTTTTTTAGTAAAATGAGATTACAGGCGGGAAACACTTAATTTGACTAATAATCCTAATAGTTTAATTTCAAAACCTGATTGGCTAAGAGTAAAAGCTCCGCAAGTTGAGAGAATTGGGAATACTGCAGATTTGTTAAATGATTTAAAGCTCAATACTGTATGTCAAGAAGCAAGCTGTCCAAATATTGGTGAATGTTTTGCTAGTGGAACTGCCACTTTCCTTATAATGGGTCCTGGTTGTACTAGGGCTTGTCCATATTGCGATATTGATTTTGATAGATCAAAAAGAGAATTAGATCCAACAGAACCATATCGTCTAGCCGAAGCAGTTTATAGAATGAAGCTTAAACATGTTGTAATAACATCAGTAAATAGAGACGATCTTAAGGATGGTGGTGCATCTCAATTTTTTGAATGTGTTTATCAAGTAAGAAAAAAATCTCCTGAAACTACTATTGAGCTTTTAATTCCTGATTTTTGTGGTAACTGGAAAGCGCTTGAAAAAGTTCTTGATTCAAATCCAAACGTTTTAAACCATAATATCGAGACTGTGTCTTCACTATATAAAAGAGTGAGACCTCAGGGTAAATATGAGAGAACACTTGAGTTACTTCAAAGAACCAGAGACTATGCACCCAAAGTTTATACAAAGTCGGGCTTTATGCTTGGTTTAGGGGAAAAAGATGAAGAGGTCTTAAGTCTTCTCAAGGATTTAAAAAGTAATTTCGTTGATATTGTTACCATTGGCCAATATTTATCTCCTGGCCCAAATCATTTACCTGTTCAAAGATTTGTGAGTCCCTCAAAATTTAATTATTTTAAAGTTTTCGGAGAAAAAAATTTGGATTTTATGCAAGTAGTTAGTTCTCCTTTAACTCGAAGCAGTTACCATGCTGAAGAGATTCAAAAACTTATGAAAAAGTATCCAAGATAGTAATTTTCATTTATTTGAATCTACCCACTCATTTAATTTCCATTCAACTAGATCATTTTTAATCATTGGATCATTCTTAATTATTTTTAGTGCATTTTCATAATTATTTATTTCAAGAATTAATAATCCGCCGTCACCGGGCTTCTTTAACTCATCTACCAAAAAACCACTTTTTATATTAATTCCCTCTTTCTTTAATTTTTTTATCCAATCAATATGTTCGTTTATTATTTTTCGTTTTAAATCATTATTAATTAAGTATTCTTTTTTTATAATTTCAGTTTTTACAAAGAAAGGCATCTACAATTTTTTTATGCCAAGCATCTCTTCTTCGCTTGGGGGAACAATTAATTTGAAATTACTCTTGTAATGTGACCAATTTTCAATTATTTTGGCAGCCTTTAAGCTATTTGTTTTTGCTCGATATTCTCTAATAATTTCCAATAAGATATCTTCCTGCTTTAGTGAAGTTATTTTATGAATGCTAACTATTTCCTTATTAACTTTATTACTTAAATCATTATTCTCATCGATTATAAAAGCTATTCCACCAGTCATCCCTGCACCAATATTCCTTCCTGTGGAACCTAGAATTACTACTTTCCCACCAGTCATGTATTCACAACAATGATCACCTACTCCCTCTGTTACTGCTGTAGCACCACTATTTCTTACTGCAAATCTTTCTCCGGATTTTCCTAATGCAAATAATTTCCCACCTGTTGCTCCATAAAGGCAAGTATTACCCAAGATGACTTGTTCGGAGGAAATTTTATCTATTTTTGGTGGAATTATTGTTAGTATTCCTCCATTCATTCCTTTACAAACATAATCATTAGCTTCGCCGATTAATTGCACATTCATTCCTTTCAATAAAAAGGCACCAAAGCTTTGTCCTGCATATCCTTTGAAATTTAAGTTGAGTTCGCCATTGAAGCCATTGTTGCCATGAAGTTCTGCGATTTCGCCTGATATTTTCGCACAAACACTTCTATCTGTATTTTTTATCTCAATTGCTTTGGTTAATTTTTCGTGATTTTTAATTGAATCTATAAACTCAGTATCAGACAAAAATTCGTCTTCTAATACATAGCCATTACTATGAGCATTTTTTGAATGTTTTAACCATGATCTATCAGTGATTGAGTATTCATTATTTACTAAAGAAGAAAGGTCGATATTAGAAGTTTTTGGAAGACTGATATTTCTTGCAGAAAGAAATTCTTGATTACCAATCAGTTCTTCCATATTAGAAACACCGATACTACTCATTATTTGTCTTACTTCTTCAGCAATATACAAGAAAAAATTGACAACATTTTCTGGAATTCCTTTAAATCTTTTTCTTAATTCTTCTTTTTGAGTAGCAACTCCAACAGGACACTTGTTGGTATGACAAACCCGAGCCATTATGCATCCTTCAGCAATCATCGCTACAGAACCGAAACCATATTCTTCAGCACCCAGTAAAGCTGCAATAACTACATCCCAGCCTGTTTTAAGACCTCCATCAGTTCTCAAAATTACTCTTTCACGTAAGTTATTCTCTAAGAGAGATTTATGAACCTCAGCAACACCTAGTTCCCATGGTAAACCTGCATGTTTAATAGAACTAAGAGGAGAAGCGCCTGTACCGCCGTCATGGCCTGAAATTTGAATTACATCTGCATTGGCTTTGCTTACTCCAGCAGCAATAGTCCCTATACCAATTTCAGAAACAAGTTTAACACTCACTTTCGCTTTTGGATGAACTTGGTGTAAGTCATGAATAAGTTGAGCTAAATCTTCAATTGAATAAATATCATGATGCGGGGGAGGAGATATTAGAGCTACTCCAGGTTTACTATTTCTTAGTTTTGCTATATAAGAATCAACTTTTGGGCCAGGCAATTGTCCACCTTCTCCAGGTTTTGCACCTTGAGCCATTTTAATTTCCAGTTGTTTACCACTTCTTAGATATTCAGGTGTAACTCCAAATCTACCTGATGCTATTTGTTTAATAGCCGAGCATGCGGTGTCTCCATTTTCTAGACCTTTAATAAATGGCAACGTCGCTGATTGAGTATTCTCATCGATATCATTTAAAACATTAAAACGAGCTGGATCTTCTCCCCCTTCTCCACTATTACTTTTTCCACCAATTCTGTTCATTGCGACTGCTAATACTTCATGTGCTTCTCTTGATAAAGCACCCAAACTCATTCCTCCAGTACAGAACCTCTTGCAAATTGATTCAACACTTTCAACTTCCTCTAATGGAATGCTTTTTCTATTTGAATTAATTGTGAGTAAATCTCTTAGAGATGTTGTCGGTCTATTACTAATGAGTTTTTTGTAAGTTTCAAAATGATCGTATCCTGGTCCTTGTTTTACGGCTGAATGTAAAACTTTGGACATCTCTGGGTTATTGGAATGATATTCTCCATTATTTCTAAATTGTACAAATCCTAAAAACTCTAATTTCTTTATATCGATCTCAGGATAGGCTTTCGTATGTATTGAAAGTGTTTCATTAGTTAATTCTTTTAATGTTATGCCAGCGATGCGGCTTGTTGTACCATCAAAAGCAATTTTTATTAAGTCAGATCCAAGGCCTACAGCTTCAAAAATTTGTGCTCCATGGTAACTTGACAAAAGTGAGATACCTATTTTTGAAAGAATTTTTCTTAAACCGTCTTCTAGAGCTTTTTTAATATTTTCTTGAACATCAGTTATTAATAATGGATTTATTTTTTTGCTTTCGATAAGTTTTTGTGTTTTTGGATGTTTTAACCAGTGCCTACCTGCTTCAAAGGTCAACCATGGACAAACTGCGCTTGCACCATAACCAATCAAACAAGCCAAGTGATGTGTGCTCCAACATTGACCTGTTTCAATAATTAGAGAAGCTTTTAGCCTTATTTCTTTTTTTAAAAGATAATGATGAATTGCCCCAACAGCAAGTAAAGGAGGAATAAAAGTCTTTTTAGGATTAATTCCCTTATCAGTAATAATAATTAAAGAGCAACCTTCTTTAATAGAGAGTTCACTCTGTTTACAGATTGTGTTTAATTGGTTCTCTAGGCCTTGAACACCTTCCTCAATATCAAACAAACTTGAAATTGTTTGCGATTTAATTTTTGATTTTTTTATGGAAATGAGTTCTTCTTCATTGAGAATTGGACTTTGTAAATGAACAAAAGGTTTAGGATCTTTAATCTCAAATGGTGTACATCTTTCTCCAAGATGCATCTCTAAACTCATTACCAGTTTTTCTCTCAGAGGGTCAATAGGAGGATTTGTAACTTGCGCAAATCTTTGCTTGAAATAGTCATATAAAATATGTGGTTTTGATGAGAGCACTGCAAGAGGAATATCATCTCCCATACAATAAGTTGGTTCTTTGGCTAGTGAAGCCATTGAGTCTAAAATCATGTCATTATCTTCTGCTGAAAAACCGTACGCGGTTTGTTGTTGAAGTAAATCAAGGTCTTTTAATTGACATTCATTCAACCAGTCATTATTTCCGATTTTTATAGTTCTTTTATTTAAAAGATTTTTGTAATCATATCTTTGAGCTGCTTCAGATTTTACCTCCCAATTTCTTAGGATTCTATTTTGATGAAAATCAACTGCTAACATTTGTCCTGGTCCTAGTCGGCCTTTTTCTATTACTCTTTCTTCTTCAAGATCTACTACTCCAGTTTCTGAACCCATTATTACAAAACCATCATTTGTAATTGAATATCTTGCTGGTCTTAGACCATTTCTATCTAGCGTTGCTCCTACAAAATTTCCATCTGCAAATACAAGAAGAGCAGGACCATCCCAAGCTTCTTGTAGGCTCGCAGAATACTCATAAAACGATTTAATATCTTCTCTTTGTAAAAGTTCTGGTTGATCTCTAAATGCTTCAGGAACAAGTTTTAATAACGAATCAGTTATTGGTTGGCCTGAACGAATATTAATTTCAAGGGTTGCATCAAGATTTGATGAATCACTTTTATTTACATCTACAATAGGCTTTATTTCATTAGATAATTCTCCCCAAAAATCATCAATATGTGTTTCTGAAGCTTTAGCCCAGTTGATATTACCTAATAGAGTATTTATTTCGCCATTATGACCTAAAAATCTCATAGGTTGAGCTAGCGGCCATTTTGGAAGTGTATTGGTACTAAATCTACGATGATAAACAGAAAATGAGACTTTAAAATTCTCTTCTTTTAGATCTTGATAAAACTCGGATAATATTTCAGAACGAACCATACCTTTATAAACAACTGTTTGAGAACTTAGTGAGGCAAAATAAAATTCACAATCCCCAACATGGTTTTTGAAAACTACTCTTATTTTTTTCTCAATTCTTTTCCTTAATTGAAATAGAAGCCTCTCAATATCATTTTTATCTTTTTTATCTATGAATAAAATCCACTGACTTATAAATGGAGCATTTGCTTTAGCCAAAGGACCTAAGATTTCATTATTTACAGGTACTGTTCTCCAAGATGTTTTTTTGATTCTTAATTTTTCTGCTTCCTCTTCACATATTGATTTACATTCTTCTATTTGCTCTTTTTTATTAGGCATAAAAATCATGCCTAAACCTTTATTGTAGTCTTTATTATTTTTTAGATTCACTTCTTTTTCTAGGAAATCCCAGGGAATTGAACACAAAATTCCCGCTCCATCTCCTGAGTCACTATCGCCTCCACAACCCCCTCTATGCTCCATACAGTTCAGGCCTTTTAGAGATTGTTTTAGGATCCAGTTACTTTCTACCCCTTTAATATTTGCTATGAAACCAACTCCACACGCATCTTTCTCACCAATTATTCCATTTGGGGAATAACTATCTTGATATGGCCCAACGATTCTTTTAATACTCTCTCCCATAGATTATTTAATTCTATTTAGTTATTTATGTATCCCTATTATAAAAATAAATATGAAAATAAATCTAAAAATAATGAATATTTACCAAAGAATTTAAATTTCACAAATTTTTAAAAAAATATGATTAAAACCTTTTAGTAGGTGCTTGTAAAAGGTTATGATAGATAAATGTTTATTTTTATCAAAATATAATAGATGCCAACCATCTCACAATTAATAAGCTCAGAAAGAAAACGTCTGACTAGGAAAACAAAATCTCCTGCATTAAAAGCGTGCCCTGAGAGAAGAGGGGTATGCACAAGAGTTTATACATCAACACCCAAAAAACCTAATTCAGCTTTGAGAAAAGTTGCGAGGGTTAGATTAACTTCTGGTTTCGAAGTAACGGCTTATATACCTGGTATTGGACATAATCTACAAGAACACTCTGTAGTACTCCTTAGGGGTGGAAGAGTTAAGGATTTACCAGGAGTCAGATATCATATAATAAGAGGAACTTTAGATACGGCTGGAGTCAAAGACAGACGTCAATCCAGATCTAAGTATGGAGCAAAAGCTCCAAAAGATTAATTTGTAAACATCACTTTTAAAAACATGTCACGTCGTAATGCAGCAGTAAAAAGACCAGTTTTTCCAGATCCTCAGTTTAATAGTCGTCTTGCGTCAATGATGATTTCGCGATTGATGAAACATGGCAAAAAATCTACAGCACAAAGAATATTGTCTGATGCTTTTTCATTGATAAGTGAGAGAACAGGTGGGAATGCAGTCGAATTATTTGAAACAGCTGTAAAAAATGCTACTCCTCTTGTTGAGGTAAGAGCTAGAAGAGTTGGTGGTGCAACATATCAAGTACCTATGGAAGTACGCCAAGAGAGAGGTACAGCTATGGCATTAAGATGGCTTGTTACATTCTCACGTGCAAGGAATGGTAAAAGTATGTCCCAAAAACTTGCTGGTGAGTTGATGGATGCAGCAAATGAAACTGGTAGCGCAGTTAAAAAAAGAGAAGATACTCATAAAATGGCTGAAGCTAATAAAGCTTTTGCACATTACAGATATTAATTTCATCAAAAAGGTACTTAAGTAGTTTATTATTATAAAAGTTTGCTTTTAGGGTGAACTATACTTATCAAAATTATTTTATTTGGAGCTTTAAAATTGGCACGCGACTTTCCCCTAGAACGAGTAAGGAACATAGGTATAGCCGCTCATATTGATGCAGGGAAGACAACAACAACTGAAAGAATTTTGTTTTATTCAGGGGTAGTTCATAAGATAGGTGAGGTACATGATGGTGCTGCAGTAACAGATTGGATGGCTCAGGAAAGAGAAAGGGGAATAACTATTACTGCTGCTGCAATATCTACTAGTTGGCAAGATCACAGAATTAATATTATTGATACTCCTGGACACGTTGACTTTACAATCGAAGTAGAAAGATCAATGCGTGTTTTGGATGGGGTTATAGCTGTTTTTTGTGCAGTTGGAGGAGTTCAGCCTCAATCTGAAACAGTTTGGCGTCAAGCAGATAGATACTCTGTCCCGAGAATGGTTTTTGTTAACAAAATGGATAGAACTGGTGCAGATTTTCTAAAAGTTAATAAACAAATTAAAGATCGATTAAAGGCAAATGCACTCCCAATCCAACTACCTATTGGGGCTGAAGGTGATCTCACAGGTATTATCGATTTAGTCGCAAACAAAGCATATCTTTATAAAAATGACTTAGGTACTGATATTGAAGAAGCACCAATTCCATCTGAAATGGAGGAAGAAGCTGCTGAGTGGAGATCTAAGTTGATGGAGAGTGTTGCAGAAAATGATGAAGAGTTAATAGAAATATTCCTAGAAACAGGAGAATTATCTGAAGAACAACTTAAAAAAGGCATAAGGGAAGGAGTTTTAAAACATGGATTAGTTCCTGTATTATGTGGGTCAGCTTTTAAAAATAAAGGCGTCCAACTTGTTTTAGACGCTGTTGTTGATTACTTGCCAGCACCAGTTGATGTGAAACCAATACAAGGTGTTTTACCAAGTGGTAAAGAAGATATTAGGCCTTCAGATGATAATGCTCCTTTCAGTGCTTTAGCTTTCAAAGTTATGTCAGATCCTTATGGGAAATTAACTTTTGTAAGGATGTATTCAGGTGTTCTTTCAAAGGGAAGTTATGTCATGAATTCTACTAAAGATGCTAAAGAGAGAATTTCTAGATTAGTTATTTTAAAGGCTGATGAAAGAGAGGAAGTGGATGAATTGAGGGCTGGAGATTTAGGAGCTGTGTTAGGTCTGAAAAATACAACCACTGGTGACACTTTATGTAATACAGATGATCCTATAGTTCTGGAGACATTGTTTATCCCTGAGCCAGTAATTTCAGTTGCTGTTGAGCCAAAAACTAAAGGGGATATGGAAAAATTATCAAAAGCTTTAACTGCTTTGTCTGAGGAAGATCCTACTTTTAGGGTAAGTACAGATCCTGAGACTAATCAAACTGTCATTGCTGGCATGGGTGAGTTGCATCTAGAAATCCTCGTTGACAGAATGTTGAGAGAATTTAAAGTTGAAGCCAATATTGGAGCTCCTCAAGTTTCATATAGAGAAACCATTAGGTCTAGTTCTAAAGGTGAAGGTAAATATGCAAGGCAAACTGGAGGAAAAGGTCAATATGGTCATGTAATAATTGAAATGGAACCTGCTGAAGTTGGTAAAGGTTTTGAATTTGTCAACAAAATTGTTGGTGGAGCTGTACCGAAAGAGTTCATAGGTCCTGCATCTAATGGAATGAAAGAAACCTGCGAATCTGGTGTTCTTGCCGGTTATCCACTCATTGATGTAAAAGTAACACTAGTCGATGGTTCATTCCACGATGTAGACTCATCTGAAATGGCCTTCAAAATTGCAGGTTCCATGGCTTTTAAAGATGGGGTTAAAAAATGCAATCCTGTCCTCTTAGAGCCTATGATGAAAGTTGAGGTCGAAAGTCCCGACGACTTTCTTGGATCTGTAATTGGTGATCTCTCTTCTAGAAGAGGTCAAGTAGAAGGACAATCTGTCGATGATGGATTGTCTAAGGTACAGGCCAAAGTGCCCTTAGCCGAAATGTTCGGTTATGCCACTCAACTCCGATCGATGACTCAAGGTCGGGGTATATTTTCAATGGAGTTCGCAAATTATGAGGAAGTTCCTCGTAATGTTGCGGAAGCTATCATTTCCAAGAATCAGGGCAACTCCTGATCTCTAAACCAAAACACCCTTAAACCCTCGATTCTTTAATTCAAAATGGCTCGCGAGAAGTTCGAAAGAAACAAACCACATGTCAACATAGGTACTATTGGCCATGTTGATCATGGAAAAACAACACTTACTGCTGCTATTACAAATGTATTAGCCAAAAAAGGTCAAGCTCAAGCTCAAGACTATGGAGACATTGATGGTGCTCCTGAGGAAAGAGAGCGCGGTATTACCATTAATACTGCTCACGTGGAATATGAAACTGAAGGGAGACATTATGCCCATGTTGATTGCCCTGGACATGCTGATTACGTTAAAAACATGATTACAGGAGCAGCTCAAATGGATGGAGCTATTCTTGTTTGTGCAGCTACAGATGGCCCTATGGCGCAAACAAAAGAGCATATTCTCTTAGCTAAACAGGTTGGAGTTCCTGCGCTTGTAGTAGCCCTTAACAAGTGCGATATGGTCGATGATGAAGAAATCATTGAACTTGTTGAAATGGAAATCAGAGAATTATTAGATAGTTATGACTTCCCTGGAGATGATATTCCTATAGTTCAAGTTTCTGGCTTAAAAGCTCTCGAAGGTGATTCTACTTGGGAATCTAAAATTGAAGAATTAATGAAAGCAGTTGATGCTAGTATCCCTGAACCAGAAAGAGAGGTTGATAAACCCTTCTTGATGGCAGTTGAAGATGTTTTTTCAATTACTGGAAGAGGAACTGTAGCAACTGGAAGAATTGAGAGAGGTAAAGTTAAAGTTGGAGAAGAAGTTGAAATAGTCGGAATAAGAGACACAAGATTATCCACGGTTACTGGAGTTGAAATGTTCCGAAAACTTCTTGATGAAGGTATGGCTGGAGATAATGTTGGTTTGCTTTTACGTGGTGTTCAGAAAGAAGATATTGAGAGAGGAATGGTACTAGTTAAGAAAGGATCAATTACTCCTCATACTCAATTTGAAGGTGAAGTTTATGTTCTTAAAAAAGAAGAGGGTGGTAGACATACACCTTTCTTCGCGGGATATAGACCGCAGTTTTATATCAGAACAACCGATGTTACAGGACAAATTACGGCGTTTACCTCTGATGATGGTTCAAATGTTGAAATGGTTATGCCAGGAGACAGAATTAAGATGACTGGAGAATTGATTTGTCCAGTAGCTATCGAACAGGGTATGCGATTCGCAATACGTGAAGGTGGACGTACTATCGGGGCTGGAGTTGTTTCTAAAATACTCAAATAATATATATTTGAATTTTAAAAACTTAACCTCAATAACCTAATATAGTTATATGAATAAGGGTCATTTATTAAAATGACCCCTCACTAGAAGTTATTTGAAATTATGACTGCATCAATTGCACAACAAAAAATAAGAATAAGACTTAAAGCATTTGATAGAAGAATGCTTGATTTGTCTTGTGACAAAATAATTCAAACTGCTGATACTACTTCTGCCTCAGCTATAGGTCCAATACCTTTACCTACAAAAAGGAAGATTTATTGTGTCCTAAGATCACCACATGTTGATAAAGATTCTAGAGAGCATTTTGAAACAAGAACACATCGAAGAATAATTGATATCTATAGTCCTTCCGCAAAAACTATTGATGCTTTAATGAAGTTAGACCTCCCTAGTGGTGTAGATATAGAAGTTAAACTTTAAAGAATCCCGAAATTGCCTTAAATTGACTAATATAAGCTTAATATAATGAGGTTTAAATGGGAGAACTCTCTGTAAGGGAATTACCTTTGTTTCCTTTGCCAGATGTAGTCCTTTTCCCACAAGAAGTTTTACCTTTACATATTTTTGAATCGAGATATAGAATCATGCTTCAATCTGTACTCGAAAGCGACTCTATGTTTGGAGTTATTAAATGGGATCCAACTACTAAAAGTATGGCTAATGTTGGATGTTGCGCTCAAATCATAAAACATCAAACTGCTGAGGATGGGAGAAGTAATATTATCACTTTGGGACAACAAAGATTTCAAGTTTTAGAAATCTCTCGTTCGACTCCATTTTATTCTGCAATGGTAAGTTGGATAAGTGATGATAATATTGATGAACTTCAAAAATTAGATTCTCTTAAAGATTCAGTAAAAGAAGCACTTAATGATGTTATTAACCTTACTAGTAAATTAACTAATACTAAGAAAAATCTGCCGGATAAATTACCTGACAACCCAATGGATTTATCATTTTGGATAGGTGCTCATTTGGGCGGTCCTGTCGCGGAGGAACAGCAAAGACTTCTTGAGGAAAGAAATACTTTTACCCGTTTGCAAAGAGAATTTGAAATGCTTGATCATACAAGAAAACAACTAGCAGCAAGAACAGCATTGAAAGAAAGTTTTCCTGATATAAAAGAAAATTAAATGTTTGAATTTTTATTACCTTTTTTTTTAATAGTTTTATTCTTTTTATTCCTAACTATAATCTGGAGAATTAATGCTAGAAAATATATTTCATCTGGTACAGTGGCTTCCGCATACGATGCTTGGACCCAGGATAGATTACTTGAGAGATTGTGGGGAGAACATATACATCTAGGCTTTTATCCCTCAGGGAAAAAAAATATTGATTTTAGAAAGGCTAAAGTCCAATTTGTTCATGAATTAGTCAAGTGGAGTGGTTTAGATAAATTACCAAAGGGATCTAGAATACTCGATGTAGGTTGCGGAATAGGGGGAAGTTCTAGAATTCTTGCAGAATATTATGGGTTTAATGTTACTGGGATTACAATTAGTCCCGCTCAAGTAAAAAGAGCAAGAGAACTTACTCCTCAAGGAATAAATTGTAACTTTCAAGTTATGGATGCTTTGGATTTGAAATTTGACGATGGATCATTTGATGCTGTCTGGAGCGTGGAGGCTGGTGCACACATGAATGATAAAACTAGCTTCGCTGATGAAATGCTCAGAGCATTGAGACCTGGTGGGTATTTGGCATTGGCTGATTGGAACTCAAGAGACCTCAAGGCATATCCTCCATCATTTTTTGAGAAGTTGGTTCTTAAACAATTACTCGAACAATGGGTACATCCTAATTTTACTAGCATTAACGAATTCAGTAATATCCTAAGAACTAATAAAAACAGTGCAGGGAGAGTTATTTCTGAGAATTGGAATGCCTATACAAATCCTTCATGGTACGACTCTATTATTGAGGGCATTAGAAGACCCTTTGCAATTTTGTCCCTTGGCCCTTTAGCGATAGTGAAGTCGATCAGAGAGATCCCAACAATACTTCTTATGAATTGGGCATTTCAAAAAGGTTTAATGGAGTTTGGAGTTTATAAATGTAGGGGATAAATTAATCTAGTTCAACATTTTCTGAAAAATAATTTCCGAAATCTACAAAGTTCTGGCATAAGGGTTTTAGATTATTTTTTAATTCAAGAAGGTTTTCTATTTTATTTTGATTATTTATTTCTAAGTCTATGTAGATAATATATTCTCCTAACTCTCTTTTTGAAGGCCTAGATTCTATTTTACTCATATTAAATCCAAAATCTGCAATATAATTAATTGCCTTAAGTAAAGAACCAGGTTTGTTTGAGATTAATGAGAAAGCAAAACTTGAAATATTAGCTAAATTTGAATTTGATTCTTTGCTCAACAAAACAAATCTAGTGCAATTACCTGGAACATCATTAATAGGAAAGGCTAATTCTTTGACTCCTTCAATTTGAATAAGTGATTTTGAACCTATAGCTGCTCTAAATTTACTCCCCTTCACCATATTGACAGCTTCTGATGTTGAATTTGTTGGTAGCGGAATTGCATTTGGCAGATTTTCTGATAACCATTCTGAACATTGAGCTAATGCTTGAGGATGAGATAACACTTCTGAAATGATTGAAAGTTCCCCATCACTAATTAATGCGTGTTTTATGGGTAAAACAATTGCTTTATTTATAAAAATGTCAGGAAATTTCCAAAGGGCATCTAAAGTGGCTGTAACTCCACCTTCTACAGAGTTTTCTATAGGAACTACGGCAGCATCACAATTGTTGTAGGCTATTGATTTAATCACCGAATGTAACCCATTACATGGTACAAATATAGGTGTCTGAAAATTGGCAAGCTTTGATAATATATGAGCTGCTTTTTCTGCGTATGTTCCTTTAGGGCCTAAATATGCAACTTGTTTGCGCATGATTAATAGTAAAAAAAAAAGAGATCAAATGAGCATTGGAGGGGTATAGGAAATGCTATTGTCTTTTGATGCTAAACAGAAACTTAAGCTTTCTGTAAAAAGAAATAAAGAATATCTTTCTAAATATCTTTTGGAAGAAGAAAGAGTTGTTGGAGCAATGCTGGATTCCAAAAAATTAGCACCTGAAGGGTTAGGTAAGTACAAGTATACAGTAACGAGTTTTAAGGTTTTTCAATTAGATATTAACCCCGTTGTTTCAATTGCGGTAGAAAACAAAGATGGAATATTAAGAATGAGCGCCCTTGATAGTAAATTGGATGGTTTGGGCATGATTGATGACTTTAATCTTATTTTAAAAGCCAATTTGGAAGCAACTGATATTGGATTGGAAGGAGAGGCACTTTTAGGCGTATCTGTAAGTCAACCTCCCATATTGAAGCTTGTACCAAAGAAAATTTTAGAATCTACTGGTCATTCTGTATTAAATGGAATTTTGTTGGGTATAAAGTCCAGAGTTCAAATGCAATTAGTTAAAGATTTTGGAGATTGGTGTGAATCAAATGAGATATGATTTTTCAAAAAATTTTTCCTATGAAGATTAGTTATTCCATTTTCTTTGATAATGCAAAGATGCTCTCTGGTACCGTAACCTTTATTTTTAAATATTAAGTATCCTGGGTATTTTTTTTCTAACCTTTCCATTAGATTGTCCCGATATACTTTCGCAAGTATACTCGCTGATGATATTGAGATAAATTTCGAGTCTCCCGATACTATATTTTTTTGAATTCCTTTCCATGGTCTTAATAATAATGGCCCATCAATTATTAATTCAGATGGTCTCTCTTTTAATTTGTTTAAAGCTCTTATCATTGAAAGTTCAGTGGCAACTCTGATACCGAGCTTATCTATTTCTCTGGCTGAGGATTGCCCAATTCCATAATCTGAAGAAAGTGATAAAATTTTCGGTAAAAGTATTTTTCTCTTTTTGGCAGTTAATTTTTTACTATCCATCACTCCAAAATTTTTTAAAGTAAATTTATTTTTTTCTGTTAGTACAACAACTGCTGAGAAAACTGGACCAAAAACTGCTCCCTTCCCAACTTCATCTATTCCAACTTCGTAATTCTTATTCAATACTTGCTGAAGATCTTCTTCTTTTTTTTCTTGCATTGTTTATCTCATCTGTATTTTCAAATTCATCCTTCTTATCCAACAATTCAATCTCTTCATTATCATTAATTTTTTTAATTGATTTATTTTTAGAATTTTCATTTGCTTCAATATTAATCTCAAGTTCTTTAACTTCTTTAGATTTTGAGATTTTTTTCACTTGTTTTGTGATGGTCTTATTATTATCTAAAGTTTTGTCCTTACCATTTTCTTTTAAACGGACAAAATTATTGCTAGTAAGATATTCTTTACCCAACTTAATAAGTGGATTAATACCTAACTGACTGAAAACAATTGTTTCATCATTTGTAAGATCAACAGTGATTAAATTTTTTTCTTTCGAATTTAACGTATTTAATTCAACATTTTCACTTTCTGGTTTATTAGAAGAATTCTCCTTATTTTGGTTCTTGGTTTTAAGGAATTCCTTTTCAATTATTTTTTCCTGCTTATCAGTTGATTGCGAAGTATCTATGTCGAGAGATTTCAAACTGTTTGATTTATTTGGTTTTTCTTCAGGATCTTTAATAAGAAAACTAGAAATTTCATAATTTAATTGATTTTCTATATGTCCTGTACCATTGCAAGTAGAACATTTTCTACCGAATAATTCATATATATTTTGACCTTGTCTTTTTCTAGTTAACTCAACTAAACCTAATTCAGTAAGCTGAGCTATCTGAGGTCTCGCAGAATCATCTTTTATTGCGGAAGAAAAATGCTCAAGTAATTGGAATTGATCCCTTCTTGATTCCATATCGATAAAATCTACTACTATTACCCCACCAATATTTCTTAATTTCATTTGCTTTGAGATTTCAACTGCTGCTTCGCAATTCGTCCATAAAACAGTTTGTCTTGAGTTGGCCGACCTCGTAAATGATCCAGAGTTTACATCAATTACTGTTAGAGCTTCAGTTGGTTCAATAATGATATATCCTCCTGAAGGCAGATCTACTCTCGGTTGAAGAGCTTTTTGAATTGTTTTCTTTATTTCGTACTTCTCTAAAATATGTTGATTTAAATTGTTATCGTAAAATTCAATATTTAGATCCGAATCATAGTTTATTAAAAAATCTTTTGCTTTTTCAACTGAAAATTTACTATCGATAATTACGCTTTTAGTTGATATTTTAATATGATCTCTCAAAATCTTAAGAGAGAAATCATCATCTCTTTTTATTAAATTTGGTGGATTAGAAGTCTCGGTTACTTTTAAAATGTTTTCCCATTGTTGAATTAAATTTTCTAAATCTTCAATAAGTAGTTCTTCTTTTATCTTTTCAGCCTCTGTTCTAAATAGTAAACCTGTGCTGGGTGGTTTTATTAAAACCCCAAGAGCTTTTAAACGGCTTCTTTCTGTCTCTGTATTTATTTTTCTGGAAATATTTACTCCTTGACCATAGGGCTGTAATATCAAGTACTTTCCAGGTATTGATATACTTCCGGTGAGTCTAGGACCTTTAGATCCTGTGGGTTCCTTTATTACCTGCACTAGAACTTTTTGTTTTGGTTCTAGTAATTCAGTTATTGCATAAATTCCTTTTTTGAGTCTTAATGGTCCAAGATCTGATATATGAATAAATCCATTTTTATCACTTTCACCAATATTTATGAAGGCGGCATCAATCCCAGGGAGAACATTTTCAACGGTTCCAAAAAAAATATCGCCAATTTGATATTGACCTTGTGCGACGATTAATTCATCAACACGATCATCTGTGAGTAGTGCTGCAATCCGAGCCTGCTCAGCGATGATAATTTGCTGAGACATATAATTGATTCTGAATGGTTTGAATTTTGAAAATCATCTTGAGTAAATAATTAAATTTTTTATCTTTTTTATATAAGTAATAGTTTTTAACTATTATTATTTACTTTTTAAAATTAAAAGAAATTAAATTCTGCTATTTATAAAGCTTTAGACGACTTTCAAATTATTTGAAATTGAATTCATAGCCATGATTTTCTCTTGATTCAATCATAACTAAACCAATTTTAACATCTAATCACCACTAAAGCACGTTGATCCATTATCCTTATATTGATTAAGTTTTTATCTAAAGTGGTTCAAGTAAACGAAAATTATTTAAAGCTCAAAGCAGGCTATTTATTTCCTGAAATTGCTAAAAGGGTAAAAATGTATTCTCAATCAAATGAGATTTCTAAAATAATTAAACTTGGTATAGGAGACGTAACAGAACCATTACCTAAAGCATGCAGAGACGCTATGAGTGAAGCTTTAAATGATATGGGAACACTTGAAGGTTTTAGGGGTTATGGACCAGAGCAGGGTTATTCATGGCTAAGAGAAAAAATATCTGAACACGATTTCATTTCAAGAGGTTGTAAAATTTCACCTGATGAAATATTTGTTTCAGATGGTTCGAAATGCGATAGTAGCAACATTTTAGATATTCTTGGCAATAATAATTCCATTGCTGTAACAGATCCTGTTTACCCTGTTTATGTAGATAGTAATGTTATGACTGGAAGAACTGGAGATGCTCTCGAGAATGGAACTTATCAAGGATTGACATATCTTGCAATAAATGAGGAAAATAACTTTCTGCCAGAACTACCTAAAAATAAAGTTGATATTTTATATCTTTGTTTTCCAAATAATCCTACTGGAGCAACGATTACTAAAGAAGACTTGAAAAAGTGGGTTGATTATGCGCTTCAAAACAAATCTTTAATACTTTTTGATGCAGCTTATGAAGCATTTATTCAAGATAAGGAAATTCCTCATTCAATATATGAGATTGAGGGATCAAAGGATTGCGCTATTGAATTTAGATCTTTTTCAAAAAATGCAGGATTCACTGGGGTAAGATGTGCTTATACGGTAATACCTAAAAATCTTAAAGGCTTTAGCTCAACTAATGAGGAAATAGATTTATGGCCTCTTTGGAATAGGCGACAATCTACAAAATTCAACGGAGTAAGTTATATCGTTCAGAAAGGGGCAGAGGCTGTTTATTCTCTTGAAGGGAAGAAACAGGTGAGAGGTTTAATTGATTTTTATATGGAAAATGCAAAAATTATGAAAAATAAACTTCAGAATTCAGGGTATAGAGTCTATGGTGGGGACAATGCTCCTTATATCTGGATTAAAGTTCCCGATCAAATGACATCTTGGGACTTTTTTGATTTCCTTCTCCAAAAAGTTAGTGTAGTGGGTACACCTGGGAGCGGATTTGGGTTGGCAGGAGAGGGTTATTTTCGCTTGTCAGCATTTAACTCACGATCAAAGGTCCTTGAAGCAATGGAAAGAATAATTAATATATAATTATCAGTACAATTTAAACTTTAATAAATCTAATGCTATCTATAAAGTTAGAACAAAGTGGAAGTAATAATTCAGCAGTGATTGAAAAGAAACCTGCTGAGTTAAAAAATAAATCTCCAAAATATAAAGTTTTACTTCATAATGACCCAGTTAATTCTATGGAGTATGTCACTATCTCACTCCGAGAAGTTGTGCCTCAATTAAGCGAACAAGATGCTATTGCAATAATGCTTGAAGCACACAATACGGGCGTGGGTTTAGTAATTGTTTGTGATTTAGAGCCAGCAGAATTCTACTCAGAATCATTAAAATCAAAAGGAATTTCTAGCTCAATTGAGAAAGAGGATTAATAAAGGTTGAATTGATTATTTAGAATGAGCTAATTTCCTTTCGGATAAAGGACGCACATTTAGGGATTCTTTTAAAGAGGACTTTCCATATTCTCTCTCAAGAATGTCGATAACTGTTTTACCAAATTCGTCTTCAAGATTATCAAAAGCTTCTAAGCAAACCTGACCAAGTTTTTTCCCTAGTGAGCCTGGATTCCAAAGAAGTTTTCTCGCTGTCCAAGGCATCATGCTCATTGGATTATAATTTGGCTTCAAAATTTTATGTTCCAGGGCGTACTTCTCCAGAAGAGTGTGAGGTTGCAAACCTATAAAGAATATAGCTGGATCAACTAAGCCTTTACCAAAAATATTTTCTAATTCTCTATGGTAGGCAATTGTTTGTCTTATTGTGCTGGGCGTTTCATCAAAAACATTAAATGAATAATTGACTGAAACATGATTCTTGAAACCTGATTTGACTAGCATTCTGCAATTATTTAATACAGTTTCAAGGTCATAAGCTAATCTCATTTTTCTAACAAGTTCTTGAGATCCTGATGTGATACCTATTTCAAAGTAGCTCATACCTGTATCAACCATAAGTTGCGCTAGCTCAGCATCAATATTATCTGCTCTGATATATGCAGCCCAATTAATATCGACCCAGCCTTGGTCCTTAATTGCTTGCAGGAGTATTTTTGCATCTTCAATATGTTTTTTGGCTGGAATAAACTGTGCATCAGTGAACCAAAATCCCCTTACTCCAAGATCATATAATTGCTTCATTTCTTTGATTACTTCATTTACAGGATTAACGCGAACTTGTTTCCCCTCGACAACTGTGTAAACACAGAAACAACAATTATGCGGACAACCTCTTTTCGTTTGTACTCCTACGTAATAATCTCCACCTTCTATATACCAATCGAATTCAGGCCATATTGATTTAATATATTTATAGTTGCAAGCAGTTTTAACAGTTCCTGAAGGTTGCTCATGTATTAATTTGTTGCGAGGTTTTTGTCCAGCAATGTAACATCTTTCATCTTCTATTGAATCTCCTCTAATGATTTTTTCTATGAGATTTTCTCCCTCTCCAACTGATACAACAGTACCTTTTGGGAGAAGACCTCCCAATTGTTCATAGAAGACACTAACAGCTCCACCTCCTAAAATTACTTTTACATTTTTATTATATTTTTCTGCTCTTTTTAGTCCCATCTTGACTAAAGAAGTATTTCTATATATTTCTCCATAATGAGATGCAATTAATTTTAATCCTCCCCATGAACCTCTAATTTTTTTAAGGATATTTTTTGAGTAGAAAACTTCAAAAGAGTTTTGTAGAGGATTTCCACTCCTACCATCAACAGGTGCATAAATTTGTATATCTCTCCATGAAAAAATGATTAGGTGTGGTCTAAATTGATCGATTTTTCTAGCCAAATAATTGGAAACTTTATTAGATGGAATGATTGCTAGATCAATGAATTGCTGCTCTAAACTTGGAAAACATTTATGTATATGGTCAGCTAAATAAATAGGTCCTATTGGAAATATTGGATTACATGGCAATCTTACAGTTAGTATTTTTCCATAGTGCTTTCTTTGGTAATTTTTTTTATTTAATTTTTCCAGCTTCAAATTAAAATTCATGTTATGAAATTTAATGAATTTATTTCACTTAAGAATCTAACTACTTTATTACTAATTTGGAGAAATTAAAAATCCAAAGAAAATACTTGCAAAAATTTTATTTAATTCAGATATCAGAAATCATATAAATCCAGCATACTTTGAGAAGTTTTAATCCATCAATCCATCTTGATATATTTGGCGCTCCAGATTTTCTAGCGTAATATCTAACAGGATAATTTAGTATTTTAATATTATTGTTTGCAGCTTCGAATATTATTGTAAAGTCTCCAAATGGGTCAGACTTGGAATCCCAACTTCCGTTTTGTTTCATAAGTTGAAAGAATTTTCTTGAAAAAACTTTTGTTCCACAGAGTGAATCTGATACAGGCTTATTTATGAGAATTGATAGAAAAATTGCGAAGAGTCTATTTCCTATATAATTTGCCCATCTCATCGCATCTTTTTCCATTGGAAAAGTTGTGCGAGCGCAATTAATTAGGATATTTTTATTTTTGGTTGATTCCATAATTGCTGCGATACTGTCATCAATATCTACAGTAAAATCACTATCAATTATGGCAAGGGTCTCACCTGAAGAAATATTAAATCCCTCTACGACTGCATTTTTCTTCCCTTTAGAAGTTTGTTTTAAAAGAGATATCTTGAAGAAACTTGAGAAATTTTCTTTTAATTCTTTCAAAATGTCATATGTATTATCGTTGCTATTACCTTCAACAAATATGATTTCTAATTTATTGGGAATATCTTTGAATTTATTTAAAGCTTGAATTAGTAGTTCTTTATTACCAGCTTCATTTCTTGCAGGAATTACTATCGATATTAAATGTTTGGAGATATTCTCGCGGTACTTGTAAAAAACTATTTCTAGTTCGTAGGCAAGTTGTTTTATGACTGGTATTTTGCGAAAAATATTTTTAAGAGATTGTGGAATTCCCTTAGTGAGCAGAGGTGTTAATTTCTTTGCTTTCCATCTAATTGATCTGTAGTTGTAAATTTCCGCTAGAGATTCAATATCGCATAAAGTTATTCTTGCTTTGCTTGTGGTTTCTCTAAAAATTCTTGAATCAAATCTTAGCCATCTTGTGATTGGTTCCCAAGTATTACCTCTGACTTTAATGGAAATAAATTCGTTATTATCTTTGAATAATTGATGAAGTTCATTATTAGTTAAATTCCAACTATTAACAGATTTCATTTTTTGAGTTTAAAAGACATTTTTACTATATATGGATTTTTTACTTTTTTAATATTAATTTCCATGGTTTTAAAATATCATTTTCGTATATCACTTCATAAGAATAAACATTGTTTTTTATTTTTTTAAAGTCAGTTGTCCATGCTAATTCTGATTTTTTTAACTGATCAATACTCTCTATTCCTTCACCTAGTTTAGGAGTTAATAAAGAAATTTTTATGATTTTTGATTGCGTTTGAGAATTGTTTATTCCTGATTTATCAACCTTTATTGTTTGGTTTTTTACTATATCAAGAGATGATATATATTCCATTCTTTCTCTTAGTTCTCTTGATCTATCAGTGAATAATCCTGATTGCAAAAGAAACGAAGTTAGTAAGTAAGGCCCAATTATAAGAGGTATTAATACATCTTTGAATGAGTTTTTATGTTTTATAAATGACCAAGAAAGTCCGAATAACAATAATCCAAGGGTTAGGAATGTATTTCCCTTAGAGTTCAAGTTAATAGTATTTTTAAAGAAAAAATAATATGTAAAAGTTAGAGCAAATATAAAAAATGGAATTATTTTTGAAGTTATCAATATAAAAATTTGACTATATTTTTTAGAATTAAACAAATATTTTATTCCTATATAAGTATTTAATGAAAAAATAGATGAAATTTGTAGAGCATAATAGGGAGTTTTAGTAGAGAAAATACTCAGAGTCGATATTAATATTAGGGGGAAAAAAGTGAGTATGTATCTATTCTCTTTACTTTGGGATATGTTACTTATTGTGCCAATAATTGCGAAAAAACTCCATGGCAGGAACGTTGCTGGGATATTCCAAAAATAATAGTAAAAAGGATTTGTAAATGTATTTTTATTAGAAAGAAAGTTAAACTTTTCAATTAAATAAAAAATAATATTTTTCTCTAAATAAGGGTCGATAGAAAACGCCCAAAATAAATAAGGAAGAAATCCAATTAGTAGTCCCAGCCAAAAGAATTTGCTTAAAAAAAGATTCTTTTTAATAAAAAGATATGGTGAAAGTGATAATAAAGGTACAAATACTAAAAAAGTTTTCATCATAAAAGCTAAGCCAATCCAAATTCCAAAAAGCATAATATTGAATTTGTTATCTTTACTTTTGATTTTGACTAGAGATAATACCCCAATAGTTACTAAGCATGAATAGATGATATCTTGAGTGGCTAAGTGTGAGTAGTCAAACCATAGATATGTAGTAGCAAGTATTAGTGGGGATATAATTGCATATTTTTTATTCAATAATTCTTCATGTAATTTATAAGTTATGAATAACATCAATATTGAAGCTGCTGTTGTGGGTAGATAGGCAGAAAAAATATTTCTACCAAATAAGTCTTGCGACTTCGCAATTAAAAACTGCAATCCTATTGTTCTATCTAGAGTAAATTCATCCCACCAAAGAGGAATTATCCAGTTACCTTTATCAAGTATCCATCTAGCTTGTAATGCATAAAACCCTTCATCAAAAGCAATATAACTTCTTTTTCCAAAAGAAAATATTAGAGGAACAAAAATAAATAATTTTAAAACAGATTTAAATTTTAAAATTCTATTAATCATTTTTGTTTTTAATTAACTTTTGAAATGCCGATAATTGGAATTGAACCAATGACCTACTGTTTACGAGACAGTTGCTCTACCGCTGAGCTATATCGGCAATACTAAAATATTGAAATTTTCGTATAGAATCAATTTTATAATTTTGATGATTAATGTCAAAAATAGATCCTGAATTAAAAAAAAAACTATTGAGCGAATCCCAGGCTCCGTTCAAGGGTTTGAGGAGAATATTGTGGATAGCCTTTAGTGGTTCAGCATTTTTAGGTCTTTTAATAATGCTTTCCCAAATTGCAACAAGTAATGAATTGCAGCAAAATAATCTTCTTATACAATTGGGCGCTTGTATATTGTTTCCTACTTTATTATTCTTAGATAGGAATAAAGATTGATTTAGTTAAATATTTAATTTATTGAGTTAATGTTCTCTTTTTGGTGACAAATTTGAATGCTTCTATAATGTCTCCATTAATCCAAGAAGAGAATTTATCGCATCCAACTCCACATTCAAATCCAGTATTTACTTCTTTAACATCATCTTTAGATCTCTTTAGGGAGTCTAAATTTCCTTCAAAAATTACTTTATCTGATCTAATAACTCTAAGAGAGCAATTCCGTTGTAATTTACCAGATTGTATATAACAGCCTGCGATAGCTCCTCTACCAACTGCGAAAGTTGCTCGAACTTCGGCTTTTCCTAATGATTCTTCCACAAGATCAGGTTCAAGGAGACCTTCCATGGCCAACTGAATATCTTCTAAAAGTTTATAGATTACTTCATATTCTCTTATGTCAACGTCATTAGCATCAGCTGCTCTCTTTGCTCCTGATGCCAATGAGGTGTTAAACCCGATGATTACTGACCCTGATGCAGCAGCTAGATCTATATCTGTCTCGGTTATTTCTCCAGGAGCAGAAAGGAGAACTCTGACTTGGACTTCATTTTTTGGTAATTGTTCTAGTGATCCTAATATCGCTTCAACACTACCTTGAACATCAGCTTTAAGAATTAAGTTTAACTCTTTTAATTCTCCATCATTTGCTTGAGTTGATAAGGATGATAAGCTAACTCTTCTGGAGGCCATTTGCTGAGCTAATTTTGTGGCTCTTGCATCTGTTGCCCTGTCTCCGACAATCGCTCGAGCAGTTTTATCATCAGGGTAAACTTCGAATTCATCACCTGCTGTGGGTACTTCACTGAATCCTAGTGCTTCTACAGGGAATGATGGTCCTGCTTCTTTGATTCTATTACCATGTTCATCGACCATTGCTCTAATTTTCCCAAGGACTGAACCCGCAGCTAAAACATCCCCAGATTTTAAGGTTCCATTTTGTACTAACAAAGTAGCCACAGGGCCTTTGGCCTTATCTAGGTGGGCTTCAATAACAGTCCCTTTAGCATATCTGTGAGGGTTAGCCTGTAGATCTTCAACTTCTGAAACTAATAAAATCATTTCGAGCAATTTATCAATATTTTGTTTTTTGATCGCACTTACTGGAACCATCACCGTTTCTCCTCCCCAATCTTCAGCAATCAAATCTTTTTCTGATAGTTCTTGCTTGACTCTTTCTGGAGATGCCCCTTCTTTGTCAATCTTATTTATTGCTACAACAATTGGTACTTTTGCGGCCCTTGCATGGCTGATAGCTTCAAGTGTTTGAGGCCTGCAACCATCATCTGCAGCAACCACAAGAACAGCTACATCCGTGACTTTTGTACCTCTTGCTCTCATGGCTGTAAAGGCTTCATGACCAGGGGTATCAAGAAAAGTTAATTTTTTCTTTTTAGATTCATGTTCAAATTCAACTTGATAAGCCCCTATATGTTGAGTGATTCCTCCTGCTTCTCCCGAAGCTACCCTTGACTCTCTGATGGAATCTAAAAGACTTGTTTTGCCATGATCTACATGACCCATTACTGTAATTACAGGTGGTCTTTTTATTAGACTATCAATATCTTCTGACTCAATCATATCTACTGTTTTCTCCGCAGCTTCTTGGATATCATCTTGTAAGACAGGTACCCCAAATTCTTCTGCTACCGTTTCGATAGTTGCCAAGTCAAGCGATTGAGTAACGGTTGCAGTAATTCCTTTAAAGAAAAGAGATTTTATTATCTCAGAACTTTCAAGACTTAATTTATCGGCTAGTTCTTGAACTGTTAAATTATCTTCGGGGACTATTATCATTTCAGGTCTTACTTGTTTGGCTTCTTTGGCAGCTTTTAACTCCATAGCTCTTCTTTTCTGCCTTTGCCTGGTCGTCTCTTTTTTCTTCTTCTTAAATTGTTTTATAGATTTTTGAGATTTGGTTTCATCAGACTTTTCTTTCTTAGGGCGTGCCAAACTAGCTGATAAAATAGAAATTTTCTCGCCTGAATATCCACTGGTTTCAGATGTTAAAGAATCATCATTCTCACCGATAATATGAACTTTCTGTCTTTGTTTTTGGGGATTTTTGGTTCTTAATGCTTCAAGTTTAGCGCTATCATCCCAGTCTGTTTTTCTAGGTTTATTAGAACTATTTGAAAATGCTCTATTAGGTGGTTTTTTGGAACTTGGAGTGGCGTTTGGTCTATTATTTGGAGCTTTTACCTTTTGTTTAGTGGTCTCAGTATTTTGTTTTTCGTTATTCTTTATAACTTGTTTGTTATTTTGAGATTTGTTAGTTTTTTGAAGTTGTAAAAGTTCATTAGGCGATACAGGCTTCCTAATCCCAGGTGAATTTTGACCATTGAATCTAGAATTAGGCCTATTAGGCATGCCAGGTCTATTAGGAGCACCAGGTTTATTAGGATTAACTTGTCTATTGTAGGATCCAGGTCTGGCTTGATCTGATGGTTTATTTCTTAATCCAGGCCTATTGGGCATGCCAGGTCTATTAGGAGTACCAGGCCTATTAGGATTAGCTTGTCTACTATAGGATCCAGGTCTGGCTTGATCCGATGGTCTATTTCTTAATCCAGGCCTGTTAGGAGCTCCAGGTCTATTTGAGAAAGTTTGTTTAAAAGAATTGTTTTTCTTATTGTTACTTTGCTGATTGATATCCTCTCTTCTTATAGGAGCTCCAACGAGTTCAGGGGGATTTGCTTTATTATTAGAGTTTTTTGTTTTAGGTTTGTTTGTATTTTGATCAGGTTTGTTTGATAGTTTTCTTTTCTCCTCTGAATTGAAGAATTTCTGAGATGATTCATTAGATTTAACATTATTATTTATATTTTTGGGCTTTGCAATTAATTCAATAGTGCTTTTTGAAGGATTTTTACTTGGGGGTATAGTGTTATTTCGGAAAGTTTTTTTATCTTGTTTAAAGTTTTGTGAAGGTTGAGGTTTTATATTTTGATTTATACGATTGGCTTGAGATTGCGAACTTTTTACAATAGTCGGTTTATTGAGATTTTTAGGTTGATTTGAAATTATTTTTAGACTCTCAGGTTTATTTAGAGGTTTTATCAATAATGGATTTTTGTTTGGATTATCTTTGAGAGGTTTCTCTTTTAAAGCAGGTTTACCTTCTTTGTTTTGTTTGTAATTATCATTTTTAATTGAAGGCTTGTTAATGGAAAGAATTTTTTTATCTGTATTTTTATCTGTATTTTTTTTATTAATAAGATTTTTTATTTTTTTTGCTTCCTCTGCACTAATTGAACTGCTATGACTTTTTACTGATATTGAAAGTTTTTGAGCGGCATCCAATATATCTTTATTTTCCAGATTTAAGTCTCTGGAAAGTTCGTAAATTCTGATTTTATCGCTGATAGTCATTTAATCTGTTTTGTACTCTTTTTGAAATTGAAGAGGAATTAATTTAATTATATTCCCTTATTGGGATAGTCATTGTAGCTTGTAATTTCTTTTTCAAAAATATCAATAAATTCAGGATCTAAAGACATTTTTAGAGCTTTTTGAAGCTTTTTTTTGATCTTTGAATCTGAGTAACATTTTTTTGACTTGCAAATGTAAGCTGATCGCCCCATCCCCCTTTGAAACATAATGCCTTGCTTATGATCTTTGGTAATCTTTAAAAGGTTTTTCCTGTCATATGTTTTTCTACATGAAATGCATATACGCATAACAGGTGTTTGTTGTGTCACCGTTTTCTCTCCTCTTTGGAGGTTATTTCACTATCTTGAACAGTCTCTAATTGATCATTATCTGAGAAGGTCTCTCCTTCATATATTTCTTGTCCATATTCTTCATCATCTTCGGGAAGGGGATAAAGCTCTCGTAATCTTGCATCTTCTGCAGCACGCTCAGCTTGTTCTGCTTCTAATCTCAGCTCTGCTTCTCGTTGGAGTTTCTCTTCATCTTCTCGTTGTCTTATTAATTCAAAGACTGCAGTATCTTCTGCTTCTTGATCGTATTCATGTGAGTTTTTTACATCAATCTTCCAGCCAGTTAATCTTGCAGCGAGTCTTACATTTTGACCTTCTCTACCAATTGCGAGACTCAATTGATCAGGAGGAACTAGTACGTGCGCATGTTGTCCTTCTGGGTCAACTAGTCTCACAAGATCGACTTTCGCAGGACTTAAAGAATTTAAAATATACTGAATTGGGTCAGATGACCATTTGATTACATCGATTTTTTCTCCTCTTAATTCATTAACTACTTGTTGAATTCTTGCTCCTCTAGCTCCAATACAGGCTCCTACAGGATCAACTTCTTGTTCAACACTATCAACAGCCACTTTTGTTCTTGGGCCAACAGCTCTTGAAGGAGGATTTGCTTCTCTTGAAACAGCAACAATTTTTACTGTACCTTCTTGAATTTCCGGTACTTCATTTTCAAATAAGTAAACGACTAATCCCGCATTTGCTCTACTTACAAAGAGTTGTGGACCTTTTCTAGCTATTTCGCTAACTTCTTTCAAGAATACTTTGAAAGTTGCATTCGCTCTGTAATTATCATTTGGTAATTGATCTCTTTTGGGAAGTTCGGCCTCCACTTCAGGTCTTCCAATCCCTGAACTAACTCCCATAATTACTGATTGTCTTTCAAATCTTATAACTCTTGCAGTTAAAACAGGATCTTCCAAATCTGCAAATTCTTCCTGGATCATTTTTCTTTGTTGATCTCTTAATTTTTGTGCTAAAACTTGCTTTGTTGTTGAAGCAGCCATTCGCCCAAAATCCTCTTTTTCTGGAGTAACGTCTAAAACAACAGTGTCACCTATTTGAGCATCATCAGCGACTTGTTTTACTTCTACTAAAGATATTTGATGATCTTCGCTCTCAACTTCTTCAACAATTATTTTACTTGATAAAATTCTATACCCTTCTTCATCTAAATCTAGTCCAACATCGAAATTACTAAAGTATTCTTCATCAAATGGATCTTCGTTAACTCCAATGTAAAATGTTTTCCTATATTTTTCGTAGCCTTTTAATAAAGCCTCGCGTAAGGCAGTTTCGACGATATTAGGAGGTAACTTTTTTTCCTCACTAATATCGTCAATAAGATTGTTTAGACCTGGGAGAATAACTAATGCCATCTATGATGGGGAAATGGATAATGTTTGAAATAATTAATCTTTTAATGAACAAAGACTAATCTTAAGTACTTCATTAAAAGGGATTTTTTTAATCTTTCCTTTAATGTTAATGGCTAAATAATCTTTAGACTTTTCATAAAGTAAACCATTCAGAAATTTTTGTTTGGAAATTTTTTGGTTTAACTCAACATTAACTGGGAAACCCTTAAAAGTTTTGAAGTCTCTTTCTGAGGTTAATTCATCACTGACCCCTTGACTACTTATTTCTAACACATATGAACAATTTAAAAGATTTGAATTTTCTATTTCTTCAGATGCTGGGTTATTAAATAAAGCACAATCATCAAGTGAAATATCATCGCCATTAGTTTTTTTTATAACGATTTCAATAACAGTTGGATTTTGATTAGTTTTAATATTTAAACTGCAGATTTCGAAATTCCATAAATTGGCAACTTCTTTTAAAAGATTTTCTAGTTTAATTTTGTTTTCTTTATTCAAATTTATATATGCAAATTGATTTAAAATAATTTTCACATATAAAAAATTTTTTTTCTATGGATGATTCAAAAATTTGTATTTTATGGATGTAAACAAAAAAACAACAATAATATATTTCTTCAATTAGATTTGAAAAATATTTTAAAATACTTATATAGATGAAGTTTCTAAAGATTAAATTTATTAATTTAATCCAGGTGTTTATTATTGTTTGTTTTTGTTTAGTTAATTTCTTTCAAAAAGTAGAAGTTCTAGCTTTAACTTCTGCTGATAGTCATAATTTTGTATCAACTGCTGTAAAAAATGTTGGGCCTGCAGTTGTGAAAATTGATACTGAGCGATTGGTACAAAGACAACAATTTGACCCCACTTTATTAGACCCTTTATTAAGAGATTTACTTGGCGAGCAAGGCATTACACCTGAAAGAGAGAGAGGCCAAGGCTCTGGAGTTATCATAAATCAAAATGGTTTGGTTCTTACAAATGCTCACGTGGTAGAGAGAGTTGATAATGTTTCAGTAACTTTAGCTAATGGAAGTATTTGTGATGGTCAAGTTTTGGGAACTGATTCAGTTACGGACTTAGCGTTAGTAAAAATTGATGAGTCTACATATTCTAGTTTTGCTCCTCTTGGAAACTCTGAAGATCTTGAAGTCGGAGATTGGGCAATAGCCCTAGGTACTCCTTATGGTTTAGAAAAAACAGTAACCTTAGGTATTGTAAGTAGCCTGCATAGAGATATTAATAGTCTAGGTTTTTCTGATAAAAGGCTCGATCTTATTCAGACTGATGCTGCAATAAATCCTGGGAATTCTGGAGGACCACTTATCAATTCCAATGGTGAGGTAATAGGAATCAATACATTGGTAAGAAGTGGTCCTGGAGCTGGACTAGGGTTTGCAATTCCAATTAATCTAGCTAAAAGTGTCTCTGATCAGCTTCTTAAAAATGGAGAAGTTATTCATCCATATTTAGGCGTCCAATTGATTTCTTTGAATCCTAGAATTGCTAAAGAACATAACAAAGACCCAAATTCATTAGTTCAATTACCAGAAAGAAGTGGTGCTCTAATTCAATCAGTTATACCTAATAGTCCTGCTGAAAAAGCCGGTTTAAGAAGAGGAGATTTAGTGATAGCAGCCGAAAATATTTCTATACAGGAGCCTAAAGCTTTGCTAGATGAAGTAGAAAAAGCTCAGATAGGTAAAGTATTTCTCCTAAATGTTCTAAGAGATAATAAAGAGATACAGATAAATATTAAACCTGAACCTTTGCCAGGTTTGACATAAATCACCCAGTGAAATTTAATAATCTATAAACTTAAAAAAAAAAGATTTTGGATTCACAAACTCAAATGAAACAAATAGTTGCTGATGCAGCAATTAAAGAAGTAAAGAGTGACATGGTTCTTGGTTTAGGATCTGGATCTACAGCCGCGCTTATGATAAAAAGCCTTGCGGATGAAATTCGTTCTGGACAAATACAAAATATAAGAGGTGTAGCAACTTCCTTTCAATCAGAAGTTTTAGCTCTTGAACTAAATATCCCGCTTGTAGATTTATCTTCTGTTTCTCAAATTGATTTAGCTATTGATGGAGCAGATGAAGTTGATCCTGCATTTCAATTAATAAAAGGAGGAGGAGCATGTCATGTTAGAGAAAAGTTAGTTGCATCTAAAGCTAATCAATTATTGATTGTTGTCGACGAAACTAAACTTGTAAAAAACTTAAATCATTCTTTTCCTTTACCTGTAGAGGTCCTTCCAAATGCTTGGAAGCAAGTTCAGGAAGTAATTAATGAGATGGATGGCAGTTCAACTTTAAGAATGGCTACTAAAAAAGCTGGTCCAGTTGTTACTGATCAGGGCAACCTAATTCTTGATGTAATGTTTAATAAGGGTATTAAGAATCCAAAAGACATTGAAATGAATATTAATAACATTCCAGGAGTATTAGAAAACGGATTATTCGTTGATGTTACAGACAAAGTATTGGTTGGTAAAATTGAAAATAGTACTCCAGTTGTTTATTCTCCCTCAAAAGTTGCCTAATCTTCAAATCTTATTTGTACTGAGTTAGCGTGACTATGTAAGCCCTCACTTTCAGCAAGGTTAATTATATCTAGACTGTTCATCTTTAAACTTTTTTCATTAAACTCTATAATGGAAGTGTTTTTCATAAAGGTTTCAACTCCTAAAGATCCGCTAAATCTAGAATTTCCTGATGTAGGTAAAGTATGATTTGGTCCAGCTAGATAATCTCCCACAGCTTCCGGGGTCCATTTCCCTAAAAATATTGCTCCTGCATTCTCTATACCTTCGAGAATCTTTTTTGAATCTAAAGCTAAAATTTCCAAGTGTTCTGGAGCAAAGTTATTGCTTAGTTCAATACATGATTCATAATCTTTGCAAATAACAATTAATCCCCAATTTTTTATTGATTCCATACAAATTTCTTTTCTTGGATGATCATCTATTTTTTTATAAAGTTCCTTTAAAACCTCTTTTGCCTGGTTTTTTGATGTAGTTAGAAGTATTGAAGAAGCCAAAGGGTCATGTTCTGCTTGTGCTAGGAGATCAGATGCTATATGAGTGGTTTGAGCTGTTTCATCTGCAATGATTAATATTTCACTTGGACCAGCCAAAGAATCTATTCCTGTAGAGCCATAAATTAGTTTTTTAGCAGTAGTTACATAGATATTCCCTGGACCTGTAATAACATCAACTTTACTGATTTGATCTGTGCCAAATGCTAAAGCACCAATTGCTTGAGCTCCTCCAATTCTAAAAACTTTGTTAATACCTGATAAGTGAGCTGCAGCTAAAACAGTTTTGTTGATTTCCCCTTCTTTATTTCCAGGAGATACCATAATGATTTCTTCCACTCCTGCTACTGTTGCTGGTATTGCATTCATTAATACAGTACTTGGATAAGCTGCTCTGCCTCCGGGTATATAAATACCTGCGTGTTTAACTGGCCTCCATTTTCTTTGGACTTTATCACCGTGTTCCCCTTCAATAGTGAAGGATGTTGGAATTTCTTTTTCATGGAATTTTTTAATTCTTTTATGGGCTACTTCAAGTGAGCGTTTTAAATTGCTATCAATTTCACTCCATGCATTCTTTAAGTGATCTGGACTAATTTGCATCGGGTCAGGGTTGAAACCATCAAATTTTTTGGTATATTTTTCTACCGCTATATCTCCATAATTTTTTACTTCTTGAAGAATTTCTTCGACTATTGCATTTATTTTGTTATTATTTTCTGAGTTAGTTCGAGTGGAAATCCTATTTAATTCTTGGATAGCCTCTTCTTTATTATTTATGATCTTCATATTCTTAAGTTTTCAAATTTAAAGGGTCGAGACCAAATTTAATAGCTTTTTAAATTATATATGATTGATTAGTAGACGATTTATTTGTTATGATGAAAGTCTTATATTGTATGAATCCCCAGTGGCCAATACCAAATCAGCAAAAAAAAGAATTCAAGTAGCGGAAAGAAACCGGTTAATAAATAAATCATATAAATCTACAGTAAGAACTCTTACCAAAAAAACTTTAGAGAATTGCGAAAAATATAAAAAAGAACCTAATGAGAATAATAAAAATTTAGTGAAAACAAGTCTTAATAAAACTTTTAGCTTAATTGATAAAGCAGTTAAAAAAAATATTCTTCACAAAAATAACGGGGCTAATCGAAAATCAAAAATTAATCATTTAGTAAAAACTACTCTAACTACAAAGTAGAAACTAGATAATAATTATGAGCGATATTGAACTCATAGACTCTCACTGCCATTTAATATTTGAAAATTTTGAGAAAGATCTTGAAGATGTTGTTTTAAGATTGCGTTCAAGAGGTGTAAAAAAATTAGTTCACGCTTGTTGTGAATTAACAGAAATTCCGCAGTTGAGAAAAATATCTCACAAATTCAATGAAATTTACTATTCAGTTGGTTTGCATCCACTTGAAGCAATGAAATGGGAACCAAGTTCAAAATCTCTTTTAGAAAAATCTGCTCAAGAAGATAGAAGAGTTGTAGCTATTGGGGAATTAGGCTTGGATTTTTTTAAAAATGAAAATAAAACTCAACAAATTGATGCTCTTATTCCTCAAATGGAGTTAGCTTTTGAACTAGAGTTGCCTGTAATTATCCATTGCAGGGATGCTGCAAATGAAATGATCCAGATATGTAGTGATCTCTCAAAAAAAGGAATATGTCCAAGAGGTGTACTTCATTGTTGGACTGGAACCCCAGAAGAAATGAAGCAATTCTTGGATCTTGGTTTTTACATCAGTTTTAGTGGAATAGTAACTTTCCCAAAAGCACATGAAATTCATGAGTGTGCCAAAATAGTCCCAAATGATAAATACTTAATTGAAACTGACTCACCCTTTTTAGCTCCTGTCCCCCATAGGGGAAAAAGAAATGAACCTGCATTTGTTGAAAATGTTGCTAATTACATGGCAGATTTAAGATCTACTGAATTAATTACAATTGCTAAAGAGTCATCTAAGAATGCTGAAGATTTGTTTAAATTTGACTTGTTAATTTGACATAACAGCTGTTAGAATTAGAAATTACTGGAAATTATTCTTAATTTTTAGATTTAACTTACATAGTTAATGATTTAATCAGCATTTAAATAAATTTTTTAATTAATTATTAAAGTTTATTTTTGTTGAAATCGAGATTTAATGCTTTAAATCATATTAAATGAAAAGTTAAACAACTAAATTTTAAGTAGATTTAAAGTAAATAGTAAATCTCACAAATCGCAGGTTTTCTTGGATGAGCAGTAGCGCTTTACAGGTAGCAAAAACAGCTACTTATCTACCAGATTTAGTTGAAGTACAAAGAGCAAGCTTTAAATGGTTTTTAGAAAAGGGTTTAATAGAAGAATTACAAAACTTTTCCCCCATTTCTGATTACACAGGTAAATTAGAATTGCATTTTATAGGTGAAGAGTACAGGTTAAAAAGACCTAGGCATGATGTTGAGGAAGCCAAAAGAAGAGATGCAACTTTTGCATCTCAAATGTATGTAACTTGCAGGTTAATTAATAAAGAGACAGGGGAAATTAAAGAACAAGAAGTATTTATAGGCGAATTACCATTAATGACTGAAAGAGGCACTTTTATCATTAATGGTGCCGAAAGGGTAATTGTTAATCAAATTGTTCGAAGTCCAGGTGTGTATTTCAAAGATGAACTAGATAAAAATGGTCGAAGAACCTACAACGCGAGCGTTATCCCTAATAGGGGTGCATGGTTAAAATTCGAGACTGACAAAAATAATTTACTTTTTGTAAGAGTTGACAAAACTAGAAAAATTAATGCTCATGTTCTAATGAGGGCGATGGGTCTTTCAGATAACGATGTGATCGATAAACTTAGGCATCCTGAGTTTTATCAAAAATCAATTGAGTCAGCAAATGACGAGGGGATAAGTTCAGAAGATCAGGCCTTACTAGAGCTCTACAAGAAACTACGCCCTGGTGAACCACCCTCTGTCTCTGGTGGGCAACAGCTATTGAACAGTAGATTTTTTGATCCCAAAAGATACGATTTAGGTCGGGTTGGTAGATATAAAATAAATAAAAAATTGAGGCTAACTGTACCTGATGATGTTAGGACTCTTACCCATGAAGATGTTCTCTCGACCATTGATTATTTAATTAACCTAGAATTGGATATTGGCGGCGCTAGTTTGGATGATATTGACCATCTAGGTAACAGAAGGGTTAGATCTGTAGGAGAACTTCTTCAAAATCAAGTTAGGGTGGGACTGAATCGTTTAGAAAGAATTATCAAAGAAAGAATGACTGTAGGAGAAACAGATTCTCTTACTCCAGCTCAACTAGTTAATCCTAAGCCTTTGGTTGCTGCTATAAAGGAATTTTTTGGCTCTAGTCAATTAAGTCAGTTTATGGACCAAACTAATCCTCTGGCAGAATTAACGCATAAGAGAAGAATTTCTGCCTTAGGACCAGGAGGCTTAACTCGAGAAAGAGCAGGCTTTGCAGTAAGGGATATTCATCCTTCACATTATGGAAGATTATGTCCTATCGAGACTCCTGAAGGTCCTAATGCTGGACTTATAAACTCTTTAGCTACACACGCTAGAGTTAATGAGTATGGTTTTATTGAAACACCTTTTTGGGAAGTTAAAAACGGTAAAGTTAATAAAGAAGGTGTGCCTGTTTATCTTTCTGCTGATTTAGAAGATGAGTGCAGGGTGGCACCCGGAGATGTCGCAACTGACAAAGCTGGTAATATAATCGCAAACCTAATACCTGTAAGGTATAGGCAAGATTTTGAAAAAGTACCTCCTCATCAAGTTGATTACGTTCAGCTTTCCCCTGTTCAAGTAATTTCAGTCGCTACTTCACTTATTCCTTTCTTGGAACATGATGATGCGAATAGAGCTCTAATGGGATCAAATATGCAACGCCAAGCCGTTCCTTTGCTCAGGCCAGAACGGCCTTTAGTTGGAACAGGCTTAGAATCTCAAGTCGCTAGAGATTCTGGGATGGTTCCCATAACAAAAGTTAATGGAACTGTATCTTATGTTGATGCAAATGAGATTGTTGTTAAAGACGAGGATGGGAATGAACATTTTCATTATCTTCAAAAATATCAAAGATCAAATCAAGATACTTGCCTAAACCAAAGACCAATAGTAAAAATTGGAGATCGAGTTATATCTGGTCAAGTTTTAGCAGATGGATCGGCTTGTGAAGGAGGAGAAATAGCCCTTGGTCAAAATGTTTTAATCGCTTATATGCCATGGGAGGGCTACAACTACGAAGATGCAATTCTTGTAAGCGAGAGGATGGTAACCGATGATTTATATACATCGGTACATATTGAAAAATATGAAATTGAGGCAAGACAAACAAAGCTAGGACCCGAAGAAATCACAAGAGAGATTCCCAATATTTCAGAAGAAAGTCTAAACAACCTTGATGAAATGGGAATTATTAGGATTGGTGCTTTTGTTGAAAGTGGAGATATTCTTGTAGGGAAAGTTACTCCGAAAGGGGAATCAGACCAACCACCAGAAGAAAAACTGTTGAGAGCTATTTTCGGTGAAAAGGCTCGAGATGTTAGAGACAATTCACTCAGAGTTCCAAAGACTGAAAAAGGAAGAGTCTTAGATGTTCGTATTTATACTAGAGAACAAGGTGATGAACTACCTCCAGGGGCAAACATGGTTGTGAGAGTTTATGTGGCTCAAAGAAGGAAAATTCAGGTAGGCGACAAAATGGCTGGGAGGCATGGTAATAAAGGAATTATTAGTAGAATATTACCTAGAGAAGATATGCCTTATTTGCCAGATGGTACGCCAGTAGACATTGTCCTTAATCCTCTCGGAGTTCCAAGTAGGATGAACGTAGGTCAAGTTTTTGAATTATTGATGGGCTGGGCAGCCTCCAACTTAAATTGTAGGGTTAAAGTTGTTCCATTTGATGAAATGTATGGAGCTGAAAAATCACATCAAACTGTTCAAGCATTTTTAGAGGAAGCTTCGAAACAGCCAGGTAAAGCATGGGTTTATAATCCTGAAGATCCTGGAAAGTTATTACTTAAAGATGGTAGAACAGGAGAGCCCTTCGATCAGCCAGTTGCTGTAGGATACTCTCATTTCCTCAAGTTAGTCCATTTGGTGGATGATAAAATTCATGCTAGATCAACTGGCCCTTACTCTTTGGTTACACAACAACCATTGGGTGGTAAAGCTCAACAAGGCGGACAAAGGCTTGGAGAAATGGAAGTATGGGCCCTTGAAGCTTATGGAGCAGCTTATACTCTTCAAGAATTATTAACAGTTAAATCTGATGACATGCAAGGAAGAAATGAAGCTCTTAATGCAATTGTTAAAGGTAAACCGATCCCCAGACCTGGGACTCCTGAGTCATTTAAAGTTCTTATGAGGGAATTACAATCTCTAGGGTTAGATATAGGGGTTTATACAGATGAAGGAAAAGAGGTAGATTTAATGCAAGATATAAATCCTAGAAGAAATACTCCATCAAGACCAACTTATGAATCACTAGGAACCTCTGAATATGAGGAAGATTAAATACTCAATTAAAAACTTTTTAATTTAAATTTTCTAAAAATGACAAACAGCAACCTAAGAACTGAAAATCACTTTGATTACGTCAAAATTTCAATAGCTTCTCCTAAAAGAATAATGGATTGGGGTCAAAGAACATTACCCAATGGACAAGTGGTAGGTGAAGTTACTAAACCTGAGACTATCAACTACAGAACACTTAAACCAGAAATGGATGGATTGTTTTGTGAAAAGATTTTTGGGCCCTCTAAAGATTGGGAATGCCATTGTGGAAAGTATAAAAGAGTTAGACATCGTGGCATTGTTTGTGAGAGATGTGGGGTTGAAGTAACTGAAAGTAGAGTCAGAAGACACAGGATGGGCTATATAAAACTCGCTGCACCGGTCTCTCATGTTTGGTATTTAAAAGGAATTCCTAGTTACGTTGCAATACTTTTAGATATTCCTCTTAGAGATGTAGAACAAATAGTTTATTTTAATTGTTATGTGGTTTTAGACGCAGGTGATCATAAAGAACTCAAATATAAGCAATTACTTACTGAGGATGAATGGCTGGAAATTGAAGATGAAATTTATGCTGAAGATTCAACTATAGAGAATGAACCTTTTGTGGGTATTGGTGCTGAGGCACTGAAGCAATTACTTGAGGACCTTGATTTAAATCAGATTGCTGAGGAGCTAAGAGAAGAAATCACCAATAGTAAAGGGCAAAAAAGGGCAAAACTTATAAAAAGGATAAGAGTTATTGATAATTTCATTGCAACTAATGCAAAGCCAGAATGGATGGTCCTAGATGCAATTCCCGTTATACCTCCAGATCTTAGACCCATGGTTCAGCTTGATGGAGGAAGATTTGCAACTTCAGATTTAAACGATTTATATAGAAGAGTTATAAATAGAAATAATAGACTAGCTAGGCTTCAAGAAATTTTAGCTCCTGAAATTATCGTAAGAAATGAAAAAAGAATGCTTCAAGAAGCAGTTGATGCTCTTATAGATAATGGGAGGAGGGGAAGGACTGTTGTTGGAGCAAATAATAGAGCTCTTAAGTCACTTAGTGACATCATTGAGGGAAAACAAGGAAGATTTAGACAGAATCTTCTTGGTAAGCGCGTTGACTATTCAGGAAGATCTGTAATAGTCGTGGGCCCAAAATTAAAAATGCATCAGTGTGGTCTTCCAAAAGAAATGGCGATTGAGCTCTTCCAACCTTTCGTAATTCACAGATTAATAAGACAAAATATTGTGAATAATATTAAAGCTGCAAAAAAATTAATACAAAAAGGCGATGATGAAGTTATGCAGGTCCTTCAGGAAGTTATTGAAGGCCATCCAATTCTTTTAAATAGAGCCCCTACATTGCATCGTTTGGGAATTCAAGCTTTCGAACCTAAATTAGTTGGAGGTAGAGCAATACAACTTCATCCTTTAGTTTGTCCTGCATTCAATGCTGACTTTGATGGAGATCAAATGGCAGTGCATGTACCTTTAGCTTTAGAGGCACAAACTGAAGCTCGCATGCTTATGTTAGCTAGTAACAATATACTTTCACCTGCTACTGGGGAACCAATTGTTACTCCATCACAAGATATGGTTCTGGGTTCATATTATCTGACAGCTTTACAACCGAATTATCAAAAACCAGAATTTGGAGAAAATAAGACTACTTTTGCTTCTTTAGAGGATGTTATTTTGGCTTTTGAAGATAAAAGACTCAGCTTACATGAATGGGTTTGGGTTAGATTTAATGGAGAAGTTGAGGACGAAGATGAAATGCGTAGTCCACAAAAAACTGAAGAGCTAGAAGATGGCTCTAGATTAGAAACTTGGAATTTACGAAGGGACAGATTTGACTCTGATAATAATTTAATAAGTAGATTTGTTCTGACAACTGTCGGGAGAGTGGTTATGAACTATACCATCATTGATTCTGTATCTAAAACGTAATCTTTAAAAACCATTTTTCATTTATTTAAAAATCATGACTTCATCTAAACCTAAAAAAACATCCAGAGTACGTAAAAACTCCAAAAACTCAAAAAAGAATAATCCAATTACAATGCCATCTCTAGCTAAAACTCCTCCATCATTTAAGAATAAGGTAGTTGATAAAAAAGCCTTAAAAAATTTAGTCTCTTGGGCTTATAAAACTCATGGTACCGCTATAACTTCAGCCATGGCTGATAATTTAAAAGACTTAGGATTTAAATATGCTACTCAAGCTGCTGTCTCTATCTCAGTAGATGACTTAAAAGTTCCTGAAGCAAAACAAGATTTGATAGGACAAGCTGAAGAGCAAATATCTGCTACAGAGGAATGCTATAGGCTTGGTGAAATTACCGAAGTTGAAAGGCATACAAAAGTTATAGATACCTGGACTGAAACTAATGAAAGATTAGTGGATGCTGTTAAGAATAATTTTAATCAAAATGATCCTCTAAATTCCGTCTGGATGATGGCTAATTCTGGAGCAAGAGGCAATATGTCTCAGGTAAGACAACTTGTTGGAATGAGAGGATTGATGGCTAATCCTCAAGGAGAGATCATTGATCTACCAATAAGAACAAACTTTAGAGAAGGACTCACTGTTACTGAATATGTAATTTCTTCTTATGGAGCTAGAAAAGGTTTGGTGGATACTGCCTTAAGAACTGCAGATTCTGGTTATTTGACTCGAAGATTAGTTGATGTCGCACAAGATGTAATTGTTAGAGAAGAAGATTGTGGAACTGAGCGATCAATAATTGTTGAAGCTGAAGATGGTAAATTTGGGGCAAGGCTTCTAGGCAGACTTACCGCGGAGGATATATTTGATTCTGAAGAAAACCTTATTATTCCCCAAAATACTGCGATAGACCCTGCATTTTCAAGAAAAATTGAGCAAGCTTTTATTACTAAGGTAAAAATAAGATCCCCATTAACATGTGAAGCGAACAGATCGGTTTGTAGGAGATGTTATGGATGGGCTCTAGCTCATAATCATCTAGTTGACTTAGGTGAGGCAGTTGGAATTATTGCTGCTCAATCTATTGGTGAACCAGGGACTCAATTGACAATGAGAACTTTCCATACTGGAGGGGTATCAACTGCCGAAAGTGGAGTAGTAAGATCAAAAATTTCTGGTAGAGTCGAATTTAGTTCAAAAGCAAAGGTTAGAGGTTATAGAACCCCACATGGCGTAGAAGCTAAACAAGCGGAAGTTGATTTCATATTAAAGATAGTTCCTCAAGGAAATAGTTCTGGCAAAGCTCAAAAAATTGAAGTTTCTAGTGGATCGCTTTTATTTGTTGATGATGGTGAAGAAATTAATTCTGACATGACCGTTGCTCAGATAATTGCTGGATCGGTTAAAAAGAGTGTTGAAAAAGCGACAAAAGATGTTATCTGTGATTTGGCTGGTCAAGTTAGGTACGACAAGGTTATTCAACCAAAGGAGGTAACCGATAGGCAGGGTAACATTACCTTAAAAGCCCAAAGATTAGGAAGATTGTGGGTTTTGGCTGGGGATGTTTATAACTTACCACCTAATGCAAGACCAGTTGTCTTAAATGGTAAATCTGTAGATGAAGGAACTGTTCTAGCAGAGGCAAGTCAATCAAGTGAGTTTGGCGGACAAGTGCGATTAAGAGAATCAATAGGAGATTCTAGGGAAGTTCAAATTGTTACTACTTCAATGTCTTTAACTAATTTTAAACTAATTGAAGAATCTACCCATGCAGGTCAAATTTATAATTTGGAATCTAGTGATGGTTCCTCCTATCGTTTAAATATTTCCCCAGGGAGTAAAATAAGTAATGGCGAAGTCATAGCAGATTTAACAGATGAAAGATTCCTTACAAAAACTGGAGGGTTAGTAAAATACTCACCGGGATTAAGTGTCAAAAAAGCAAGATCATCTAAAAATGGTTTTGAAGTTAGTCAAGGTGGGACATTGCTTTGGATTCCTCAAGAGACACATGAAATCAACAAGGATATATCTCTTCTAATGATCGAAGATATGAAATGGATTGAAGCAGGAACTGAAGTTGTAAAAGATATTTTTAGTCAAACATCTGGAATTGTGACTGTTACGCAGAAAAATGATATCCTCCGCGAAATAACTGTAAGAAACGGAACTTTTCATGAGTGTGACGATGAGGAAGTTTTGAGTAGATTCACAGAAGAAGGAAATCTTGTGAATCCAGGCGAAAAGATTTTAGATGGTGTTGATAATAAAGAAATTCTATTTGTTCAAAAATTAGAAACCTCAAAATGTCGAGGTTTATTATTAAGAACAGTAGAAGAATTTTCTATTCCTGATCAAGCGGAATTACCCGACTTATCACATGTTACGCAGGATAAAGGACCACATTTAGGCTTAAAAGCTGTTCAAAGGCTTACTTATAAAGACGGTGAATTGATAAAATCAGTTGAAGGTGTTGAATTGCTTAGAACTCATTTAAGCATCGAAAGCTTTAATGCTACTCCCCAAATGTCTATTGACGTCGAGTCGATTGAGGATAAAAATGATCCATTAATCAATAGATTGAATTTAGTAATCTTGGAGTCTATTCTTGTAAGAAGAGATACTATATCTGACTCTAGTCATGGCTCAACACATACAGAATTGCAAGTTAAAAATAACCAAATAGTTAAAGCGGGAGATGTAATAGCTACTACACAAATTCTTTGTAAAGAAAAGGGATTGGTTCAATTACCCAATGTTATTGACGATGAGCCGATACGAAGGTTAATTGTTGAACGAGAAGAAGATAAAATTAAAATTAAAATTAGTGATAAAGCGGTCATTAAAGTTGGTGATCGAGTAGTGGATGGTGATCCTATTAGTGAATCTGTAAAATCAACTTCTTGTGGAGAAATCGAAGAAATTTCTAATAGTTCAGTAACATTAAGACTTGGCAGGCCTTACATGGTCTCTCCTGATTCAGTTTTACATGTTAAAGACGGAGATTTAGTCCTTAGGGGAGATGGGTTAGCTTTACTTGTTTTTGAGAGGCAGAAAACAGGAGATATTGTTCAAGGTTTGCCTCGTATTGAAGAGTTGTTAGAAGCTAGGAGACCCAGAGATTCTGCAATTTTATGTAAAAAATCCGGAATTGTTCAGATTAAAAAAGGTAATGATGAAGAATCGGTTTCTTTATCGGTTATTGAAAAAGATGATTTAGTCAATGAATATCAACTGTTAATTGGAAAAAATATAATGGTTAGTGATGGACAGCAAGTTATAGGTGGAGAGTCATTAACTGATGGTCCAGTTAATCCGCATGAATTATTAGATTGCTATTTCAACGATTTAAAAGATCAAAAACCTCTAATAGATGCAGCTCGAGAATCTATATCAAAACTACAAAGAAGCATGGTAAACGAGGTGCAAAATGTTTATAAGTCACAAGGTGTAGCAATCGATGATAAACATATTGAAGTTGTTGTTAGACAGATGACAAGTAAAGTTCGTGTAGAAGATGCTGGTGATACTACTCTTTTGCCTGGTGAACTTATAGAGTTGAGGCAAGTGGAAGATACAAACCAAGCTATGGCAATTACAGGAGGAGCTCCAGCAGAATTTACTCCAGTTTTGTTAGGTATTACTAAAGCCTCTCTTAATACAGATAGCTTTATCTCAGCAGCATCATTCCAAGAAACGACAAGGGTTCTTACAGAAGCTGCAATTGAAGGTAAATCTGATTGGTTAAGAGGTTTAAAAGAAAATGTTATTATAGGTAGACTAATACCAGCAGGTACTGGTTTTAGCGGATTTGTAGAGGAATTATCTTCTGAGGCTGGCCCTCATCCTGATATCCTTGCAGAAGAATCTGGTGGTTATAGAAGAGCACAGAATTTAAGGCCAGATTATACAGTTGATATGCCACAAGCACCTACAACAAGCTCTTCAGCAATACTGGATGATCCTAGTGATGAAGATTTGGAGACTACTCGAAGTCGACATGGAATCGATGCCTCTTCCAGTAAATTTGCTGCTTTTGCAAGACCTAATGCTGAAAATCAATTTTCTGAAGATCAGCTACCAGATCCTGCCGCATTGGAGGGATTACAGGAGGAGGGCCTTCTTTCTGATGAATAAATATTTTCTATTATCCTTTTTAGCAATTAGAATAAATTTTTACATTTGCAATTGATGATTAAGCCAGAAATTGTCCCCAAAAGAAAATTACCTCGTTATGGATTCCATTTGTATAATGAGAGACTTAATGGAAGAATGGCTATGATTGGATTTATTGCGCTTATTCTTACAGAATTCTTTCTAAAACATGGTTTGCTGTTATGGTAAATATACTTTTGAACTAAAGACCTCATAACTTGAAAAATCTTCTTGGAAGTAGTATCAAAGATTTAGAAAATATAGCTTTAGATTATGGTCAGGCTGCTTTTAGAGGTCGCCAAATCTACAGTTGGATCTACAATTTTAGAAATAAGAATAAAAATATTGATCAAATAGAAGTTTTACCTTTAGATTTTAGAAAAAAGTTAAAGGATGATGGTTTTAAAGTAAGTGAACTAATTCTTCAAGAAAAAAAATTAGCCGATGATGGAACCATAAAGTTATTACTTTCTACAGGTGATAATGAAAGTATTGAGTGTGTCGGTATACCTACTGAAAAAAGACTTACTGCATGCCTCTCTAGTCAAGTTGGATGCCCTATGGACTGCAAATTTTGCGCTACTGGTAAAGAGGGTTTGAAGAGATCTTTAAAAGCGAATGAAATCTTAGATCAAATTTTATTTATTGAAAATCAAATGAATAGAAAAGTGACTAATGTTGTATTTATGGGAATGGGTGAGCCATTGTTGAATATTGATGAATTGCTTTTGTCAATAAGATCCATAAATGATGATTTTCAGATTAGTCAGAGAAAGATAACTGTGAGCACTGTTGCTATTCCTAAAATGATAAGTAAATTATCAGAAAAGTCTTTTCAAATTTTAGGTAATTGTCAATTTACATTAGCGATAAGCCTACATGCTTCAAATCAAAAAACAAGAGAAACGATAATACCCAGTGCAAAAAACTACGAGATCAAAAATATAATTGAAGATTCTAAGCAATTTGTAAAAGATACTGGTCGTAGAGTAAGTTTTGAATACTTAATGCTAAGTGGGCTTAATGATAAATTAGAAAATGCTAATGAATTGATTAATTTGCTAAAAGGTTTTCAATGCCATGTAAATTTAATACAGTACAATCAAATTGATGAGGTTGAATTTAAACGAGCATCTTTAAGAAATCTACAATTATTTCAATCTAGACTTTCTAAAAATGGCATTACCGTTAGCTACCGAAAAAGTAGAGGTATAGATAAAAATGCTGCATGTGGTCAGTTAAGACAAAATGCAAGAAATAAATAATATTATCTATAGAAATTTTTTTAAAAGTATATCAAACAGGTTATTATTGACTTAATTAATCTTGAATCTTTGGGTTTTATTAAGACAAAAGTTTTACCGTTCGCCATAGTATCACTTTTTGGGATTGCTTTCCTTGCAGTCAGTGCAAGAATTTGGTTGCCAGGAGATATGATGTCGCCTGCACCCATAAATTAATATTTTTAGTTTTTGCAAATGACAAAAAATAAGGATCCTAAAAAAGAAGGTCTAGCTGAAATTGCAGTTGATCCAGATGTTTTAGCTAGAGAATTGGCTTTAGAGATTGAAATAGATCCTTTAGAGCAAATTGATGAAGATTCTTTTTCAAAAGGTTTAAATATAACTCAAGAATGCAATGAAGCATTGAAAATGCTTGATGGTAATAGAGAAGAAAGAATTCAGGGTTTAAGAATATTTTGTGAATATAGAGATAAAAGATCTTTACCCCTTTTGTTACCATTACTCGATCAACCTTGTCCTGTTGAGAGAATGAGTGCGGTATATGCTTTAGGTCGTAATCCATGTCCTAATGCGGTTAAGAAACTCGTCAGTCTTTTGGAAACTGATGATAATGCTTATGTTAGAAGGGCGACTGCATGGAGCTTAGCTAACTATGATGACCAAATTGTTTTAAAACCATTAATTAGTGCTTTAAAGAATGATGTAGCTGCAGTCAGGTTATGGTCATCTAGTTCTTTAGCTGAAATTGGAAATGTTTCTTTCGAAAACGCTCAATTAGCAGCAGAACAGCTTTTAATAAGCTTAAAGATAGATAATGAATCAGGTGTAAGGAGTAATTGCATTTGGTCATTGTGTAGGCTGTACGAAAAATTAAACAATACATTTCAGGAAAGTTTCGTTGATGAATGTACCAAGATCGCCCTTTTCGATAAAGAGCCCTCTGTTATGGAAGAAGCAAAAACCGCTCTTGATTCAATGGGGATGCAAGGTTTTTATAATTAAAAAATCATAATCTTTTACCAGATCGCCTCATAACAAATTAATTTATCAGATATTCAATATAAAAATTAAAATTAATTAACTTGTACCAACTGAAACAAAATATTTTCGTTATTCTATATAAAGTAAAACTACTTAGTACTTGAATTTAATGCCTCAAAAAACATTGAGATTCAAAATTCATCAAGACGGAAGAGTTGAAGAGACTGTTGAGGGATTCACTGGTAATTCATGCAATGAAGCCACAAGAAATCTTGAAGATTCTCTCGGTAAAGTAACAGTAAAGAAGAATACTTCTGATGCTTTCATCTCTAATCAAAATGAAAACTTCAAACAATTAAATAACGAATCTAATGTCACATTTTAGTACTATTAAAACCCAGCTTAAAGAAGCAGAGCCATTAATTAAGGCACTAAACAATCTTGGTTATTCAATCGATCAAGAAGAAAAGTTTGTAAAAGGCTATAGAGGTAAGTTTACAGCAGTGGATATAAGTATGAATTTACCTGGTGAAACTAAAGTTGGATTTAAATGGGACAATAATTCAAATGCTTATGAATTAGTTACTGATCTTGACCTATGGAAATTTGAGATACCAGTAGAAAGATTTATTTCTAAAGTTACTCAAATGTATGCCTATCACACAATTATTTCCAAAACGAAAGAGGACGGGTACCAAATTGTAGAACAAAAAAATAAGAATGATGGTTCTATCGAGTTGGTTTTGACCAAGTGGGACAATTAATTGCTGTGTATGGATTTTATAAATCCATCTGATGATTTTGTAGAAAACGTGGAAACTACAGGTTGGGAGCCTGTATTAGGTGGTCAGTTAGCAGAAAAGGCTGTATGGGTTGATGAGGCTAGATGTATAGGCTGTCAATACTGTGTACACGTCGCTTCAAATACTTTCAAAGTTGATGAATTTCATGGAAGAAGTAGGGCTATGAGACAAGATGGAGACACTGTTAATGTTATACAGGAAGCAATAGATACATGTCCTGTTGATTGCATTCACTGGGTCAAGTTTGAAGAATTGGATGATCTAGAAAATAGTCTTGATAGGGAAATGTTTCAATCATTTGGAAAACCACCAAGAATGAATAAGCATTAATTTCTAAAAGATGCAATATCGGAGATTTGGTCGAACCAATTTAAAGATATCTGTTTTATCTTTGGGTGGCATGAGATTTCAAAAAAGTTGGGATCAATTAGATTTTTCTGAGATTTCATATGAAGAACAAAATAAAGTAGAAAATATTTTGAAACTGGCAAGTAAATATGGCTTAAGTCATGTCGAAACTGCTAAGTACTATGGAACTTCTGAGATGCAATTAGGAATGGGTTTTGAAAATACTAAAAAAATCCCAAACATTATTCAAACAAAGATTCCTCCAAATAGTGATCCAGAAATTTTTGAGAGAGATGTTATGACAAGTATTGAAAAATTGAAAGTTAAAAGAATTGATTTGCTTACAATACATGGCATTAATACAAATGAACATTTATATCAGGCTGTTAAAGATGGAGGTTGTATTGACATTTTAAGGAAATTGCAAAAAGAAAATTTAATTGGATCTATTGGATTTTCGACTCATGGCAAATCTTCACTCATTGAAAAGGCTATATCAACAAACTTATTTGATTATGTAAATTTGCACTGGTATTTCATTAATCAAGAAAATACAAAGGTTATCAATTTAGCAAATAAGTATGATCTTGGCGTTTTCATAATAAGTCCCACTGATAAAGGGGGACATCTTCATACTCCCTCAATAAAAATGTTGGAACTTTGTAAGCCACTTCATCCTATAGTTTTTAATGATCTTTTTTGCTTAAGAAATCAAAATGTCCATACTATTAGTGTGGGTATTGCAAAAGAGGCAGATTTTGCAAGGCATTTAGAAGCTATCTCGTTGTTATCTGAATCTGAGAAGTATGTTCCTAATATAATAAACAGATTAAGGCAGGAATCAATTAATTCTTTAGGTTTAGAGTGGCATCATAATTGGAATAGAAATTTACCAAGTTGGGAATATACGCCAGGAAACATTAATATTCCCGTTTTACTATGGCTTTCAAATTTAATCGATTGGTTGGATATGGAAGGATATGCAAGGGCTAGATATCAATTACTTGGAAACGGAAGTCATTGGTTCCCGGGAAATAACTCTAATTTATTAGATACGGATGTTTCTGAAGTCCAATTATTGAAAGTTTTAGAAGGCCATATAAATCCAAAAAAAGTTATAAATAAATTGAGAATTTTAAAAGAAAAGTTTGGAGATAATGTTGCTAAAAGATTATCAAAAAAATAATTTTATAATGGATTTTTCTCGGGTTTGCCAACTTTTCTAGGGTAGATTTTAGGGCACAAGTTTTTTGGTTGAATAAGAATAATATTTCGTATACCTTTACTTCTTGGCAATAAAATCTTCTTTTTCTCTTTAAATTTCCCTTCTAATATTTCTAAAGTTTTATCTAGATTTTTACTTTCTTCATCAGTCCATTTCCCACAATATAAAAATCCTAACCCTTCTTTTTTAAGCATTGGGAGTAAATATTCTGAAACTGTTGAGGGATTACTCACCGCTCTAGTGGTAGCTATGTTAAAACTATTTCTCATTGAAGATTGATGAGCGAAGTTTTCAATACGATCATTGATTAGATGAATATTGTTTTTGAAATTGATCTGTTTGATTAAGATTTTTAGTGCATCTGTTTTCTTTCTTGAAGAATCAATAAGGTATATCTCTGAATTAGGATGAATTACTGCATAAGCTAAACCTGGGAAGCCACAGCCAGAGCCAATATCTAAAAATTTTTTATTATTAAAATTAATATTCGGGAGAGCTTTAAATGGCCAAATGCTGTCAAAAACTTGAGATACCCAATAATCATCTCCATCAATTAATCTAGTAAGATTGGTTTTATTATTCAATTCTTTGATTTTAATTTGCAACTCTTGAAAAATATTTATTTCTTCTTCAGTTAGTAAGGCAAAAATTTCTTCGGGAATATTTTGTTTTTTCATTTCATTACACATATAAATTTTTACCTTTCATTAAATACATTCTATTTAGTAAAAATTTATTAGAATTACAATATTATTAAAAGATTATTTTGAAATCGGAAACTTCCTATTACAAAATTTTAGGTGTAAATGAAAATGCATCAAATCATGAATTAAGAAAAGCATTTTGTAAACTTTCCATTGAGTTACATCCTGATACAACTTCATTAGAAATTGAAGATGCTAAAAGTAAATTCCAAGAAGTTTTAGAGGCTTATGAAAATTTAAATAATAGTAATTTGAGGAAAATATATGATGAGAAAATAAAAGAAAAATCTAGAATTAAAAATGATACTAACTTTTTAAATAATTTGATAATCGATTCTAATAATCATAATTTGATAGGGAATAGAAGACCTTTTTCAAATGGAGAATTGTTTTCGTTATTTCTTTTAATTATCATCATTTCTATAAGTTTGATTTTTTCAATTTTTATGGCTTCTTTTACTGGAAAAGAATTAGATACAATACCCATCTGGTTAATAAAATAATTATTTAAAAAAGTCTGTGAATCCTGCTAAAAAACCTATCAATCAAAATTCACTTCAATCATTGGAATTGTGGCTAACTGATTTAGGTGCTGTGAAAGATATTAATAATCCATCCACATGGTATCTTTTACTTTCAAATTGGAATGCAACTATTATTTTTGAACAAGAAGATTTAAGTGTTATCTGGGAAAGTGGAGGAAAAGAAACTAAAAGGCTTTTTTCCTATTGTATTAATAGAGAAGATGTGGAAAATGCGATACTTCAGGGACCTTAAATTTGTATCTATAGGTTGTCTAAGATTTGTCTAATTATCCAGTAACTTTTTTCTAATTGATCATCGGTTATACAAAGAGGCGGCAAGAGGTAAATGACGTTCCCGAGGGGCCTAATAAATAAACCTTGCTCCATGGCTAGACTCTTGATTGCTTTCCCAATATTATTAAAATAACCTCTTTTATTCCCAATTTCCAAATCAAAGGCAGCAATGGTGCCAGATACTCTTATCTTTTTTATATAAGGTAATTTTTGAAATTTAATTAAATGAGATAAATGTTTTTCTTCAAGTAAAAGGTATTTGTGTGGTTCTTTTTCTAATAGATCAAGACTAGCGTTTGCCGCAGCACAACCTAAAGGATTAGCAGTAAAACTATGTCCATGCCAAAAAGTTTTTCTTGGGGAATCATCAATGAAGGATTGAAAAATTTTTTCTTTACATAAAGTTATTCCCATTGGTAAAAATCCACCAGTTAAGCCTTTTGAAATACTTATTAAATCAGGAACGATTTTTGCCTTTTGAAACGCAAAAAGACTTCCACATCTTCCAAACCCAGTCAAAACTTCATCGGCAATTAATAAAGAATTATTATTTTTTATAATTTCTGAAACTTTTTTTATAAACTGAGGCCTAACCATATTCATTCCTCCTGCTCCTTGAACAAGTGGCTCAAGGATTACTGCAACTGTGGGAGTTTTAAGTAGAGTTTCTAATTTTTGGATCGCCTCATTTTCTTTATTTTCTACTTCTTCATCGTTTATCCAAGTTGAAGGCCAGGGGACTCTCCTAACTGGGAACATAAGATTATCGAAATTCTCATTAAAAATATTTCTTTCACCTAAAGCCATTGCTCCAAATGTATCGCCATGATAGGCGCCATCAAAAGCTACTATTTGAGTTCTTGTCTCTCCTCTATTTTGCCATGATTGGAAGGCAATTTTTAAAGCGACTTCTACTGCAGTAGAACCGTTATCAGAAAAGAACAATCTTTCTAGTTTTGTTAATTCACTAAGTCTTTCCGCCAATTTTTTTGCCTGTGGATGTAAAAAATCAGCAAATATAACTTGCTCAAGTTTTTTTGATTGATCGAAAATGGCATTTGAAATATATTCGTTACTATGACCATGAAGAGTTACCCACCAACTACTAATTGCATCTATTAGTTCTTTTTTAGGATCTTTAGTAAATAAAAGGGCATCTTTACCATGAGTTACTTCTATTTGCGGTTTGCTGTTATTGATTTGTGTAAAAGGTGGCCAAATATTTGGGTGCCAATCTTGATTTGGAGTTTTTGAATCCAAAGATTTCATTTAACTTATTTTTGACTTTAAAAGTGAGATCAACTTATTCTTGATGTCTAGTTCTTTCCATAGTATATCTAAATTATTTGAGTCCAATTTTTTTATGTAAGGAAATTCAGCAATTAAAGGAATAGCACTAAAATCAACTAGAGTTTTTGGATTATCTAGGTGTTTTTCGCCATTGATTACTAAACCTAAAATCTCAATATTTCTTCGTTTTAAGGCCTCAATACTAAGCAGGGTATGGTTAAGAGTGCCGAGTGAGCTCTTACATACAAGTATTACGGGAAGATTCCATTGTTTTATTTGATCTATTTGCAAAAAATTGCGTGTTATTGGAACCATTAATCCACCTGCAGTTTCTACAATTAGTGAGCCTTGCACTTTTGGCAATCTCAACTTGTCAAAGTTAATAGTTTTTTGATCTATTTCAGCGGCCCAATGAGGAGATAGAGGTTTTGTAAAGACATAAGCTTCTTTGATGACTTTCTCTTTACTTACTTGTGCAAGTTTTTCAACAGTTTGACTATCAGTTTGCGATTCAATACCACTTTGAATAGGCTTCCAATAAGAGGAATTTAATCCTTTAACGAAAAAAGAGCTTATTAAAGTTTTTCCAATATCAGTATCTGTTCCACAAATTATAAATTTGAAAATACTATCCTTATCCTTACTACTCATGATTTCTTTATGATTTGAATCTCAATTTGCCATGAAAGGTTAACTGTATTATTGTAATTCTTTGGCCAAAACTTTTGAATTTTTTTTAACTCCTTTACAGTTTTGCGTTTACAATTTGTTGATTGTGCCCCTACATTTTTAATGCTTCTAAAAAGCTTATATACATCTTCAAAATTTTCCAGATAATTAAACTTTTCTGAATAATGAATTTCAGTTGATTTGAAATCTTTTAATAATTCTTTAGAGCAAAGGAAATTAAGACCACTATATTCAATATCAATTTTTCTACAAGTATCTTTCCATTCAGGAAAACAATCATTTGTTGGATATGAAATGATTAAAAAACCTCCAGATATTAATTTACTCAACCAATTTTTTATTATTTTTTCTGGGTTGTTTAACCAATGGATGCAAAAGTTAGATGTTAATAGAGAACAGTTGTTGATCGCAGGTGGTAAATCATTATTCAAATCCCATAAAATTTTTTTACTAGATAATTTATTCTCAAGAAGCATTTTTTTGCTGAAATCAATTCTGGCTACTTTTTGGGAATAAAAATTTTTTTCTATTTCATCAGCTAATATTCCTGGCCCTGATCCTAGATCTATCCATTCACCTTTTTTTTGGGGATTTAATTCTTTGATTAATTGAACAATCTTTTGGGCAAAAAATTTCTGAATATTTGAATGCTCGAAATACCGATATGCAGCATCATTGAAATTATTTTTTATTTTCTCATTCCACTTTTTACTATCCATTTCAATCATGAAGTGTATTAAGTAAGATCTCGTATAAATTTAAATTGTTCAAGCAATGACCTTGTTGATCTAATTTAATTAAAATTGGCTTCTTATCGAGTGTTTTATTTAAGGAATCTAAAAAGTTATTATTTGATTCGTTGTCAAGAATCAAATCATTTAGCGATTTTATAAAAATAATTTTGCAATCTTTTCTTAAAAATACTGGAAAATCTCTAATGATGTACAGTTTTTTCAAATCGCCTAAAAGAAGAGTTTTATTTAAACTCTTTAAACTTTTATAAAAGATATTTTTATAACTATTATTCATATGATTTGGCATAAATGATCTATGTATAAATTCTTTCAACATCTCCTTTGCTTCATCTTTTATGATTTTTGTTTCCATTCTTTGTAGAGACCTCAAAATAAAGCTTCTCTTATTACTTAAAGGAAGAAAATTATTAAAAGAATTTATAAGAACAATATGAGTTGCTTCTTTTAAGATTTTTTTTTGCATTAAATGAAAACCAAATGAATGGCATAAAGTCATTCTGATTTCTTTTTTAGATTCGCTTTTAATCCATCTTGCTTGATAATTATTTGTTGAAAAATAGCCCCTTTCATTATCTTGCCAATGCCAATTATTATTTAAAAAATCAACTTTATAATCATCCCAGAAATATTTATTTAGTCCCCACCCATGTTGAGTAATAATTTGTTTCATTTAAACTCTTTTAATACTGCAATGAAATTCTTTAGCAGATTAAAATCTAAGTTTCTTCGTATTGTTATTCTAATTCTTGATTGCCCAACTGGAACAGTAGGAGGTCTTATCGCAATTGCTAAAAACCCATTTTCCTCAAGATATTTTTGTAGATAAATTGCCTTCTCTTCTTGGCCAACAATAATTGATAAAATCTGAGAATCTCCCTGAACTGGAAAACTAAAATTTTTAATAATTTCATCTCTCCATATCTTCGCAGAAGAGAGCAAATCATTACCCCATTGTTTATTTTCTAAAATTTTTTTTAAACCTTCTAGCGCTCCAGCAGCTAAAGATGGCGCAAGGGCGGTTGTGTACCTAAATGCACCACTTGTTTGGATAAGATATTCACCAATTTCTGAATTGGAAGCTATGAAAGCTCCACCGCTTCCAAATGCTTTTCCAAAAGTTCCAGTAATCATAGTTATATCTGAACGGCAATTAAAACTTAAACCCCTTCCTTCAGGGCCCAAGATCCCAATTGAATGGGCTTCGTCAACTAATAATTGAACACTATTTTTTTTGCAAATTTCCGTTATTTCTCTGAGCGGAGCAATTGATCCCTCCATGCTATAAAGAGATTCGACAACAACTAAAATGGAATTTTTTGTGGGGTTAGATTTAATAATTTTATCTTCTAAATCTTTTAAATTATTGTGTGAAAATCGAACTAGTTTTGCTTGAGCAGCTTTAACTCCAACCAATAAAGAGTTATGGATAAATTTATCTGCTATTACGATACTATTTCTGTTTGCTAAAGCCTGGATAGCGGCTATATTTGCTTGAAATCCGCTTGGGAAAAGTAATACTTTCTCTTGAGCAAGCCACTTGGCAAGTTCTGTTTCTAATAATTTATGTATTGGTCTTGAACCTGTAATAAACCTAGAGCTTCCTGAACCAATACCTTCTAACTTGCTTATTTCGTAAGCAGCTTTTATTAAATCCTTGTCCCTACTTAATCCAAAATAATCATTACTGCATAAGTCTATAAGTTTTTTATTTTGCGAATTTAAACTTAGAAGTTCGAATGATTTTTTGCCTAAAGAAAATGTTTTTAATTTACGGATTCTATTTTTTGGAATTTTTATTTGTTTCATTTTGGAAAAATAAAATATTGTGGATTTAATTAAAAAGATTTAGATTTACTATTAAAGTTTGCAAGGTATTTTTTGTTTATTAATATCTATATAGATCATATATTAAGAAGTTAACTCATCCTCTCTTCAATCACAATTATTGCTTAATTTAGAGGAATATTTCCCCTTTCCGCTAGATGATTTCCAATTAGAAGCAATTCGAGCTATTAATAGCGGAAATTCTGTTGTTTTAACAGCACCAACAGGTTCGGGTAAAACATTGATAGGTGAATTTGCTATTTATAGAGGATTATCTCATGACAGTAGAGTTTTTTATACAACACCTTTAAAAGCTCTATCAAATCAAAAGTTTAGAGATTTTGCTAATCAATATGGTGAGAATAAAGTTGGTCTTTTAACTGGAGATATAAGTATAAACAGAGAAGCTCCTATCTTAGTCATGACGACTGAGATTTTTCGGAACATGCTTTATGGCGAATTTGATGAATTTGATGATCCCTTAGAAAACTTAGAATCTGTGATTCTTGATGAGTGTCATTATATGAATGACCCCCAAAGAGGCACAGTTTGGGAGGAAACTATAATCCATTGCCCTACTAGAACTCAAATAATAGCTTTATCAGCAACAATAGCCAATTCAGATCAACTAAAAAATTGGATAGAAAAAGTTCATGGCCCCACAGTACTAATTAATAGTGATAAGAGGCCAGTCCCACTTGATTTTATTTTTTGTAGTGTTAAAGGCCTCCATCCACTTTTAAATAATAAGGGTAATGGAATTCATCCAAACTGTAAGATTTGGAGAGCTCCTAAAGGGCAGAAAATGAGAGGAAAAGTGGGTAGGATAATGCAACCAAAGTCTCCCTCAATTGGCTTTGTTATCTCGAAACTAGCTGAACGAAATATGTTGCCAGCAATTTATTTTATTTTTAGTAGAAGAGGATGTGACAAGGCTATTGAGAATATAAAAGACTTAACTTTAGTAAGTTATTCAGAAGCAAATTTGATATCCCAAAAATTAGATGTATATCTTAAAAATAATCAAGAGGCAATTAAAGATAAATCTCAATGCGAGGCATTGAAACGAGGTATTGCATCTCACCATGCTGGATTATTGCCTGCATGGAAAGAATTGGTTGAGGAATTGTTTCAGCAAGGTTTGATAAAAGTTGTTTTTGCAACTGAAACTCTTGCTGCAGGAATTAATATGCCCGCAAGAACCACTGTTATTTCTTCTTTATCAAAAAGGACAGAAGATGGGCACAGATTATTATTTAGCAGTGAATTTTTGCAAATGTCAGGAAGAGCTGGAAGAAGAGGAAAAGATACCCAAGGATATGTTGTTACATTACAAACAAGATTCGAAGGTGCCAAAGAAGCAAGTGCGCTGGCTATAAGCAAACCAAATTCTTTAGAGAGTCAATTCACTCCTAGTTATGGAATGGTACTTAATCTTTTACAAAGTTATACTTTAGAGAAGTCTAAAGAATTAATTAAAAGAAGTTTTGGTAGTTTTTTATATTTAGGTGAATCCTCAGGTGAGAATATAATTCTTGAAAATTTAGATAAGGATTTAATTGAATTAAAAAAAATTACATCTTCCATTTCATGGAAAGATTTTGATGCCTACGAAAAGTTAAAAAATCGTCTTAAAGAAGAGAGAAGACTCTTGAAAATTTTAGAAAAACAAGCAGCAGAAAAATTATCAGAAGAGATAACTAATGCACTCCCATATATTAAAGATGGAAGCTTAATTTCAATCAAAGCTCCTCAAATTAAAAGAAAAATTGTTCCAGGATTAATTTGTAAGAAAATATATGAATCCCAAAAAATTAAGAGATTATTGTGTTTGACAATTGATAATTTATTTATTCTTATAAAACCCTCATACATAGTAAGTATTTTTAATGATTTGGATGCAATTGATGTTTCAGGACTTGAAGTGCCAAAGATGTATTTTTCTGGAGAGGTATTTAGGGGAGATGATATGTCGCATTGTTATGCGGATCGAATTTTAGAAGTTTCTAAAAAAAATGATTTACAAACTCCACATTATGATCTGACAACGGAAGTTTTGGCACAACAGCAACAAATTAATAATTTGGAAGAAACAGTTACTGATCATCCCGCACATAGATTTGGAGACTCCAGAAAATTAAAGAAATATAGAAAGAGAATTATTGATGTTGAACAAGAAATAAATATGAGAAAAAAACTTCTTGAGGATAAAGAAAACCATAACTGGAGAACTTTTACCGATTTGATTAAAATTTTGAATCATTTTGGTTGTTTAAATAATTTGGAATTGTCAGAAGTTGGACAAACAGTTGGTGCAATAAGAAGTGAAAATGAATTATGGATTGGTCTTGTTTTAGTTAGTGGTTATTTAGACGATTTAGATCCTCCTGATTTAGCTGCAATTATTCAAGCTATATGTGTTGATGTAAGGAGGCCTAATCTTTGGTGTAATTTCAAGCCTTCTTTAAAGGTAATAGATGTTTTTAATGAATTAGAAGGTTTAAGAAAATTAGTCGCTTCTCAACAAAATAAGTTTCATATTGAAATTCCTATTTATTTAGAAATCGAGTTGACTGGAATTATTTCTGAATGGGCAAGGGGAAAAAAATGGAAAGATTTGGTTTTTAATACTTCATTAGATGAAGGTGATGTAGTCAGGATTATTAGAAGATCAATTGATGTTCTTTCTCAAGTGCAATACTGTATTGGTGTTAGTAATAAATTAAAAAGCAAAGCAAAGTTAGCATTAAAAGCTATTAATCGTTTTCCTGTTTCTGAATCTAATGATCTTATAAAAGTCTCTGAAGATATTAATCCTGCAACAAAAAGAATTGACAATAATTCTTAAATTTTCAAATCAAATCATTGAATTGATATTCATTGCTTCATTAAATTCATCTTCGTTTAAATAACCTAATTTAAGTGTTGCCTCTTTTAAATTTAATGATTCTTTGAAGGCAAGGTTTGCAATTTCAGCTGCTTTTTCATAACCAACTTTTGGCACTATGGCTGTAACCAACATTAGTGAACTTTCTAAATTTAACTTCATTTTCTTTTGATTAGGTTCCATCCCATCAACTAATTTTATTCTGAAGTTTTCTATTACATTTTTTAGTAATTTTAAACTTGTGAGAATATTAAACCCAATTAGAGGCTTATATTCATTCATCTGTAAAGTGCCGCTAGAATTTGCCATTGAAACTGCATATTCAAGACCCATTATCTGAGTGCAAACCATTGATAAGGCTTCGCATTGAGTTGGATTCACTTTACCAGGCATAATAGAACTTCCAGGTTCATTTTGAGGGATAATTAGTTCATATATTCCTGATCTTGGACCAGAAGATAGAATTTTTATATCATTTGAAATTTTAAATAATGCACCTGCTAATATTTTTATCTGACTCATTACTTGAGCTAGACGATCATGAGAGGCCATGATAGAAAAATTATTTTTTGATTTATAGAACATTAGATTAGTATCATCGGAAATTGATTTTATAGACTCTTCACAAAATCCTTTTGGACAATTAATCCCTGTTCCAACTGCAGTTCCTCCAAGAGGTAAGAAATACAATTCATTCAGACTAATAATAATTGCATTCTCAGCATCTTTAAGTTGCTCTGACCATCCTGATATTTCTTGCCCAAAAGTAAGGGGAACTGCATCTTGAAAATGGGTTCTTCCTATCTTTATAAGGTCTTTCCATTCTTCACTTTTTTTATCAAGGATCTTAGTAAGTTCTCTTATTGTTGGAACTAAATTTTTGATTATTTCATTAACAACAGATATTTGAATAGCAGCAGGAAAAGTATCATTAGTTGACTGAGATTTATTTACATCATCATTCGGATGAATTGGTTGATGACTACCAAGCTCTGAATTAGTTTTTAAAGCTGCAATATTTGAAATTACCTCATTAACATTCATATTTGTTTGCGTACCACTACCTGTTTGCCAAACCTTTAGGGGAAACTGTGAATCATGAAGCCCATCAAGTATTTCCGTACATGCCTCTACAATCAAATCTTTTTTTCTTTTATCTAGTAAACCTAAATTGAAATTCGCAATTGAAGCAGCTTTTTTTATGAGGGTGAGTGAATAAATTAACTCAATTGGAATTAATTCTTCTCCAATAGAAAAATTTATCATCGATCTTTGTGTTTGAGCGCCCCACAAAGCTTCCATGGGAACCTCTATTGTTCCCATACTATCTTTTTCAATCCTAAAGTTTTTTGTCATTATTCCTCTGAAAACACTGGTTTAACTTAGATAAGGTTTTCAGTAATCCTAGATACCTAACTTCTCCCATATTACACTTAAATTATTGAGATGAATTGAAGGATTAAAACATTCTTCTAAGTCACTTTGATCAATAAGATCCATTATTTCATTATCTCTCTCTATATTTTGTTTGAAATTCCCATTCTGAGTATTCCAGGCCTGATGAGCATTTTTTTGAACTAATCTATAAGCTTTTTCTCTAGAAAAGCCCTTCTCTACAAGCAAAAGTAAAACTTTCTGACTAAAGATTACACCACCATATATATTTAAATTTTTGAGCATATTTTTTGGATAAACTTCCAAATTGCTTACTATATCTTTCATTTCCCTGAGCATAAAATGCAAACAGATTGATACGTCAGGTAACATTATACGTTCATTGGAACTATGGCTTATATCTCTTTCATGCCAAAGTGGAACATTTTCCAGTGCTGTTAAGACGTAACTCCTCAAAATTCTTGCTAAACCGCTTACTCTTTCACTTCGAATAGGATTTCTTTTATGAGGCATCGCAGAACTTCCTTTTTGCCCTTTTGTAAAGCCCTCCTCAACTTCTAAAACATCAGTCCTTTGTAAATTTCTTATTTCAGTTGCGAATCTATCTAGAGAAGCGCCAACTAGTGCAATAGTTTGAACATATTCTGCATGCCTGTCTCTCGATATGACTTGCGTACTTGCTGTATCTGGTTTTAAGCCAAGTAAATCACAAGTTATTTGTTCTACTTTGGGATTCGTATTAGCGTAAGTTCCCATTGCACCGCTAATTTGTCCAATAGCTACAGATTCTTTAAGTGTTAACAATCTTTTTTTGTTCCTTATTATTTCTGCTAACCATCCAGCAAGTTTAAAACCAAAGGAAATTGGCTCACCATGAATTGCATGAGATCTGCCAATCATTAATGTATTTTTATGCTTCCTTGCTAATAATCTGACTTCATTTTCTAGGTTCTCAATTTCTGCTAATAACAATTCGCAAGAATCTTTTAACTGAAGAGATAAGCCGGTATCAAGTACATCACTACTGGTCATACCAACATGTATATATCTTCCAGAATCTCCTACAAATTCATTAACACTTGTAAGAAATGCTATAACATCATGTTTAACTTCTTTCTCAATTTCTGTAATTCTAGATTCATCAAACTTTGCATTTGAACGTATCTCTTTCATGGCATTTTCAGGAATTTTCCCCAAGGAAAAATTTGCTTCACATGCAGCTATTTCAACCTTAAGCCAACTCTGGAATTTTGCGCTATCAGTCCAGATTTTCCCCATTTCGGGCAATGTGTAACGCTCGATCACAATTTTTATTAATTATCAATTTAAACTTTATAACCAAAATCGAATTATTGCTCTATACCTTAAAGATGTACTTGCCATTGAACATATTTGCCTGGCTATTATTTTCTTATGTAACATTTTTCTGGCTAATTAAGAAAGCTTAAATATAAAAATGTTTGCATTTATTCCTTTCGTTAATAATGGGTAATTTTTTAGTTCTTATTTAAAATTGGAAGGTATTAAAGAATTTGGATCTTAATCTTGTAGAAGTTCATTATTCAGTCTTTTTTTATTGATTATTAGATGATTAAAAAAAGTAGATTAGACCTTTATCTTCTTAAAAGTGGTTTATGTGAAACTCGTCAAAAAGCCCAAGGTTTAATTCTTGCGGGCAAGGTTAGAGATATCAATGGAAAAGTATGGGATAAACCTGGACAACAAGTATTAATTGGATCTGAATTTTTTATTGATTCCGAACCTATGTTTGTATCAAGGGGCGGCGAAAAATTATTGGAGGCATTTAATAAACTTGAAATTAAAGTAAAAGATAAAATATGTATTGACGCAGGAATCTCTACTGGGGGATTTACTGATTGCTTATTGCAACAAGGAGCAAAGTTAGTTTATGGGATAGATGTTGGATATGGGCAGACTGCATGGAAGATTAGAAATAATCCAAAAGTCATACTTTTTGAACGAACTAATATTCGAAATTTAAAACCTAATGATCTTTTATCTAGAAGTAATGAATTACCAAATTTTGTGGTTGCTGATTTGTCTTTTATTTCATTAAAGTTAGTTTTTAAATCTATTAGTAATTTGTTAGAAGGTGATTGTATTGAGGGAATATTTTTGATTAAACCCCAATTTGAGGTGGGTAAAGAAAAAGTCAGTAAAGGCGGTGTTGTTCGGAATCCTAAATTCCATACTGAGGCTATAGAGTCTGTTATTTGTTCTGCTAAGAATTTCCAATGGAATATAAAGAATTTGATAGCTTCTCCTCTAGTAGGTCCTGCTGGAAATCATGAATATTTAGCTTGGATGACCTTAGGAAGTCAATCAAATATAAAGATTAATAGTGAATATATACAAAATTTAGTAAAAGAAACTCTTTGAATTAAAGGGCCTCTTCGTCCTTGTCGCCAGTTCTAATTCTCACAACAGAATCAATTGATGTGATGAATATTTTTCCGTCACCGATCTCTCCAGTTTTTGCTGCTTCGGCAATCGCATCTATGACTGAATTAACCTTTTCATCTTCTACGACAACTTCTACTTTAAGTTTTTGAAGGAATTCAACAGTAAATTCGGAGCCTCTATATCTTTCAACTTGTCCTTTTTGCCTTCCAAAACCTCTAACTTCACTAACTGTCATTCCAACAATACCGGAATTTACTAATGCAATTTTTACATCCTCCAGCTTAAATGGACGTATGATTGCTTCAATTTTCTTCATGATTAAAGATTGAATATTCCTATTTTAATTGTTTTTTGGAAAAACATCCAACATTGAAATATCAGAAAAACATTCAACATTAAGGCCTGCATTCTTGGCGTCTTCAATTAATAGTTGGGAATTTTCTTCAGAAATTATTACAGTACTATTTGACAACGCTTCCCACTGATCATTCTCAAAGTGTGTTTGAAGCCATAACATTCCAATTGCAGTTTTTGGTTGAAGAGATTTATTTAAGTTGTTATCGATAGTTATCAAACAAAGGTCCATTAATTATTCATTGAACTAATCACATATAAACCTTTCGAAGGACATTATGAATGTTGCTATTGATACAAAAATAAGATTTAACATCTTTTGACTTAGTCAATTGTAATACTTAGATTTGTTGATACTTTTGCGAATTTTTATCTTTATATATAGTTTTTATATAGGTTTAGTAAAAAAGTTCTACTAAAAATGAGTACAGCTAAATTAGAAGATTCGACTCAAAGACCGCTATATGGTGAAAGAATTATTGAAGAATCAAAAATAATTTGTTTCGATAATCCAAATAAGAAAAGAATTTATGAAATTTCTATTCAGTTACCTGAATTTACATGTAAGTGCCCATTTTCTGGTTATCCAGATTTTGCGAAGCTAAATATTATTTATCAACCTAATTTGAAAGTCTATGAGTTGAAGTCTTTAAAGCTTTATATTAATAATTTTAGGGATATAAAAATATCACATGAGGAAGTTGTGAATAGAGTTATGGATGATTTAGTGCATGAAGGTTCACCTCACTGGATACATTTAAATGCTGCATTTAACCCCAGAGGAAATGTTTCTATGCAGTTAGATATTTTTAGTGGGCAGAAAAGAAATTAAAAATTTTTTATTTCGTCTGATAATTTAAAAAATTCTTTTTTAAAACCAACTAGATTTTTATTACTAAGGCCTCCTATAGATAACTTTTGTGATTCTTTATTTACCAGAATCCATAATTGGTTAGTTGGTATAAGACTTATTATTGTTCCAAAAATTATTAAGATAAAAGATAAGTAAATAAATGGTATGGACGGATCATTTTTAATTATTAATCCGCTGCTGGGGATTATTTTTTTCAGAGATACTTTTGAAGAGTTAACTTCTAAAGGATCATCATTGATATAGAGATCATTCCCGGAAAAATTTTCTATATTTGAAATTTTAAGTGGACCATTTTCATTATCTATTGTTAAAAGGAAATTTTTTTTTGTCTCCGATCCTAATTCAACTAAAACTCCCCAAACTTGATTACCGATTTCTGGAATCTCCCTTAATTGTAATTGATAAAGGATATTATCTATTTCTAAAACAACATTTGATATTGCCCAATCTGCTTGATAAATAGTTAATCCTTTAAACCTGATTGGGTGATTAACTTTGGTTGTTTTTATTTCATTTAAATTTAGATCTTCAGAAGAAAAAATTAATTTTGAAATAAACTGTTTGGGCACACCATCACTTTCACGTTCTATAGAAAAATCGACTAATTGTACATTGGCTTTTGAGTTTGTGCTCTCATTAACAAGATCTAAAGTTTCTCCAGGCAGTAAATATTGTTCTTTTGATTGACTTGTAAAACTTCCATAAGCTGAACCTATAAGTAAGACTATTAATCCGATATGTACAACTAAAGGACCGATTTTTCCAATTAACCCCTTTCTTGCAGAAATATGACTATTAAATTTGTATGTTTTCCATCCTTTTTTTTTAAGTAATAAATCTACTTTTGATATGTGATCTCCATCTTGATTGATTGGATGACTTGTAGTTAGTTGCAGTTTGCTAAATTTTTTTTCGCTCTTATATTCAATCCATTTTAATGAAGCTTTTAATGAAGGAATTTGCCTCCTGAAACTACAAGCTGCCAGAGAAATGCAAAGAAGAATTAATGTAAATAAAAACCAAAAGCTTGTATATATGTGATCCAATTGAAGTTTTAAGACTTTTTCTCCATCTAAAAATCCAAAAATGGGAAAACTATCGAAATTATCAATGTAGAATTCATTATTACTACCTTGAGGTATAAAAGTACCTATTCCACTGGCAATAGCAATGAAGATTATCAGCGATATAGCGAATTTTAAACTTGATATTTTTAAAATTAGATTCTTAAAAATAATCATTTAAATCCAATTTGAAAATAAATTTAATAACCCTAGGGAAACTAAAAATATTCCACTTAAAGTTGGAATTAGTTGACTAAATTTTCTAAGAGCTAAAAATTGCTTTAAGTTTTCTGCAGTAGCTCCTGCAATGATTAATGGAGTTACTTGGCCTATCCCAAAGAAAAATAAAAAAATAATAGATATTATCGGGTTTTTAGCTTGCGATACCCAAGCCAAAAGAGTTGCTAAAACTGGAGTAATGCAAGGTGAAGAAGCGAGTCCAAAAGTAGTCCCTATGGCAAAAGGCGCTATAAATGTTGGTATTTTATCTTCAATTATTTTTATATCAGGTCCATTCGGAAACTGAAACTTTAGAATTCCTAATAAATTTAAACCCATTATTATTGCTACTAGGGCAACAAATGAAGTGTAATAAGATGGAATTTGCCCATATATTTTACCTAAGAATCCACTCACAGCCCCCAGTGCAACAAGCGAAAAAACTACACCTCCTGAAAAACTAATAAGTTTAAATTTATTTTTCTCTGTTCCGCCTATATAAGCAATAGTCACTGGCAATAATGATAATGAACATGGCCCAAGACTTGTTAAAAGTCCTGCGCTGAAAACCAAAAATATAGTAAATGGACCAGGACTATTAAGACCATTCTCCATAAGCAGATTACCCTTTTGAGATAATTCTGAAATAACTAAATTAAATGATTCGATAGCTTGAATTTAATCCTTCAAATTCTAACTAATTAAGAGTCTTTCGTGTACTAATCATACCAATCAATCCTGTTGACTCTAATGAACATCTAACTAACATCCCTGCAATAAAAAAAGACGCTATTAACGAATTGCCTCCATAACTAATGAAAGGTAATGGTAACCCTGTAGTAGGCATTGAACCTGTTGCTACAGCAATATGCATTATTGATTGACCTGTCAAAAACACACCACATCCGATAGCAACTAATTTTGTATAATTGTTTCTGCACTTAAGACTAATTCTTAGGCTTATGTAAGAGAATACTGCTAAAAATCCTAAGAATAAAGTACACCCCAATAAACCAAATTCTTCCGCAAAAATGGCAAAAATAAAATCTGTATACATGAAAGGCAGATACTGTAATTTTTGTATCGACAGCCCAAAACCTTGGCCAAATAGACCACCTGAACCTATAGCTAATAAACTTTGAACCAATTGAAATCCATTTTCTTGTTGATCTTTCCAAGGATTTATAAATGAAGTAACTCTTAGTTTTTGATATTCGTTATTAAGGATGCTGATACATCCGGTAATTAATCCTATTGAAGCAAATGAGCAAAGAGAGCTAAGTTTTACTCCTCCACATAAACCCATTACCCAAAGAAGAATTCCAATTAATGATGCAGTACTTAAATTAGGCTGTTTAAGTATTAATAAAATTAATAAACCAAAGGTTATAATTGAAATTAATTTTTTATCATTCTTTACAAGACTCCAATGTGCGAAAAGATTAGAAGCTTCTAGAATTAGAAAAGGTTTAATTAATTCAGATGGCTGCAGACGTAAATTGCCAAGCACTAGCCATCTTGAAGATCCATTAACTGTAATTCCAGTAAGATTGGTAAGGAAAATCAAAAAGAATAAAATATAAAAAATAATTCTTGAAAACTTTAAAAGATTTCTAATGTTTGTATTAAGTACGAAATAAAATAAACCAATTCCTGGAATTGTCCAAATGATTTGTTTTTTTAAGAAGTAAGCCCAATTTCCCATTTCCCTACTAGCCACCCACCAACTTGATGATCCTAGTATGCATATTCCTAATATTGACCAAATTCCAATGATGACAATGAGGATTTTTGCTTCATAAGGCCATATCGCCCAAGGTAAAGGAAATATAGACTCTGTTAATAAATTGCTGAAATTTTTTTTGTAATTAGAACTAAAGGTTTTTTTTCTTTCAGAAATTCTTTTATATTTTATTTTTTCTTGACTTATCTCCAATTTTTTAGATGTATATTTACTATTGAGACGTTTAATTGAGATTTTGCCAAGTCTTTTATTAACGTTTTAAAGTGTTAACGCAATTAATAAAGATGACTTTTCATAAATTTTATTTTTGAAGAATAAAGTAAAAAATGGCTCACAGATTCATCATAAATCTTAAGAATTAATTTTTTATAAAAAAAAACTAGCTAAAAGGCACCTCTCCGTGATAGATTCCGTGAGTTTATATACTTACTTAAAACCATTCGGAGGAGTTTCTAAACTATGTTCACATCAGTGGACTCAAATAGAAAAAAACTTGAGCATCCTTCTAATGAGAATGTTCAATTTCCTCAATCCCTGAATAATTCGATCATCAAAGAAAGTAAATCTGGCATTGCCAATCAAATAGATCATTTGCTTTCCCAAAATGATGAATACACAAAATTGCAATTAACAATTTTTGGAATTACTTTTATTGTTTCTATTTTCTTAGCATCAATAACTGGAATTTTTCTAGGCTTTACTTTTGGTTTTAGTATTTTTATAGGTGCAATTGCCGGCATTTTTTACCTACGTTTGCTTGCCAAAAGTATAGGGAAACTTGGTAAAGAATCATCAGGTGTATCAAAATTGCAACTATTAGTTCCAGTTTGCCTCTTTATTTTTGCGAGCAAGCTAGGATCTTTGGATATTTTTCCTGCGATGATAGGTTTTTTCATTTACAAGCCTTCACTCATTCTTTATTTTTCACGTTCTTAATTAAATTTTTTTTATTCAAAACAAATGTTTTTTAATTCCTTGCTAACAAATTTTGCAGCATTAGAAGTTGGTCAACATCTTTATTGGCAAATTGGAAATATCAGACTTCATGGGCAGGTATTTTTAACATCTTGGATTTTATTAGGAGCTTTATTAGTTTTTATTTCTTTAGGAACTAAAAAAATGGAAAATGATCCTAAAGGCCTTCAAAACCTGCTTGAGTTCCTCTGGGATTACATAAGAGATCTTGCTAGGACGCAAATAGGTGAAAAAGTTTATAGAGATTGGATGCCATTTATAGGGACTTTATTTTTATTCGTCTTTGTTAGTAATTGGGGAGGGGCTTTAATTCCTTGGAGATTGATTAAGTTACCAAGTGGAGAATTAGGAGCACCTACTGCAGATATTAATACAACTATAGCCTTGGCTTTATTGGTTTCACTTTCTTATTTCTATGCTGGTTTAAGCAATAAGGGTTGGAGATACTTCGAATACTATGTTCACCCAACTCCGATTATGCTTCCTTTCAAAATTCTAGAGGACTTTACGAAACCTTTATCACTTTCTTTCAGGCTATTTGGAAATATTTTGGCTGATGAACTTGTTGTTGGTGTTCTAGTCTTTTTAGTTCCGCTAATTCTCCCAATACCTGTTATGTTCCTAGGATTATTTACTAGTGCAATTCAGGCATTGATTTTTGCAACTTTAGCGGCCTATTACATTGGAGAAGCTGTTGAAGAACATCATTAGCTGTTTTCTGATACATTCAGACGCTTTTACAAAGGGTCTGTAATCTGGCAAAATATCTAATCGCGTAGGTCTGAAAATATCAGACCCATTCTTAAAACAAAGGATGTCCAAGCGTGTATGACAACAAAGATTATCACAAGTATTAAGCTCTTTATTTCAAAATTATGGATTCGATTACTTCCGCTGCATCAGTTGTAGCTGCTGGTTTAGCAGTTGGTCTAGGTGCTATTGGCCCAGGCCTTGGACAAGGTAACGCAGCTCAAGGTGCTGTTGAGGGTATTGCCCGTCAGCCAGAAGCTGAAGGTAAAATCAGAGGAACTCTTCTTTTGTCTTTCGCTTTCATGGAGTCATTAACAATTTACGGATTAGTTGTGGCTTTGGTACTACTTTTTGCGAATCCTTTTTCCTAAAAGTTAATATTGCTTCTAATTCTTATTAGCAATATTTAAATTTAATTTTTTAACTTCAACTGAATCATATGTTGGCCTTTAATTTTTTTGGTGCTACAGAAGGTGGATTATTTGATATAAATGCCACTTTGCCACTAATGGCAATACAAGTAGTTGCGCTTACTTACATATTAAATTCTCTCTTTTTTAAGCCTGTTGGCAATGTTGTAGAAAAAAGAGAAAAGTTTGTAAGTAATAATATTATTGAGGCCAAAAATAAACTTTCTGAGGTTAAAAAATTAGAAGCTGATTTATTAACTCAGCTTCAAAGTGCTCGTACAGAAGCCCAAAGAATTGTGAGCGAAGCTGAGAATGAGTCTGACAAGCTTTATAAAGAAGCACTAGAACTTGCTAATAATGAAGCAAATGCTTCAAAAGAAAAGGCAAGATTAGAAATTGAAAGTCAGACTTCCGCTGCTCGTGATCAACTTTCTAAACAGGCTGATGATCTAAGCGAACTTATTGTTAATAGATTGATTCTTGAAAAATGAATTTAACTCTTTTGGCTACAGAAGGTTTTGGATTGAACTTTAATTTATTCGAAACTAATATCCTTAATTGGGCTGTAGTGGTTTTCGGTCTTTATAAATTTTTGCCTGGTTTCTTAGGTAAAATGCTTCAAAAAAGGAGAGAAGGAATCCTTCTTGAATTAAAAGATGCTGAAGATCGACTCCTAAATGCAACTCAAGCTTTAGAAAAGGCGAAGAAAGATTTATCTTCAGCAGAAGAAAAAGCTTCTCAAATAAAAGCAGATTCTCTTAAAAGATCTGAATCAATCAGAATGGAAAGTGAGAAAAAAGCGATAGAGGAGATGGCACGAATTAAACAAAGTGCAATCTCTGATGAGAGCTCTGAAGCATCCAGAGCAATTTCTCAACTACGAAAAGAAGCTGTTGAACTGGCAATTAAGAAAGCTTTAGAATCTCTTCCAAATCGACTTGATAAAACAACACAAGAAAATTTGGTAACTCAATCAATTAACAATATTGAGGTGAACTAATGCCACTTTTAAATTCAGTTACTACACCATACGCAGAAGCATTACTTCAAGTTGTTAATGAAAATTCGCAAACTGATGAGATGGTTTCTGAGGTTAAACAACTTTTGGAATTAATAAATGATTCCCCTGAATTGGAGAAGGCATTATCCTCTCCCATTTTAGAAACAGATGCTAAGAAGAAAATCATTATTGAAATTTTTTCAAATAAGGTAAATTCTTCTTTACTGAATTTCTTAAAATTATTGGCCGATAGGCAAAGAATTGGAATCCTTACTTCAATTCTTGATAGGTTTTTAGAGATTTACCGAGAAAATAGTAATATTGCTTTGGCAACTGTTACTTCTGCAGTCGAGCTTACTGATGAACAGAAAGGTTTAATTACCAAAAAGATCATCAATATTGCTGGAACAGAAAAATTAGAACTTGTAACTAAAATCGACCCATCTCTTATTGGTGGTTTCGTCGCCAGTGTAGGATCAAAAGTAATTGATGCTTCCCTCGCTTCACAAATAAGAAAACTTGGCTTATCCCTTTCCAAGTAACTTTTTAATCAACCTTAAATTCTTAAATCCATGGTATCTATACGCCCTGATGAAATCAGTTCAATCTTAAAACAACAAATAACTGATTATGACCAATCTGTAAGTGTTAGCAATGTAGGAACTGTTCTGCAAATCGGTGATGGCATTGCAAGAATATATGGCTTAGATCAGGTCATGGCAGGTGAGTTATTGGAATTTGAAGATGGTACCGAGGGTATAGCTTTAAATCTTGAAGATGATAATGTTGGAGCCGTTTTAATGGGAGAGGCACTTGGTGTCCAAGAAGGAAGTAACGTTAAGTCCACAGGTAAAATCGCATCTGTTCCAGTTGGTGAAGCAATGCAGGGGAGAGTTGTTAATCCTCTGGGACAACCAATAGATGGGAAAGGGGAAATTCCAACAAGTGATACTAGATTGATTGAAGAAATGGCTCCCGGAATAATCAAGAGAAGATCAGTGCATGAACCAATGCAAACAGGTATTACATCTATTGATGCAATGATTCCTGTTGGAAGAGGTCAAAGAGAATTAATTATTGGTGATAGACAAACTGGAAAATCTGCGATTGCTATTGACACAATAATCAACCAAAAAGGTCAAGACGTAGTTTGTGTTTATGTCGCTATTGGTCAGAAGTCAGCATCAGTAGCAAACATCGTAGAGGTCTTAAGAGAGAGAGGAGCTTTAGATTATACAGTCGTAGTTAGTGCAGGAGCTTCTGAACCAGCTGCTTTACAGTACTTAGCACCTTATACCGGTGCAGCAATTGCTGAACATTTTATGTACCAGGGTAAAGCAACACTTGTTATTTATGATGATCTAACAAAACAAGCTCAGGCTTATAGACAAATGTCTCTTCTATTAAAAAGACCACCAGGAAGAGAGGCTTATCCAGGAGATGTTTTTTACTTACACAGTAGATTGTTAGAAAGAGCAGCAAAACTTTCTGATGCTATGGGAGGGGGTTCTATGACAGCTCTTCCAATTATTGAAACTCAGGCAGGGGACGTTTCGGCTTACATCCCAACTAATGTTATTTCAATTACAGATGGACAAATTTTCTTGAGTGCAGATTTATTTAACTCAGGATTAAGACCCGCTATTAATGTTGGTATTTCTGTTAGCCGTGTTGGAGGAGCCGCTCAGACAAAAGCAATTAAAAAAATTGCTGGAACTTTAAAATTAGAACTCGCACAGTTTGATGAATTAGCTGCTTTTTCTCAATTTGCATCTGATCTTGATGAAGCAACTCAGCAACAACTTGAACGAGGCAAAAGACTTAGAGAGTTATTAAAGCAACCTCAATTTTCTCCATTAAACCTTGCGGAACAAGTTGCAGTTGTTTATGCAGGAGTTAAAGGTCTTATTGATGAGGTTCCAGTTGAAGATGTTACCAAATTTGCAACTGAACTTAGGGAATATCTGAAGTTAAATAAAGCAGAATTTATAGAAGAGATTCTTAAAGAAAAGAAATTAAATGATGGATTAGAAGCGACACTAAAAGAGGTAATAAATGAAGTTAAATCATCAATGCTTGCCACAGTTTAAATTTATTTAGGAGATACCATGGCAAATCTTAAAGAGATTAGAGATCGCATCGTTTCCGTTAAAAATACAAGGAAAATAACGGAGGCCATGAGACTTGTTGCAGCTGCAAAAGTTAGGAGAGCTCAAGATCAAGTTCTTAAGAGTAGACCTTTTGCAGATAAACTTGCACGGGTCTTAGAAAATATTCAATCTAGAGTACAATTTGAGGCTGTAGACTCTCCTCTATTATCCAAGAGAGAAGTAAAGAGTATAACCTTGGTTTGCATAACTGCGGATAGAGGTTTATGCGGTGGTTACAACACAAATATTATAAAAAAGGTAGAAATAAGATATGCAGAATTAGTCAAACAAGGTTACGAGCCAAATTTAATTTTAGTAGGTAAGAAAGCTATTGGATATTTTCAAAATAGAAAGGATAGATATGTAATTAAAAGTACGTTCAAAGAACTAGAACAGGTACCCACAGTCAAAGACTCTGAGGGAGTTACAAATGAGATTTTAGCTGAATTTCTTTCTGAAAATTCTGATAGGGTGGAAATTATTTACACGAAATTCATTACTCTTGTAAGCTGCGCGCCTGTCGTTCAAACACTATTGCCACTTGACCCTCAAGGAATTGCTGAAGAAAACGATGAAATTTTTAGGTTGACTACAAAAGATAGCAAGTTACTTGTTGAAAAATCAAATATTGAAAAAAGTGATTCAGATAAATTACCATCAGATATTGTTTTTGAACAAAGTCCTGATCAACTATTAGATTCCTTATTACCATTATATTTACAGAATCAGGTACTAAGAGCTCTTCAAGAGTCCGCAGCTTCAGAACTCGCTTGCAGGATGACTGCGATGAATAATGCGAGTGATAATGCTAAAGAATTAGCAAGTACCTTGAATCTAACCTATAACAAAGCCAGACAAGCAGCTATTACTCAAGAAATATTAGAAGTTGTAGGAGGTTCTGCAGTTTAGCAATTAGATTTAGGATATGCCTGAATTCAATATCAAAGTTCAATTTGAGCAAAAGACTTTTAGTTTTTTATGTTCTGAAGATCAAGATATTATTTCAGCGGCAAAAATGAATGGAATAGATCTACCAAGTAGTTGTTGTTCAGGAGTTTGTACAGATTGTGCATCCATGATACTGGAAGGATCTGTAGATCAAGAAGATGCTATGGGATTAAATGATGATTTGAGGGAAAAGGGCTTTGCACTCTTATGTGTGGCATATCCCAAGTCAGATTTGAATATTGTCATTGGTAAAGAAGTCGAAGATGATTTATATAATGATCAATTTGGTAAATATCAAAAATGAAATTAAGTTCAGTTGATTTTTATTTAGATTGGCCAGCTTCAATAAAATTAAAAAATTTAAGGGAATTTATCATTGCTAATTTAGAAAAAAAAGGTGATTTAATTCGATGGTCAATTGTTGATATTCAAAGTTCTATTGACTCTTTTGGAACAAAAAAACTTAAAATTAAAGCTGTCTTAGCTAATTAAAAAATATAAATTGAAATATTTTTAATAATGGAAAATTCACCAACAATATTCATTGTTCCAACTGGTATCGGTTGTGAAGTAGGAGGTTTTGCTGGGGACGCACTGCCTACCGCTAAATTATTAGCATCGGCAAGTGGATGTTTAATTACTCATCCAAATGTTATGAATGGCGGTACTCTTTCTGAAAAAGATAAAAATATTTTTTATGTTGAGGGTTATAGTTTAGATCGACTTGCTAAAGGAGAAATCGCCTTAAAAAGGGTAAAACAACAGAAAATTGGTATAATTTTTGATTCAGCCATTGAAAAAGAAATATTAGTGAGACATTTACAAGTTGCTGATGCATGTGTTTCTACTTTAGGGATTAATGTTTATTCTTATGTGATTACAAAAAAGCCATTAAACATAGTTATTGATTCTGATTCTTCAAAAATCAGTGGTGGAAGAATTGAAAATCCTGACACTCTAATTGATGCTGGAAAATGTTTAATAGAAAAAGGAGCTACGGCAATAGCAATTGTGGCAAAATTTCCAGATGATTCAGATTCCTTAGAAACAAATATCTATCGAGAGGGGAAAGGGGTTGATCCTATTTCTGGAGTCGAAGCAGTTATAAGTCATTTGATAAGTAAATTTTTAAAAGTTCCCTGTGCTCATGCACCTGCTTTAAATCCAATTGAATTGAATGAAAATTTAGATCCTCGTGCAGCTGCAGAGGAAATTGGACATACCTTTTTACCATCAGTACTGATTGGGTTGAGCAATGCACCTGACATTGTTGAATTGCCTGTTAAAAATGAATCAATCTCACTACACCCTGATCAGATTGAATCTATTGTTGTTCCTAATGGAGCATTAGGTGGAGAAGCAGTACTAGCAGGGATTGAAAAAGGTTTAAATATTATCTCAGTAAAAAATCAAAATATATTAAAAGTGACAAATGAGTTTTATGATTATCCCAATCTTTTTGAAGTGGATAATTATTTAGAAGCTGCAGGCATAATTCTTGCTATCAAAAAAGGTATCAACCTTGATTCAGTTAAACGGCCTTTGAAAAAAATACAACAGTGTTTTTATCGTGATTAATAAGATATTGCAATTGGAACTCTCCAGTCACTTCCCAATGACTGACTGCTTAGCTTAAGAATAGGAGGAGCCTGCTTTCTTTTGAATTCTGCTTTTTTTATAAGTGAGATTATTTTTAAAATTAATTCTTTTTTATAACCATCTTCTTCTAGTTGTTGTAAATCTTTTTTTTCTTCAATAATTCCTTTAAGAATATTATCTAAAATAGAATAAGGTGGGAGAGAATCAGTATCTAACTGACCAGGACCCAATTCAGCACTCGGAGCTTTTGTACGTATATTTTCCCCAATTATATTTACATTAGTATCTAACATATATGATTTTCTATGATTAATTGAATCTTCACTATCAAGCCAATTGCATAATTTAAAAACATTAGTTTTGTATAAATCCCCAATTACCGATAATCCCCCATTCATATCACCATAGAGTGTGCAATATCCTACAGCAAGCTCTGATTTATTTCCTGTTGAAAGTAATAAATGCTTTTCTTGATTTGCTAAAGCCATCAGAAGCGTTCCTCTGATCCTTGATTGAATATTTTGATTTGTTATTTCAGCCATCTCGAAAGATATAGTTTTTACAAAAGATTCTTCAAAAGAGCTCATCAAGTTCTCAATTGGGATGCTATTGAAATTTATTTTTAATCTTCTCGCTAAATCTTGCGCATCACTCTTTGAATGAGATGAGC
>CACGIB010000003.1 GCA_902573045.1 uncultured Prochlorococcus sp.
GTCAAAATCTGAACCATTAGAAATTCTTTGACCGTTTAAACTGAATAATTTAGTTTCGAAAGTAATATTATCTTTCACTAGGGAAGCTTTAATCCCCCAGTAACTAGCTTTTTTAAAGGATCTTCTTTCTCTCTCTCTCCTAACAAGAAGTCTTACAGAAACTGATTGAACACGACCAGCAGATAGTCGGGGGGGCTACCTTCTTCCAAAGTAAAGGAGATAATTCATATCCAAAAAGCCTGTCCAAGATTCTTCTTGTTTCTTGAGCCTGAACAAGTTCCATATCAATTTCTCTTGTTTGATCTAAAGCTTTATTAATTGCCTTTTTTGTGATTTCATGAAAAACCATTCTCTTAGTTGGTATTTTAGGCTTAAGTATTTGCAGGAGATGCCAGCTAATACTCTCTCCCTCTCTATCTTCATCAGTTGCCAGTAATAGCTGGGTCGCACCTTTCAATGCATCTTTTAACTCTTTAACAACCTTTTTCTTATCTTTTGGAACTATATAAAGTGGTTCAAAATCTTCTGTTGTATTAACTCCTATCCTTGACCATTTTTCCTTTTTAACCGCAGCAGGTATTTCAGCAGCTCCTTTTGGAAGATCTCTTACATGTCCCATTGAAGCGAGAACTTCATAATTAGGAGGCAAAAACTTTCTTATAGTTTTTGCCTTGGTGGGACTTTCAACAATAACAAGTGTGTGATCCAAGGTTTATTTCAAAAATTGGTGTTTTTGTTCAGTTAGGGCATATTATGATTATTTGAAGCTTTTTCAAGTAATTTCTTCTGAAAATTTCAAAAATCATACCCACAAATTATAATCAAGTTAAGATTAACTCCTAGACCCTTACAATCAAACTTCTAATTTAATCCAATTTAATAAAGTGCCCAACGAAATCTTTACAATTAATTTAAATGCTCAAGCCATTATTCCAGAGGCTTTTATTTTACTAGGTATTGTTGGAACACTTCTTGTAGATTTAGCTGGAGAAAAAACTGCATCAAAATGGGCACCAATAATTTGCTATTTGTCAATCGGAAGCTCTCTTGTTAGCTTGGCTTTGCAATGGAGTAATCCGGTAGAAAGCGCATTCCTTGGGTCCTTTAATTCAGATAATTTGGCAATCGCATTTAGAGCAATAATTTCTTTATCAACCTTGGTATCTTTACTAATAAGTTGGCGGTATACAGAACAAAGTGGTAGCCCAATTGGCGAGTTTGCTGCAATAGTTCTTTCTGCCACCCTTGGAGCAATGCTTTTATGTGGATCTACTGACCTTATTAGTGTATTTATATCTCTTGAAACTTTATCTGTAGCAAGCTACTTACTTTCTGGTTACCTCAAGAGAGATCCAAGAAGTTCAGAAGCGGCCTTAAAATACCTCCTTGTTGGATCAGCTGCTGCTGCTGTCTATTTGTATGGATCCTCTTTTCTGTATGGATTAAGTGGCTCAACAAACTTAGCGACAATAGGTTTAGAGATTATCAATAAGCCATCCTTCATTACCTCACTAGCACTTGTATTTGTCTTATCAACAGTTGCATTTAAAATTGCTGCTGTTCCCTTTCATCAATGGACTCCAGACGTATATGAAGGTTCACCTACTCCTGTAGTAGCTTTTTTATCTGTTGGTTCAAAAACAGCGGGCTTTGCATTTGCAATAAGAATATTAAGCACAACTTTCTCTTCTTTTGACGAAGAATGGAAACTTTTATTTACCATTTTGGCAATATTGAGTATGGCTCTAGGAAATGTTGTAGCTCTAGCTCAAACCTCAATGAAAAGGATGCTAGCTTACAGTTCTATTGGACAAGCAGGATTTGTAATGATTGGAATAGTATCTGGCACACAAGATGGTTTATCAGCTGCTGTTTTATATTTGGCTGCCTATCTATTTATGAATTTGGGTGCATTTTCTTGTGTAATACTTTTCTCACTAAGAACTGGTTCTGACAGAATTCTTGATTACTCAGGACTTTATCAAAAAGATCCTCTCATTACATTAGGTTTAAGCCTTTGTCTTCTATCTCTTGGAGGTTTACCTCCGATGTTGGGATTTTTTGGAAAGATATACTTGTTCTTTGCAGGTTGGGCAAATCATCAATATCTACTAGTAATTGTTGGCTTAGTAACTTCAGTTATATCTATTTATTACTACATTTCAGTGATAAAAATGATGGTAGTTAAAGAACCACAGGAAGCTTCTGAAATAGTTAAATCATATCCTGAAATTAATTGGGGAATTGTAGGATTACCTCCCTTGAGAATTGCACTTTATACTTGCGTGGCGGTAACTGCTCTTGGAGGAATCCTATCTAATCCTCTTTTTAAATTAGCCAATACTGCAGTTTCAGAAACTCCTTTCTTACAAGATATTATTGCTACAGCAAACAATATGTCCTAGAAGTATTCTTCAATAAATGTCTAAGAAAGTCGCGAGTTTAGAAAATTTATCTAAAACATATGGGAAAGAGGATCTTACTGTCAAAGCCTTAGACAGCATAAACTTAGAAATTTATAAAGGTGATTATTTAGCTGTAATGGGGGCAAGTGGCTCAGGCAAAAGTACAGCTATGAATATTATTGGATGTTTAGATAGACCATCTGAAGGTATTTATAAATTAAATGGTATTCCTGTTGAGAATTTATCTGATGATGAGCTCGCAGAAATACGCAACCAAAAATTAGGCTTCGTTTTTCAACAATTTCATCTTCTTTCAGATGCAACTGCTCTTGAAAACGTAATTTTGCCTATGATTTATGCTGGTATTGAGCCTGAGCAAAGATTAGTGCGAGGTAAGAATGCTCTAAAAAAAGTTGGCCTTTCAGAAAGAATGAATAATCGCCCAAACCAACTATCCGGAGGTCAACAACAACGAGTTGCTATTGCGAGGGCTATTATAAATAACCCCGCAATTTTGTTAGCAGACGAACCTACTGGAGCACTAGATTCAAAAACCACTGAAGATGTATTAGATCTTTTTGACAAACTGCATGAAACTGGAATAACTATAGTTTTAGTTACGCATGAAGATGAAGTTGCAAATCGCGCAAAAAAAATTGCCAAATTTAAGGATGGAAGAATAGTTGAATTAAAAGTTAATTAAATTTAAAACCTTCTAATTACCTTCAGTTGAGTTTCATTTTCAATTCTTAAATTCCCGTTCGAATCAATATCTTTAATTTTCCATGAATCAGGACAATAACCACTAGGTAAAAAACTTTTAGTAAGAAACTTATTTGCAGATTTAATCACATATTCTTTTTTCTTGTTACATTGAATTGCATCATAAAAAGCTTTAAGAACTTTGGCTGTCCAATAATGTTGATTAATATTCTTAGTTTGAAGTACTTTTGATAATGAAATACCTTCTGATGGGGTGTAATTTAAAACATTCATGCCAAGTCCTAACCTTGCATAGATAATTTTTTTGCCTCTTGTTATCACCCTTGGTAAAAATCCAATCAACTTTTTTGAACCAAAAAAAATATCATTTGGCCATTTCAAACAAACATTTATATTCTCTTGTCTAAGCATTTCACATAACTTAATACCTAAAGACAAATTAAATATTTGGGATTCAAATTCTTTTGAAAATATTGGGTAAGCTGCACTTAACCAAATCCCGCCTTTTGGAGAAACCCAAGTTTTTGAATTTTGGCCAACCCCTGAGAACTGTTCTCTTGCGATTATCGCTAATGGCTGGTTTTTCTTTATTTCAGAATATTCAAGCAAGTTTGTTAACTCATTTTCGGTACTTTTACATTTTATTTTGTAATGAATTGTCCAGGTTGGATATTGACCCTGAATTTTTTTAAAATAAAAAACTGTCCTAGCTGCAGGTCCAATAACTTTCACAAATTCTTTATTAAAACAACGTGCATCTTTTTAAAGATTAGATTAACTTTAGTCTTAATAAGTAAATTTTACAAATTGGACAAAAAGTATTTGCCAATAGTGAATAGAAGGAATCCACATCCATTAAAAAATTGTCTTGATAATTTCAAAAAATCCTGCGGTGACTTAGATCAACTCACTAAAATCAACGAAAACTGGAAAAACTTAATCGGCTTAGAACTTTTTCAAGAATGTAAACCATTAAATATTGAAAAAAAAATACTTACTATTGCAGTAAATCATCCACAGTGGCGCCAAGCTTTAATCTATAACAAGCATAAATTAAAAGAGAGAATCGAGAAAATTGGAATAACTTTGAATGAAATAAAAATAATACAAAATTATGAAATTAAAGATAAAAATATCAAAGCTACTAATGCAAAGATAGTTTGGGCACAGCATCCAAGCAGAATTAATCAAAATAATATGTGCATTTGTACTGTTTGTAATTCCCCTACTCCTGAGGGCGAAATCAAAAGATGGGGAAAGTGTTCTTTTTGTTGGAGAAAAATAAAAAACTAAATTCTTTATTTAGTTAAAATTAGTATTCCCATTTGCCCCCCCAAAATAGTCATATATTCAGCTTTTTTAAATCCAACTTCCTTAGCAATATTTATAAGCACATTTTTCTTTGGAAAATTACTAATACTTTTTTCAATATATGCGTACTCTGGACCTAAATTAAAAATCCGCGAAATGTTTACTACAATTAATCTCAAATAAATTTTCTGAAAAATATTGGATAAAGAATTTCTTGTTGAGTGATTAAAATCCAAAAATCCTGCTCTTCCCTTATCCTTCAAAAGATCAAAAACTTTTTTTATTCCCCCTTCAACATTATTCAAGTTTCTAAGTCCATATGACATGCAAATCCCATCAAAATTTTTTGAATAATCATTAATTTCTAATACATCTTTAATTTCCCACTTAATAAAATTATTTTTTTTAAGATCTGATTTTTTTTTTGCAATATTTAAGATATCCTCTGCACTGTCAATCCCAGTAATTGAACCCCTTGGACTAACTCTCTCAGAAATTAAGAATGCTAAATCTCCAGTTCCACAGCATAAATCAGCCCAATCTTCACCATTTAAAGGTTCCAATAAATTAACTAATTTCCTTTTCCATAATCTGTGCAGCCCAAAACTTAATAGATTATTTAAAAAGTCATATTTATAAGAAATTCTATTAAATATATTTTTGACTTCGATATTTTTTGTGAATTTCATTTTTAAATTTTTAACTTATTTTTTTTTGGTATTAAATTAAATTTTTATTCATATGGTCTAATTGGAAGTTTTTTTTCGAGAAGGAAAGTCTTTATTTCTCTTAAAGAAAGTTTCTTATCATGAAGTAATGATGCTAAAAGTGCGGCAGATGCCCTGCCTTCATTGAAAACATCATAGATATCTTCTAAACAACCTGCTCCTCCTGAAGCAATCAATGGAATATTAACAATATTGGCAACAGATTCAGTCAGATGTAAATCATATCCATTCTGCGTGCCATCACCATCCATTGAAGTAAGCAAAATTTCACCTGCTCCTAACTCCTCAACTTTCTTTGCCCAACTTAATACATCTATTCCAGTATTTTCTCTCCCTCCTTTTACATATACCTCCCATTCATCAGTCTTATTAAATTTTCTTTTAGCATCAATTGCTATCACGATACATTGATTACCAAATTCTCTAGAACTTTTAGAAATTAAATCTGGATTTCTAACAGCAGAAGAATTCAAACTCACTTTGTCCGCTCCAGCTCTTAAAAGATCATTAATTGAAGAAACAGAGTCTATTCCCCCACCAACTGTAAATGGTATTTTTACTGATTTTGCGGTCCTAGAGACAAGGTCAACTAATGTATTTCTATTTTCTACACTAGCTCTAATATCTAAGAATACTAATTCATCTGCGCCCTCATCAGAATACCTACAAGCCAATTCAACAGGATCGCCTGAGTCTCTCAAGTTAACAAAATTTACACCTTTAACCACTCTGCCATGGGCGACATCTAAACAAGGAATTAAACGAAGAGCTACCATTTTAGCAAAAATTGTCCAAATGCTGTTAATCTTTCATAATAGCTTCCATTTTACCTCTTATGGCTGAAACAAAATTATTACCCAAAATCGGTAGTAAAATCAAAATTAACATTAACAAAGTAAAAGATAGACTACCAGCTAAATTAATCGATCAAATATCCTCGAATCCTAAAGCTGTCATAACAGGCTATAAAATGACAGACGGCAGAAGTATTGGCATAACAGCAAAATTTCAGAATGGTGAGCAAAATTGGTTTTTCCCAGAAGAAATTGAGAAAGGTTAAAGAGTAAAGTGAATGATCCAAAACAACTATTAGGAATTAAGGGCGCCTCTGAAACATCAAGTATATGGAAACTCCGTATACAGTTAATGAAACCCATAACGTGGATCCCTTTGATATGGGGAGTTATTTGTGGAGCAGCTGCAAGTGGGAATTTTGAATGGACATTTAGTAATGTTCTAGCTTCATTAGCATGTATGTTGATGAGTGGACCACTTCTGGCTGGTTATACCCAAACCATAAATGATTTTTTTGATAAAGAAATTGATGCAATTAATGAACCAAATAGACCAATTCCTTCTGGCAAAATTTCAATTAAAGATGTAAAAATACAAATCTGGGTATTACTTATAGCTGGTTTAATAGTTGCTTTTCTATTAGATTTATATGCTAAGCACAGCTTCCCCTCCGTCTTACTTTTGGCATTAGGAGGTTCCTTTGTTAGTTATATATATTCTGCTCCACCACTCAAATTAAAACAGAATGGTTGGCTTGGTAATTATGCATTAGGAGCATCTTATATAGCTTTACCTTGGTGGGCAGGACAAGCCTTGTTTGGGAAATTAACAATCGTGACGGCGATACTTACACTTGCTTATAGCCTCTCAGGACTTGGAATTGCTGTTATTAATGATTTCAAAAGTGTTGAAGGAGACTCAAAGCTAGGCTTGAATTCTCTACCAGTAGTATTTGGAATAAAAAATGCAAGTAGAATAAGTGCAGGACTGATTGATATTTTTCAATTAGCAATGGTTATAGTATTAGTCATTATTGGTCAACATTTAGCCTCTGTAATTTTGGTTTTATTGGTAATTCCACAAATTACATTTCAAGATATGTGGTTACTAAGAGATCCTCTCAAGTTTGATGTCAAATATCAAGCAAGTGCCCAACCGTTCCTTATAACTGGAATGTTAGTTACAGCTTTAGCGATAGGACATAGTTTTTTAGTTGCTTAAGGTGCAAAAGATTAAATTCAAATCTTTTGTTTTAATAATTCCAATATTAATTTTTTCTGGAATATCTTTTTATTTTTTTAGTCTAATATTTAGTACCTTAAAATTTGATGTTTCTAAAAATAAAAAGTCTCGGGAAACCAAATATTCTTATGTAATATCATCTTCTGATAATAAGATATTAAGCAAATTAAGCCGCAAATTTGAAATAGATAATAGTTATCATAAAATTCCATTTTTTCTTAAACATTCTTTTATATCTTCTGAGGATAAAAGATTTTATAAACATAATGGAATAGATTTAAAAAGTATTTCACGTGCCCTTATTCAAAATATTAGAAGTGGTTATGTTAAAGAGGGAGGAAGTACGATTACACAACAAGTTGCTAGATTACTTTTTCTAAGTAATGATTTAAGTTTTCAAAGAAAAATCAAAGAAATATTTATATCACTCATACTTGAATTTAGATATAACAAAAATCAAATTTTAAAATTATATTTAAATAATATTTATCTAGGATCAGGAGCATACGGGGTAGACGAGGCTGCCCAAATTTATTTTGGAAAATTTATAGAAGAATTGACATTATCAGAGATCGCATTAATTACAGGATTAGCTCCAGCTCCATCAATTTATTCACCTTATCAAAATTTAGAACTAGCTATTAAAAATAGAAATAAAGTTCTTGAATCAATGTATGTTGATGGATATATTACTCTTGCAAATAAGAATAAGGCTATTAAAGAAAAAATAAAGTTAAATTATCAAACAGCTGATAATTTTTTAGATGATAAATTACTAATTAACTTTATTCTTAAGGAAACAAATAAAAAAATTGGAAGTAAAAATGATTATCAGTTTTTAAGAATTAAATCTTCTATCAACAAAGATTGGCAAGAAAAAGGTCAAAAAATATCAAGATACGCAGGGCCTAAAGAACTTGAATTTGGTATGTTATCTATCGAATCAAACACAGGACTAATCAGGACAATGATAAACAGCAAAAATCCATCAATTAATGAATACAATAGAGTGATTTCATCTGTAAGACCTTTAGGTTCTACTTTTAAAATAATCCCTTATGCCGCTGCATTAATAGAAGGAATAAAATTAAGCGATAAATTTGAAGACTTACCAATATGCTGGGAAAGTTATTGCCCAAAAAATTTTTCAGAAGACTATAAAGGATCAATATCTTTGATTGAATCGTTTAAAAGTTCATCAAATATCGTTCCAATATCAATAACAAAAAAAATCGGCTTAAAAAATATTATTAATTTAGCGAATTCATTTGGACTAGGTTACAAGCAAGAGTTTGAGGAATTCCCATCATTAGCTATTGGCGCCTACGGAGATAATCTTTTAAACATCACAAATGCATATTCTGCAATAAACAATAATGGGAAGATTCAAAGCCCTGAAATCATAGAAAAAATAGAATCATTTAAAAAACAAACTATTTGGGAAAATAAATCTATTTCCAAGAAAATATTAGATTTAAAAATAAACAAGAAAATAAAAAAACTTCTTGAAAAATCTGTTAAAGAAGGCACTTCAAAAGCAGCCTCTATAAAAGGAAAGAAAATTTATGGGAAAACAGGAACATCTGATGGAAATAAAGATCTCTGGTTTATTGGTTCCATTGATAACCTTACAACAGGGATCTGGATAGGTTATGACGATAACAAGGAATCTGAATTATCTAGTGGGAATGCAGCTTATTTATGGAAGAAGTTCATATCTGAAATTTATAAAATTCCAATTAAAAAATAAATTATATTTTTAAGATTTATAAGAAATTATTGCAGAATAAAATCCATCACCAGGATAATCCAAGCTAGGTAAAATTTGCTTTTGGCTAATCAATTTTAAAGTTTTGTTTTTTTCAATAAATCGTTCAATTAACAGATTATTTTCATCGGGACAAATAGTACAAGTTGAATAAACTAAAGTGCCATTTTTTTTCAAAAGAGGGAAAATACTCTCCAAAAGTTTTTCCTGTAATAAAGTTAAAGATTTTATTTTTTCTTTACTTAAAGACCATCTAGAATCTGGATTCCTGGAAAGAGTTCCAATGCCTGAACATGGAGCATCTAATAAAATTTTATCAAAATAAGATATAAACTTTGGATTTAATTCAATCAAACTCGTAGCATCAGCCTTAAGGGTATTAACAGATTTCAAATTTAACCTTTCTAAATTTGATTGCAGTATTTTCAATCTTTTTGCTGATCTATCTACTGCAATGATTTCAGCACTATCATTTGTTAATTCTGCAAGATGGGTAGACTTACTTCCTGGAGCTGCACAAGCATCTAAAATCTTTTCACCTTCTTTTGGATTTAGGAGAGGTGCTATCCACTGAGAAGATCTATCTTGAATTGTCCAAAGTCCATCACTATATCCTGGTAAATTTTTTATAGATCTTGGATTAGATTTTAAAGTAATTCCATTATGTAAATCATTAATAATTTCAGCATCAATTTTATTTTCATGAAGTACTTTTAAAAATTTATCTAAATTAGTTTTTAATTGGTTGATTCTCAAATCAATTGATGGTTTTTTATTAAATGCCTTAATGATATTTTCACCCTCGCTATTGCCGACCCATTTATAAAGATCCTTCACAAGCCATAATGGAAATGATTCAAGATATGAAATTCTTTCTTTTCTATCAGAAGATAATTCCGGAAAGATTTTTTGTTCTAATTTTCTTGATGCATTTCTCAATATCGCATTTACAGTTCCCGCTAAACCATTTAAATCTGTTTTTTTAGCTACTTCTACAGTGGTAGAAATAGCAGCAGGAAATGGGATTTTATCCATTTTCAATAGTTGATACAAACCTATATGTAGAAGCCATCTTAACTTTGGAGGCTGCTTTTTATGAGTAATTTTTGATGTATGATCCGTCCAAAGATCAAGAAATTTTCTATATCTTATGCAGCCAAAAGATAATTCCGTAATAAAAGCTATATCAAGAGGATTAAATTGATAATTTTTTAAAACCTTTTCAAGAGCATGATCAGAAAAATCACCAGAACTAACTTTTAATAAAATTTCCCAAGCTGCCTTTCTTTGTAAATATCCTATGCTCAAAATATAATTAATTTTTTAAAGATAACTTTAATATACAAAAAATTCAAAAATTTAAACTACTTTTTTCAATTGCAGAATTAAACCAAATAAAACCTAAGATAGAAATAAGTGAGAGATTAAATCCTAAAAAAAGAAAGATATTTAAAGAATGGATTCTTTCCCGAAAAAATATTTTTTTCTCTTTTTGATACTTCATTATAAAATAAAAACTTATTCAGTATTTCAAGCGGCAACCAATATTGATAGATCCTGCATCAAGCATTCTGCCTAATTTAATTGCTATGGATTCCTCCAACCTAGTGAAATTAGATTGATGGGTAGTTATCCAATCTAATTCAGAAAAAGTTATAATTCCCGTCGAATTACTTTTTAAAAAAAGTGTTCCAATTTCCATTAGATAAATCTAATTTTCCTACGTTAACATCCGTACTTTATATTTCTTCATAACATAATATTCTTTTAATTTTTCAAAGACAACTGCAGGTTATTAGTCTTAATTTATTGAATATCTCTTAAAAATTTATCAGCCGTTTTTAAGTGATTATTTAATTTTTCCTCTGACATTTTATCGAGATTTCTCGTTAACATTGCCAGACGATATTGCTTTCTAAAAAAGCTTTCATTATCTTTAATAAATTTCCAAAATAAGCCATCCCATATTTCACACCATGGGCCACTTTTAAAATTAGACATTTTTTTTACATAATTAGAGCTTGATATATATGGCTTTGTTGAAAAGATACCACCATCACTAAACTGACTCATTCCGTAAACATTTGGGACCATAACCCAATCATAGGAATCAATAAACATTTCCATAAACCATTTATAAACTTGGTTGGGGTGAATTCTACATAGAAGCATAAAGTTGCCAACAATCATTAGCCGCTCAATATGATGACAATAACCATATTTAATAATATTTTTTATAACAACGTCTACTGGTTCAATTCCTGTATTCCCTTGATAAAAAGATTTTGGAATTGGCTTATCTTCAAAATTCCAAAAATTACTATTTCGCATCTTTGTTCCGTATTTTTTATAGACGAGGCAAATAAATTCTCTCCATCCAATAATTTGACGAATAAAACCCTCTAAAGAGTTAATAGGAACATTATTATTTTTTGCAAAAAGTAATGCTTTATTTACTACTACATCTGGGGTTAATAAGCCGCTATTTAAAAGAGGAGAAAGTAAACTGTGCCATAAAAAAGAATTTTCTTTAGAAATAGCATCCTCATAATCTCCAAATAAGAAAAATCTATGTTTAAAAAAATCATTTAACCATTCATCTGCCTCTTCAAAATTAGTTGGATATAAAAAGTTATTACTTTCTCCAATAAACTCGATATCAAAATTGGCTAATGAACTTTCTGCATTAACTACAAATTTATTTTTTTGTAATTTAGGTGTATCGGGTATATTTATTTTTTTGGGTAATTTTTTTCTGTTCATTTCATCGAAACTCCATTTACCACCTTCAGGTGTATCATCAGGATTAACTAATATCTTTTGGCTCTTTCTTTGATTCTCATAAAATCTCCCCATAAGAGGTTTTTTTGCATTTGATGCAAATAAATCTTTTAAATCTTCACTGCTCATAAACATAGGAGAAGGCAAAATATTTAAAGCTAAATTATTATTTTCAACAAAATTATTAATCCTCTTCATTATTAAAAAATCATGAGGGTCAATGAGATTTATTTTTTGATATTTATTTTTAATAAATTCCGATAAGTAATCAACTGTAGAAACATTATTCTTGTTTTCGATATATAAAACTTTAAAGCCAGATATTTCTAAATAATTTTTATAAGCGAGCATAGATGCCCTATGAAAAACTAACTTATTTTTATGGTTAATTAATTTATGAAATTTATCATTTCCAAAAAATAATGAGTCTTCCAAAATCAAAACTTCACAATTTATTTTTAAGATTGGGCTTTCTCTAAAAAGTTGATTCGGGAAAATAATTGATACTTGTTTCATCTTTGCGACTTCCTGTTACTACATCTTTTTGAACAGTAGATAACATCATCCCAACAGTTTTTCCATTTTTTACGCCACTCAAACGGCCTATCGCAAACAGGACAAGTTTTAGTAGAAAGATTTTTCAAAATTTATAATTTTCTTTTATGAGTAGATTTAAATCTAGTTGAATCTTTAAGGGCCATATGTTTTGTATTTCTTCCCGAAACTCTCTTTCTCCAGACTTTGAAAGATTTGGGTTTAAGATTTTGACGCATAATTTTTATAGCATCTTCCTCTTTTAAACCAAATTGATACTCGATAGCTTCAAAAGGTGTTCTATCTTCCCAACACATTTCTATTATTCTGTCTATATCGATACTTTCCATATTTATTTTTATTGTTCACATTGTGAGGTACAAAGTTTTTCAATATCGGATCTACCTGTAATATGAAGTCTATATTTTGCCCAATATCTGTAAGCCAATCTCAATAATGGAGATAAGAGCTTAATCTTCAAAGGATAATAAACCCAACCTAATCCAACTAATTCATAAGAATATGCAAGTACATCTAGTCCCCTAATAATTTCACCATTTTCAATGATCCCATGCAGGTTTGACATAGCTTCTGAATATGAGATGTCATTAAAAAGACTTTGATCATAATCCTTACTATTAATATCTATAAATGCAATTTGATTTAAGGTATCTCTTTTTTTAAGAAAATTTGTTTCTCTCAAACATAGTGGACATCCACCATCGAATAAAAAAGTTAATTTATTTTTCATATTTATATTCAAATATAGAAATTAAATAACTTTTTTGTGGAATAAAAATTTTTTTTTAGAATACAAGCTTTATAAAGCCTTAATAATTGCCAGTTCTAATTTAGTGAAATTATATTATCTTATTAATTAATAAGCCATTGATTAAGGGATACATCAATGGTTTAAAACTATTTATGATCAGTCATCTAGAAGATGAACTCCTTCTCCTACATCAGGAGTAAATTTACAATATTTTTCAAAAATAAGTCCAACACCTCTCATTTTTTCTCCTAGTTCATCGTTAAATTTATTCCATTCTTCCGATTCACGATCAGGTAAATCCCACCCTTGTTTTTCTACCATACTTGTTATTAATGTATAGTCCCATTCTATGTATGCCATTTAGTTAATTTAAACTACCAAAATATTATAAACCAAGAGATTTAATAGGTAATCAATATTTTTTGAATATAATTTAAAAGTGTAAAGAATTATAAATGTCAATTTTGCCAAGAAGATTTGAACGAATCAAAAGTGTTTTAGATTGCAGAATGAAAAACTTGACTGTTTTAGTTGAGGATGTAAATAAACCACATAATTTATCTGCGATATTAAGGACATGCGATGCGGCAGGGGTTTTCGAAGCGAATTTTATTAGCAAAACGAATGCCGTTAAGACTTTTAATAGTACTGCTCAAGGAAGTCAAAAATGGGTAAAACTGAATAATCATGAAAGCACTATCAAGGCAATATCTGATTTAAAGAATAAGGGTTTTAAATTATATGGAACGACTCTTAATAGCGAATCAGTAGATTATAGAAATTTTGATTATTCTCAAAATACATGTTTTGTTTTAGGAGCAGAAAAATGGGGACTAAGTAATGAACTTATATCAATGGTTGATCAATCAATTTTTATACCTATGAGAGGTATGGTTCAATCTCTGAATGTTTCAGTTGCTGCTTCTATATTATTATTTGAAGCTGTTCGCCAAAGAAAAAATAAAGGTATATTGCCCGCTAATGGAGAAGGGTTAAATATGAATGAATATCAAAAAACACTTTTTGAATGGTGTTACCCAGAATTATCTGCGGTGTATAAAAAATCAGATAAAGAATATCCAAAGTTGAATGATCAAGGAGAACTTGATCCTATTACAGATAACTAAATTTATTCAGAATTTTGACTATCAAAAATTTCTTCAAGGTCCTCTCCTATAAAAGAAAGACCTAAAACTAAAAAAAACATTGCCAAACCTGGGAACAAAGCAGTCCACCAGATACCTGTAGGTAAAGCTGCAAGAGCCAGATTTAAATCACTTCCCCACTCTGGGACATCTGCAGGAACGCCAAGGCCTAAAAATCCTAAACTTCCTAATACCAAAACAGCATCTGCAGCATTTAGGGTAAGCAGAATAGGCAATGGTGTTATTACATTTGGAAGAATATATTTAAAAATAATTTTTTTAACATCAGCTCCTGCAACTTGAGCTGCCTCCACATAAGTTTCGGATTTGACCAATATTGTCTGATTTCTGATTAATCTAAAATATTGAGGAGAGTAAACAATACACAATGCCAAAGCCGCGTTAAGGATACCCTTACCCAATACAAAAGCCACAACAACTGAAAGCAAAATAACAGGTATTGAAAAAATAGTATCCATTATTAGTGATAAGCATTTATCAAAAAAACCACCAAAATATCCACTTAATAATCCCAATGGCAAACCCAAACTTAATGAAAAGAGAATAGCTAAGAATACAACTTCTATCGCTAAAGATGATCCTTGCAAAGTTCTTAAGCAAACATCTCTTCCTAATCTATCTGTGCCACAAAAATGATTAAGAGAAGGAGGGGCAAAGATATCATTGCTTAACATTGAAAATGAATAGCCAAAAAAATTATTGGCCTCTAAAAATTTCATTATTAAAACAACAAGAAGATAAAAAAGTACAATTAAAAATCCAGCTTTTCTGATATTTGCGCCGACACGATTAAATGAGTTAATATCCAAAATCTTTTTTTAAAGATATAAATGAAATATACCCAATTCTTTCAAAAATAAATAGCTATAAATTTTAAATTAAAAGAAATTACTGGTTTAATTTCAAGACTGCCATAAAAGCTTCCTGAGGGACTTCAACTTTGCCCATTGCCTTCATCCTCTTTTTACCTTTGGCTTGTTTCTTTAAAAGTTTCTTTTTTCTAGAAATATCCCCTCCATAACATTTAGATAAAACATCTTTTCGCAAAGCACTTATGCTTTCACTTGCAATAATCCTGCTACCTATTGATGCTTGAATAGGTATTCTAAATTGTTGTTTTGGAATAAGTTCTTTTAATTTCTCAACTAAACTTCTGCCAATTCCATAAGCCTTATCTTTATGAACAATAGAAGTTAATGGATCTGCTCTTTCTGAATTTATTAGAACATCTAATCTAACAAGGTCATTTTTTCTATAGCCAATCAAATGATATTCCATTGATGCATAACCTTGGGTTCTACTTTTCATTTGATCAAAGAAATCTGTAACAACTTCTGCTAATGGAATTTCATAAATCAAGGTAACTCGATCTGTTGTTATGTATTTCATATCTATAAATACTCCCCTTCTTTCCTGACATAAACCCATTAACGTTCCATTAAATTCATTGGGAGCATAAATTTCCATTTTCACATAAGGCTCTTCTATTGATTCTCTAAGTTGTGGATCAGGAATTGTAGAGGGATTATCAATAAAAATATGTTCCTGCTGATTTAAATTAACTTTATAAATAACTGATGGTGCCGTTACGATTAGATCCAAGTCATATTCTCTTTCTAATCTTTCTTGAACAATCTCCATATGAAGAAGTCCTAGAAATCCGCACCTAAATCCGAAGCCCATTGCGCTACTGGTTTCGGGCTCATATTTTAAAGCTGCATCAGATAATTGTAATTTTTCTAGTGATACTCTTAAATCTGGGAATTGATCAGCATCAGTCGGGAATAAGCCACAAAAAACCATAGGATTTGCTGTCTTATATCCAGGCAAAGGATCATTGGCAGGTGAATTTAAAAGAGTAATCGTATCTCCCACTCTCGCATCAGCAACTGATTTTATAGAAGCAGCTAAATAACCAACTTCTCCTGCATGTAATTCATCAACTTGCTGCTGATCAGGAGCCATTATTCCTATCTCATCTAGTTCATAATTTTTCTTACTTGCCATTAATAATATTTTTTCTCTCTTATTTAGAGAACCAGATATCACCCTGAAATAAACAATAACTCCCCTGTACGGATCATAATAAGAATCAAAAATCAGTGCCTTTGTAGGTAGTTTAATTTCATCTTGAGGAGGAGGTACTCTTCTTACGATTGCTTCCAAAATATCTTTAATACCAACTCCAGTTTTTGCTGAACAATTTATTGCATTAGATGTATCAAGTCCAATAATTTCCTCTATTTCTTGTTTTATTTTTTCAGCATCAGCCCCTGGTAAATCAACTTTATTTAAAACAGGAATTATTTCAAGATTATTTTCTAAGGCAAGATAAACATTAGCTAAGGTTTGAGCTTCTACTCCTTGACTTGCATCAACAACAAGTAAGGCGCCTTCACAAGCTTGAAGAGATCTACTAACCTCATAAGAGAAATCAACATGCCCTGGAGTATCTATTAAGTTCAAAACATATTCTTGGGAATCATCAGCTTTATATTTCATCCTAGCGGCCTGTAACTTGATAGTAATTCCTCTCTCTCTTTCAAGATCCATACTGTCCAAAAATTGTTCTTGCATATCCCTTTGCTGCACAGTACCAGTATCTTGAAGCAACCTATCTGCAAGGGTGGATTTACCATGATCAATATGAGCGATTATGCAGAAATTTCTAATTTTTGAAACCGATATATCAGTCATATATAAAGAAAAATTCTCCTCTTATTACATCTTGATTTATATTAGCTAATTAGAATTATGGATGGAAACCAAAAATGGAATTATTTCTTTTTTTAATTTCTTTTATGAAAGTACTGTAATTTTCAGAGACTGATAGTTCTGGATAAATTAAGTCATTTATTTTTTTCTGAAGATTATGCTTATCTTTTAAAAATAAAACAGATTTTTCTAGAACCTCAACCATAATTGAAACCGCAGTACTTGCTCCAGGAGAGGCTCCCAACAAAGCAGATAATGATCCATCAGATGAATTTACAATCTCAGTTCCAAATTTCAAAGAACCACCGCCTTCAGTTTTTTTAATTATTTGGACTCTTTGACCAGCATTCTTTAAATACCAATCAGAAGGATTAGCTGATGGCATCATATTCCTTAAATTCTCAACTCTTGAGTTATGGTTCTTTAATGATTGTGATATTAGGTAATTAATTAAATCGTTGTTCTTGAAACCAACGTCTAACATAGAAAAAATATTATTCTTTTTAATTGAACTAAATAAGTCAAAGTATGAACTTTGTTTTAGAAATTTCGTTGTAAATCCAGCAAAAGGTCCATATAAAAGAAGTTTTTTATTATCAATCCATCTTGTGTCTAAATGAGGCACAGACATTGGTGGCGATCCAATATCAGCTTTACCATAAACTTTTGAGTTATGTTTTTCTGTTAGATCTTTTTTCTCGCAAATAAGCCATTTCCCACTAACAGGAAATCCACCATAACTTTTTGCTTCTGGAATTTTTGATTTTTGTAAATAATTAATTGTTTTTCCACCAGCACCAAGAAAAACGTAGCCAGTTCTAATTGAAGTTTTTCTACCTTCAGAACTGATTTCTAGTTCCCATTGTTTTTTATCAATTTTCTTTAAATCTACTAATTCTGTTTTGTATCTAATTTCAACATTTTTGTTTAAGGCAACTAATGACAAATACTCTTTAGTTAAAGCCTCAAAATTAATATCAGTTCCTCTGCCTATTCTGGTAGCAGCAATTTGAGTAGATGGATTTCTATCTTTTGTTATTAGAGGAGCCCATGATGAAATTTCATCAAAAGATGTAGAAAATTCCATATTGATAAATTCAGGATTTTCGCTCATTTTCTGAAATCTTTTTTTTAAAAAAGAAATATTATCCTGACCAGACACAAAGCTAATATGAGGAATAAATTTTAGAAACTTCTTAATATCAATTTTCCCTGCTTCATACAATGAGGCCCATAAAGACATGGAAGTTTCAAAAGAACGATTTATTGAGAGCGCTTTATCTATTTTTAGATTTCCTTTTTCATCTAAAGGGGTATAGTTTAATTCGCAATTAGCCGCATGTCCTGTACCTGCATTATTAAAAGCGCCAGTACTTTCACTTCCTGGAGCATTTAATTTTTCTATAATAAGAAATTTTATATCTGGTAAAACTTCTGAAATTAGGAGGGCTAAAGTACTACTCATTATCCCTGCTCCTACTAAGACTGCATCAAAGTAGCTATTGTCATTTGTGGGATTTTTAGATGAAGTCACAACAGAAAATTATCTTTTTTGCAATTAATCAGATTTCTTTCTAGGCTTATTATAAAGTTAATCCAAAATTATGAGTACTGAAACACTCTCGCTGACAAACGAAAATGTTGAAAAAGTCCTTGACGAGCTAAGACCTTTTTTAATTTCTGATGGAGGTAATGTAGAGATTGCAGAAATAGATGGTCCAATTGTCAAAGTCAGACTTCAAGGAGCATGTGGTAGTTGCCCAAGTAGCACTATGACTCTCAAAATGGGTATTGAAAGAAAGTTAAAAGAAATGATTCCTGAAATAAGCGAAGTTGTACAGGTTTTATAAAAATTTTTAACTGAAATACATATTATTTAGTTTTTAATTCCTTTAACAAAGATGATTCCATATCAAGGCAATCAATTGGAAGTCCTTGACCAATAGCGATTAAAAGAGGTGCAAGAATTCCTAAAGTAAAAACTAAATTTGATTGGCTTACATCATATTTACTCAAAGTAAAAGTTATCAAATAAATAATTGAAAAATAAGCATGTAGTGAAAAAAATTCTTTTGGCTTTAACACTGGCCACCTTAAAGTATTTCCCAAGAAATATAAAAAACCTGTCATAAATAAATAGTTAAATGAAGATTAAACCAAATATAAACATAAACCCTTTTAGAGACTATTTATAAAAAAATTTACCTAAGATAATAATAAAAAAAACATTAAATCTTCGTTTCTATTTGTAAAAGCTAGACATGAAGTTAAAAATACGGTTATAATAATTTGGTAGCAATAGCTACTTTTTCGTTCACCCTCTTTGAGGGCGCAGTTCGAGTCATACCATGGAACGGGGGATGGCCGTGTTGTCACATCGAAACATGACTACTTTAACTTACAGAGGTAAAAACTACGTTCAAAACAAAGAAGCTGCTAAAAAGCAACTTGTTGAACTTACCTACAGAAGAAACGTATACACCAACAGAATGGATGACGCTTCTTCAAGTAATGAAAAAGCAGAATTAAATTACAGAGGTGTTAATTACACTAAATAATTTAATTAACAAATTAAAAGCCCTTTTTTCAGGGGCTTTTTTTTTGGCTATATTTATCAAGAGTCCTTAAAAAATATGTCTGAAAGTTGCTGTAATACAAACACATCTAATAAAGCACCTAATCAATTCGATCATAAAGATGCTATTCAAGAAAGATATGGCTCAGCCGCACAAGAAAAAGAAAGTTGTCTTTGTACACCAGTTGGGTTTGATCCCATTTTACTTGAAGCAATTCCTCAAGAGGTTATAGAAAGAGACTATGGGTGTGGTGATCCAACAAAATATGTTCAAAAAAATGATATAGTCTTAGACCTTGGAAGTGGTAGCGGCAAAAATGCTTTCATTTGTGCCCAAATTGTTGGGAAGGAAGGGAAAATTATTGGAGTTGATCAGAATCCTGACATGCTTTCTTTATCAAGATCAGCCTCTAAAGAAGTTACAAAAAATATAGGTTTCAAAAATACAGAATTTCTAGAGGGTTCAATTGAAAAACTTGATGAATTAGATAAAGATTTAAATCCATTAATCGCAGATAAATCAATTGATATTATTTTAAGTAATTGCGTTTTAAATTTGGTAAGTCCAGAATCTAGAAATAACCTTCTAAATAATATAAAAAGAGTTTTAAACGATAATGGAAGAATTGCAATTAGCGATATTGTCTCTAACAAAAAAGTTCCTTTAAGATTGCAAAATGATCATGATTTATGGACAGGTTGTATTAGTGGAGCATGGTATGAGCCAGACTTTATAAGTGATTTTAAAGAACTAGGATTTAAAAATTTAAAATTTGCAGAAAGGAGTGCTGAACCTTGGAAAGTAATTGAGGATATTGAATTTAGAACAGTAACTTTAGTGGGCAATATTTAAAAAAATTCAAGAGTTGAAAATATAATATAAATTTCCATGAGAAATAATCTAAGAGATCAAATACCCGCTTTAAAAAATAAGTATTATTTCAACTATGGCGGTCAAGGACCATTACCAAAATCTTCTCTAGAAGCAATAGTTAAAACTTGGGAAATTATCCAAGATTTAGGACCATTTACCAATAATATGTGGCCTTTTATTTACAAAGAAATATTGACCACAAAAAGAATCATTGCGCAAAAATTAGGTGTAAATTCAAAGAATGTAGCTTTTACCGAAAATATCTCTTCGGGTATGATTTTGCCCTTTTGGGGAATAAAAGTAGAAGAGGGAGAAGAGTTGTTAATAAGTGACTGTGAACATCCTGGAGTAGTGGCTGCAAGTCGAGAATTTTGCAGAAGAAATAAATTAATATTCAAAATTTTGCCAATCCAAAAAATTAAAAATCTAAACGAAGAAAATATTATTTTAGAGATTTTGAAAAATCTAAATAGTAAGACTAAGATCCTAATTATTTCTCATATCTTATGGAACTTTGGATATAAAATTCCTTTAAAACAAATTTCTATCGAATTAAAAAATAATCGAGAAGATTCTTATTTACTTGTTGATGGTGCTCAAACCTTTGGGCACATAAATATTGAAAAAGAAGTTTTTTATTCTGATTTATATTCAATAACTTCTCATAAATGGGCATGTGGACCAGAAGGACTTGGAGCCATTTATGTCTCAGATAGATTTATTCATGAAACACATCCAACAATAATTGGTTGGAAATCATTAAAAAAAGAACAAGGCATTTATGAGCCTTCAGATAATCTTTTTCATGATGATGCAAGGAAATTTGAAATAGCTACCTCTTGTATTCCTTTACTTGCTGGGCTCCGGAATTCTTTAGATCTTTTGGATAAAGACTGCCATAAAAAAGAAAAAAACAAACATATCAAAAAATTAAGTGGAAAACTTTGGGATGAATTAAATAAATCAAAGGGTATTGAATTGGTTTTAGAAAAAAAATATTTAAATGGGATTGTTAGTTTTAATATCGAAAATATTAAAGATAAGGATAAATTTGTAAAGAAACTTGGAGAAAAGAAAATTTGGATTAGAGTTTTAGAAGATCCAAAATGGTTTAGAGCATGCGTACATCAAATGACTACAGAAGCTGAGATTGATTTACTTGCTAGAGAAATAAAAAAATATTGACTTAAAGATCTATTGATATAAAAAAAATTTGGGTTACCAAGGTATCTCCGAGTTGTCCCATGCAATAAATTTTCCTGTAGATTCTGGTGATTGATTTTTAATAATATTGATCAAGAATTGGGAGGATTTTTCTTTACTAAATAATTTATGTTCTGGAACAAATCTATGAAAAGGTCTAGATAAATCAGTATCTACTGTTCCTGGATGAAGCAATGTGATAGTAGCCTTTGGGAAACGTCTAGACCATTCAATACTTAAAGATTTAAAAAACTGATTTTGCGCAGATTTTGCAGCTCTATATGAATACCAACCTCCAGTTTGATTATCACCAATGCTACCAACTCTTGCACTTATACTTGCAAAATTAAAATCAAAATCTTTTGGTATAAATTCTTCAATCGCTTTAGCTAATAAAATAGGAGAAAAGGCATTTATTGAAAAACTTTCAATCATATTTTTTTTATCAAGATGTTGTAATCTTTTTTCTGGTTGAAGAGAATCACTATGAAGTCTACCTGTAGCATTAACAACTAGCCTTAATTTTGAAGGATGATTTGATATTTTATTTTTCAACTGCAAAAGGGATTGAGAATCCTCTATATCTAATTCCCAAAATGGATTAAATTCACTTTTTCTTCCACACAAAACAACATCTAAATCTTTTTCACTTTCATTCAAATCTTTAGCTAGTTGTGTTCCAATTCCACCTGCCCCTACAACTAAGGCTAAGCCTTTCATTTTATTAAAAATAACTCCATTTATTCTAAGAAACTTTTCTTGTGATTTGCGTAGAGATCTTTCTTATTTGATAATGAAATTTTATTGAGATTTATTTTTTTCTTTTAATAATTTATAAGCTATTTTTCTATCATCAAAATTAATAACTTTATCATTGAGAATTTGGTAATCTTCATGTCCTTTTCCTGCAATTAAAACAATATCTTTTTTATTGGCAAATTTAATAGATTCATTTATTGCTTTAAATCTATCAATTTCAATTATTATTTTTTCTCTTTTTTTTATACCCATCAAAATATCATTCACTATCTTTTGGGGTTCTTCTGATCTTGGATTATCTGAAGTTATAAAAAGTTGATCAGACAACTCTTCAGCTATTGATCCCATTAAAGGCCTTTTACTACGATCACGATCTCCGCCACAGCCAAAAACAGTTATTAGTTTCCCTTCACAAAGTTTTTTAATTGATTGCAAAACTTTTTTTAATCCATCAGGAGTGTGGGCATAATCAACAATTACTGTTGGAAGAGATCTTGAAAAGTCATTATTATCAATTTGTATTTTCTCCATTCTCCCAGGAGCACCAGGGAAAGATTGTATTAACTTTGATAGATCTTTTAAAGAAAAATTAAGTTTATATAAAATTGTTATTGCTTGAATCGCATTCATTAAATTAAATTCACCGACAAGTGGAACAAAAAGTTGAACTTTTTCTCTAGGTGTATGAAAAATACAGGTGGAACCACTTTCAGTAAATTTTTTATCTGTTACGAAAAAAAAATCATCATTTTCAAATTCACTTTCAGTAATCTTTGTAGAGACTAATAAAGATCTTTTTTCAAGATCAGATGATAATTTAGATATCCAATGGTCATCATGATTTAATACACAAATCCCATCTTTTTCTTTTAAGTAAGGTGGAAAAAATAATTTTCTTTTTGTTTGAAAATATGATTCCATATCTGAGTGATAATCAAGATGATCTTGAGTTAAGTTAGTAAAAATAGCCGCCTCAAATTCGCATCCTGATATCCTGTTTTGAGCAATAGAATGAGAACTTACCTCTAATATCGCGAATTCAGATTCTGCCTCAACAGCAGCATTTAATTTCTTTTGGAGTTTATCGGCGAAATCAGTTGTATGAAGAGCCACTTCTGAAAAGCCAGGCCATCTATTGAGCAAGGTCCCAAATAATGCAGTCTTTTTCCCTAATTTTTTTAAAAGATATTCCAATAAAAAAGTAATTGTCGTTTTTCCATTTGTACCCGTAACACCAATAAGTTTAAGTTTTCTTGAAGGCCTATTCCAAAACTCAGCGACTATTTGACCAAAAATATAATCTAAATTATCCTCTATAACCAAAATTCTTTCACGATCAGTAGATCCAATTTTCTCTTTTGCAGCAGGGCCAATAATGGCAGCCTCTGCACCATTTTCAATTGCCTCAATACAATATTTTCCTCCATCAACATTTAAACCAGGCATACCTAAAAATAAAGTTCCTTTTTGTACTTCTTTAGAGTTAAAAGAAATATTATTTATTTCATGATCGATTAAATCTAATGAAGGGATAATTCCTACCAAATCTAAAAGTTTATGTAATTTTATAGATCTCATATGAAAAATTATTTCTCCAGAATGGTACTAATATTTTTTTGAAACCAATTCTTTAATTGATCATCTTTTAATCTTGGAGAAATGCGAGGCAATTCTATAATCTCCTCGGACCTAATTCGTTCAACAGCAATAACAGGTACTTCATAATCATATTTTTTATATTTATCTTTATATAAATCGACCCTATCAATATCAATTTCTTTAAGCTCCTCCAGATTAGGGAATAACTCATTAAGATTTATTTTTGCCAGTTTATTTTTTAATGAATCACAAAGGCAACATCCCTGCCTAACAAAAATAAATATTTTCATTCATTTAGTCAGGCACAGGGTCACATCCACATGGAGTTAAAGGATGACATCTGCTTAATCTTCTTAAAGTTAACCACCCTCCCTTCCAAGGACCATGTCTAGTAATTGCCTCATATCCATAAGAGCTGCAACTTGGAATAAATCTACATCTTGGTCCGAAAAAAGGAGAAAACCACTTTTGATAGAACGAAATCATAAAAAGAAGTATAGAAGTAATTGATTTATTAATAGTTTTGAACATGTTAATGATGTAAAATAATATTTCAGTAGTAATTAGTTTAATTGTATTTAATCAATTATCCAATTTATTGCAAATTTCTATTTAATTTAAAATTATGTCAAGATACCGCGGCCCAAGATTAAGGGTTACGCGTCGCTTGGGAGAACTACCAGGTCTCACCAGGAAAGCTTCAAAGAAGTCTAATCCTCCAGGTCAGCACGGCCAAGCCCGTCGCAAGCGATCAGAATATGCTATTCGTCTAGAAGAAAAGCAGAAACTTAGGTTTAATTATGGAGTTTCTGAAAAACAACTAGTTCGTTATGTAAAAAAAGCTAGAGCTCAAGAAGGATCTACAGGGACTAACCTACTAAGACTTTTAGAAAACAGACTTGATAATGTTTGTTTTAGATTAGGTTTTGGAGGTACCATTCCAGGCTCAAGACAATTAGTAAATCATGGCCATGTAACCGTTAATGGAAAGGTTCTTGATATTGCTGGTTATCAATGCAAATCAGGCGATGTAATCGGAATTAAAGAAAACAAAGCAAGCAAAAAACTTGTAGAAGGTAATATAGAATTCCCTGGTTTAGCAAATGTCCCACCTCATCTTGATTTAGACAAACCTAAATTAACGGGGAAAATAAATGGGAAATGCGATAGAGAGTGGGTGGCTCTTGAAATAAACGAACTACTAGTTGTTGAATATTATTCAAGAAAAGTTTAATACTACTTTTTTTTGGATTATTAAATCTCTCATTAAAAAAATGAGAGATTTAATTTAATTCTTATTTTTAAAAATAATGGGAAATAAGGAAAATAATATAAAAAAACCAGGTTTTAAGACCTTATCTATTCACCATGGTGAAACATTTGCAGAAAAAACTGGATGCGTTATGCCTCCTATTTTTTCTACATCTACTTTCAAACATGGAAATAAAGATAATTTCGACTACACAAGATCAGGTAATCCAAACTTTAGAATTCTAGAAAGCGTCCTTAAATCAATAGAAGATTCAAAATACTGTACAGTTTTTGGCTCTGGTATTAGCGCGGTAACTGCAATTTCATCAACACTAAAATCAGGTGACAAGATTCTCTGTGAGTCAAATCTCTATGGTTGTACAGTGAGGATGTTCGAAAAAGTTTTCAAGAAATTTGGACTAGAAGTTTTATACACAGATTTTACAAACGAAAATAATATCAAAAAGATTTCATACTTCGAGCCAACCTTGATATGGCTAGAAAGTCCAACTAATCCACTTTTGAAGGTACTTGATATTAAGGCGATTTGTGATGAAGCGAATAAACTACAAGTCCCAGTAGTTGTGGACAACACCTTTTCAACGGCACTTATTCAAAAACCATTGGACCTTGGTGCAACACTATCACTAGTAAGCACAACAAAATTCATTAATGGACATAGTGATGCACTTGGTGGAGCAGTACTGACAAATAATGAGGAGTGGAATAGTAAGATGCTTTTCTCTCAAAAAGCTCTAGGGCTTCAACCATCTCCTTTTGATAGTTGGCTCATTACGAGAGGAGTAAAAACTCTTCCTTTAAGAATCGAACAACAAACGCAAAGTGCAAAATTAATTTCTGAAGAATTAGACAATCATAAAATAATTAGTAAAGTAATTTATCCTTTTAATCAAAAACATCCGCAATTTAATTTAGCAAAATCGCAAATGAGATCTGGAGGTTCGATGATCACCATAAAATTAAATTTAAATAAAGAGGATACTTTTAAATTTTGCAAATCTCTCAAATATTTTCCGTTAGCAGAAAGCCTTGGAGGAGTTGAAAGTTTAATTTGTCACCCAGCAACAATGACTCATGCTTCTGTTGATGATGAAACAAAAAATCTTTTAGGGATAGATGATTCTCTTGTCAGATTATCGATTGGATGTGAAGAAACAAACGATTTAATCTCGGACATATTACTTGCTTTAAATAAATTCTGAAAATTGAGAGATTTACTTAAAAACCCTATATGGAAAAATTTAGAGTTGGGATATTCTATTCCTGATAGTATTCATGCTGTTTCTGTAGCATTACCAACTTGGAATGATGTAATAAATTACGAGGAAAAAAATCAAGAATGCATGAATTTATTGAAGTCCATTTACCCAAGATTCGGGCTAAACCCCATAGTGAAAAGATTATGTGAAAAAGTAAAAAAGGAAAATTACTATAACAACAAAAGTATCTGGCCATATCCAAATGAAAGCTTAGCTTTTAAAGCAAAAAAATACATTGATAGAAATACTTCTGAACAATTCTCATTAATAGAAAAAAGAGATAATTTAGCTTTCTTAATAACTGAAAAAGAAGGAAGTATTTATGCGAAATCTTTTTGGCAACATACTGGTCTTGGCATATCTTCAAGGGCTGCTGCTATAGAACTAGGTCTTGAAGATTGCCCTCCCGAATCTTACGTAAATGAATGTTCTCAAAGAATAAAAAATAGAATTTCTAAATCTACAAAAATTAACTCTAATGATATTTACTTAACTTCATCTGGAATGTCTGCATTACATACATCATTAGAAATCATATATAAATTATTTCCAGCTAAACCAACACTCCAAATTGGTTTTCCATATGTAGATGTACTTAAATTACCAATGAATATCTTTCATGGAGCCAAGTTAATCACAGAAGAAAATTGCGAGGATATTGAATTTGAAATCAAAAGCATAAATCCATCAGCATTAATTATTGAACTACCGAGTAATCCAATGCTCAAATGTGTAAATATTAAAAAAATTTCAAAAATAGCAAAAAAGTTAAATATTCCCTTAATTGTTGACGATACAATTGGTTCAAATTTAAATATAAATTCCCTAGAACATGCAGATATAGTTTTTACTTCACTTACAAAAATTTTTTCAGGTAGTGGTGATATTCTTGCCGGATCATTAATACTAAATCCAAAAAGCAAATGGATTGATCAATTTAGAAATGTATTAAACGAGATTAATCTTCCAACACTTTCCGATGGAGATACAGTTTATCTAGAGAAAGTTAGTAGAGATGTAAATCAAAGAGTTTTTGAACAAAATAAAGCATGTTTAGAATTAAAAAAAAGATTAGAGACCCATAGCGAGATTAAAAATATTTTCCATCCTGAAAATTGTCCAAATTTTAATTCTTTACTTAATTCTGATGGAGGATACGGCTGCTTATTATCATTTGAATTGAATGGGGGATTAAACAAAGCTAAGAAATTTTATGATTCTCTACAAGTATCTAAAGGACCTAGTTTAGGTACAAAATTTACTCTAGTTTGTCCTTATGTTTTACTAGCTCATTATGACGAGTTGGATTGGGCTGAAAGTTTTGGTATACCGTCGCACCTTATTAGAGTATCAGTTGGATTAGAAGACCAAGATCAATTATGGAAAAGCTTTTCTGAAGCACTCAATAATTTCTAAATTCCTAGTATTTACCGTATAGAAACTTATATACTCTTTTTCTGAATAGTAGTTAATATTAATATATATTTTATCAATATATAAATGGCAAAAATTTATGAGGACAACAGTTTTGCTATTGGAAACACTCCATTAGTAAAATTAAAATCAGTTACTAAAAACGCGAAAGCTACAGTACTCGCAAAAATTGAAGGTAGAAACCCCGCTTACAGTGTCAAATGTAGGATTGGCGCAAACATGATTTGGGATGCTGAGAAAAGTGGGAAACTTACAAAAGACAAAACTATTGTTGAGCCAACTTCTGGAAATACAGGAATTGCTCTAGCTTTTACTGCTTCAGCAAGAGGTTATAAACTGATCCTTACAATGCCAGAATCCATGTCAATCGAAAGAAGAAGGGTGATGGCAGTGTTAGGGGCTGAAATTGTTTTAACAGAGGCATCTAAAGGTATGCCTGGAGCAATAGCTAAGGCTAAAGAAATTGCAGAAAGTAATCCTTCTCAATATTTCATGCCAGGTCAATTTGATAATCCAGCAAATCCTGAAATTCATTTCAAAACTACTGGACCAGAAATCTGGGATGATTGCGATGGAGAAATTGATGTTTTAGTTGCAGGGGTTGGAACTGGCGGCACAATTACAGGAGTTTCAAGATACATTAAGCAAGAGAAGGGCAAAAATATTACTTCTGTAGCTGTAGAACCCTCACATAGTCCTGTTATTACACAGACAATGAATGGAGAAGAGGTTAAATCTGGACCACATAAAATTCAAGGAATTGGAGCAGGATTTATTCCTAAGAACCTTGATTTGTCAATTGTTGATAAGGTTGAGCAGGTAACAAATGATGAGTCAATCGAGATGGCTCTTAGATTAGCAAAAGAAGAAGGTCTATTAGTGGGAATATCTTGTGGGGCTGCTGCTGCTGCTGCTGTTAGATTAGCCGAACAAGATGCATATGCGGGGAAAACTATTGTAGTTGTTCTACCTGATTTAGCAGAGAGATATTTATCATCAATTATGTTTACTGAAGTTCCAAGCGGAATCATTCAAGAACCAGTCAAAGCCTAAATCTATTTTTTCTCCAGTAGTGAATCTGGTGAAATATACATCGCATCGCCATAAGAGAAGAATCTAAATTTTTCTTTTATGGCTTTTTTATACAAATCTAGTAATCTTTCTCTACCAATCATTGCACTTACTAAAAGTAATAATGAACTTTTAGGGAGATGAAAATTAGTTAATAATCCATCAACTACCTTAAATTTATAACCTGGCTTAATTACTAAATCTACGTATTTAGCTATGGGAATAAAGTCATTAATTTCGTGAGAATAACAACTTTCAAGAGCTCTTACGCTAGTTGTACCAATGGCAATTATTTTTCTATCTGTTTTCTTTATTCTTTTTATTTCCTCAACTACTTCCTTGTTAACACATACCCATTCTTTATGAAGTTTTAAGTTACTTAAATCTTCTTGATCAATTGGTTTGAATGTTCCATAACCCACGTGCAAAGTTATCGGTAAGATTATTACTCCTTTTTTTTTTAGATTGGAAATAAGACTTTTGCTTAAGTGTAAACCAGCTGTTGGTGCAGCAACTGCCCCCGGATTAGTTGCATACTCAGTTTGATAACTTTTCTCATGAAAAGATTCTTCTTCGGAATTTTTTATATAAGGAGGGAGAGGGATTTCCCCGTATTTATCAAGAAGTTCATTCATTGAATTAAGACAAGTAATATCTTCCGGAAATTTAATAAATCTCCCTCCAGTTTCTTCATCAACTCCCTCGACAATCAAATTAATATCTTGTTCTAAGGGAGATTTTAATTTTAATTTTCTATTTATTTTTAACTTTTTCGCTGGCTTTGCCAAACATAACCAAACACATTCATGGGATCTTTCTAAAACTAATAATTCGACTAATTTCTTATTTTCTAATTCAACCTTTAACCTAGCTTTCATAACTTTAGTATTATTTACAACTACAAGATCCCCTTCTCTAAATTCATCTAAAAGATTCTTGATAAATTTATTAGTTAAGCAGTCTTCTTCTAAAACACTATTTCTAACTATCATCAATCTTGATTCATGCCTAATTGCTGAAGGTTTACTAGCAATTAATGAAGGATCAAGTAAATAATCATAAGCTTCAAGCTTATAATCTCTTTCTTCATTATTAATTTGAGAAATCAATTAAATTTAGGAGACAAGAGTCTCTGGCTCATCTTCAATTAGGGAAGCCAAGTCTTTTAAGAATGAAGCTCCATCAGCTCCATAGATCACTCTATGATCAGCTGTTAGATTTACTTGCATTATTTTTTTAACAGATATTGAACCATCACTATTAGCAACAACGGTTGGTTTCGATGATGCTATGGCTAAAATAGCACCGGTACCTGGAGGAAGAATTGCGTCAAATCTATCAACTCCAAACATCCCAAGGTTAGATAAAGTGAAGGTTCCCGTTGAGTATTCATCAGGTTCTAATTGTTTTGACCTTGATCTTTTTACGAGATCTTTCCATTCCCTAGACAATTCAAATAAATCAGTATTGCATGGTTCTTTTAAAACTGGAGTTATTAGTCCACCATCTTCCATCGCAACAGCAACAGCAATATTTATATTTTCTGGATAAGAAATTCCATTTTCTGAAAAACTTGAGTTAACTTGAGGATGTTTCTTTAGTGTCTTTGCAACTGCTTTAACTAGTAAAGCAGTCATAGTCACTCCGTTCTGTTTTACTTTTTTATAGAAATTATCTAATTTATCTGTGTTGATGGAGTAACCCACCCTAAAACATGGCACATCTAAACTAGATTCCATATTTTTATTTACCGCTTTTTGGAGAGTATTAAATTGAACCGTTTCTCCGGGATTACCAAAACTATTTCCTGAAGCTTCTGGTTTACTTTCAACTCCCAAATTTGCACCAGGGATACTTGCAGGAGAACCACCTTCGCCTATCCATGGTATAGAGACTGGTTGGCCATTAGCTTTTAAAATATCATCTGCTTGAATTCTTCCATGAGGTCCTGATCCATGAACTTTTGCTAAATCAACACCCATTTGAGAGGCAAGTTTTTTAGCTCTTGGAGATGCAATCACCCTCGAAGAAACATTACTAGTAGCAGCATTTATTTGATCACTATTAAAAGATGGGGCTGCCTTTTCACTCATTAATACGACTTCTTTTTCTTGTTTTTCAACAATTTCACTTTGAACCACAGGTTTTTCTTCAGTTTTATTGCTTACCAATTCAAGTTGATCCGAACTGGAAACTTCGGGTTGATTTCCTTTATTTTGTTCTTGAACAGAAGCTATCTCATCCTCATTTTCTACAATAAGACCGATAGTCTCTCCTACTGGAGCAGTGCTGCCAGCAGGCATTAAAACAGCTGCAAGATATCCATCTTGAAAAGATTCAACATCCATATCTGCCTTATCAGATTCAACAACCAAGACAGATTCACCTCTTTCAACCTTATCTCCAGGATTTTTCAACCATTCCACAATCTTGCCCTCCGTCATAGTAGAACTCAAGGCAGGCATGAATATTTCGTGAGACATAAGAAAATTGTTTTTGCATAAGTTTTAAGGGATTTTTACCAAACTTTCAAAAGTTTTTATGATTAAGAACCCTTTTAACTCTTGATTTAATTATACGAAATCATGATCACAGTGGGAACTCTTAAAACTTAAGAAAGTAATAATTTAGATCGATTAGAATGTAAAAACTTTTAGCAATTAAAATTTACTTATTTTTATCAAAAATACAAAATCTTTTCTTTAATTATTATCGATAGATTGAATAACACCATCTTTAACAGTAATTGAGACTTGCATTTTTTCAATAAGATTGTCGCCCACAGTGACATCACAAAAACTATCCACTTGTCCTTGATCAACAATTTCGTCCATTTTTAATTCGCGGACTTGACTCTGTTGTTGAAGCAGATTTCTTTTTTGTTCTTCAATTTCATTTCGTTTTACTGCGACTTGTTGTTGCACCTGACTAACCTGTTCTTGAACTCTTGGATCTAGAGGATTAACCGATTGGGATCTAATATTATTTACTATTTGCTGCCCCTCCTGCTCAAGTTGAGATAATTGCTGGTCAATGTTTGAAATTGCTTGGCTTAATTCTTTTTCAGCATCTTCTTTCCAAGTTGGTGTAACTACAGCTTTAATAGCTATTGAGCGCTTTATAGATATTGAGTTTTTTGTTTCCATAAAAAAATAAATTACCTTTTCAATATAGATAGAACAAATCAAATATTCTTACTAAATTTGTTTTCATACATATTTTCTATTTGTAATGAATACTTTTTTTCTATTTCTTTTCTTTTTTGTTTAAGAGTTTGTGTTAACAAACCATTTTCTAAAGTAAAGGCATCAACAAAATAACAATCAAATATTTGTTCTTCTGATCTTGCTCCTAAACGACTTTTAAGCGAATTATTAATTTGTGATTTAAAAAATGTACCAATATTCTTATTAAGATTTAATTTCGAAAGGTCTTCTTCCAAAAACTTGATTTTAACCAATTCGACATTAGGCACTACAAGGGCTGTTAAACATTTCTTATCTTGTCCTACTAGTTGAATCTGATTAATAAATTCAGAACTAAGGATTTCAGTCTCAAGCGGATTCGGTTCTATATTTTCACCACTTGATAGCACTATTGTATCCTTGGCTCTTCCTGTTATAAAAAGAGAACCATTTGGTATTAGAAAACCTAAATCACCAGTATCAAACCAACCATCCTTGGATAAAACATCTTTTGTAGCTAATTCATTATTAAGATAACCTTTCATTACTTGTGGTCCCTTAACAAGAATTTTTCCGACTTCTCTGAACTTCAGAATCTTTTTTTTATCATCATTTACTATTTTGATTTCAGTAAATGCTAGAGGCTGACCCGATGATCCTCTAACATTTAATTCTCTTCTTCTACAAGTTAATACTGGACTAGTTTCTGTGAGGCCATATCCCACCAAAACATCTACACCTAAAGATTCAAAAAAAAGATCCACATGTTCTGGCAATGCACCTCCGCCGTTAATAGGAAATTTCAGTTTTTCTCCGCATAGTTGTCTCAGAATTTTCGGCCATAAAAAAATAGTAGACAATTTATGTAAAGGATATCGGCCAATAAAAGAAACAAGTAAGGGGATTTTTGATTTGAAAGTTGTTTGATTGATATCTAAATTTCTTATCTTTCTTAGACTTCTTTTGAAAACTGAACTATTACTTATCAAAAACTTAATAAGTTTTTGCTTTTTGGAAGGCATTTTTTTCAACGCCTGAAAAAAACCATCATGTATTGCCTCCCATAGTCTTGGCACAGTAGCCATGACAACAGGTTTTACTTGCGTAATATCATCTTTCAGAAATTTTGGAATTGTATAGTATTGAGAACAACCACATGAAAAAAAGAAGTATTCAGCACTCCTCTCATAAGAATGCCAGATAGGCAACACGCTTAATACAGAGGTCCCGGGTTCTGGATCAGCGATATAGGCTAAATTGATTATTTGATGTAAAAAATTTGCATGAGTCAAAGGGACACCTTTAGGTTTTCCCGTTGTCCCAGAAGTGTAAAGAATAGTAGCGACGTCATCAATTTCTGGATTAAAATTTTCAAGATTATTATTTTGAGAATTTTCTTTTTCTCCTGAACTTATAAATTTACTCCAACTTATTAAACTTTCAAATTGTTCATCTTCTAAATTGATTATAAATTTCAGTCTTTTTTTTAATTCTTCTTGGTTGTTTAACTTTAGCCAAATCTCCTTAGATTGAACTATTAGACCTACTGAATTAGAGTGCTCAATAATATAGTCTAATTCTACTGAAGGAGAATTAATACCTCTCACTGCATTTATAGCTCCTAAACGCATTAAGCCTTGATCTACGACTAGCCACCTTGGAGAATTTTCAGATATTACAGTAACTACATCACCCTTTACTAAACCATAATTTTTAAAAGAAAAAGAGACTTTTGTTATTAAATCAGCCAGCTCAGAATAAGAGAATTTTTCTTTATATTTCCCTCTTAAATCGCAAACAGCTAAAGTATGACCACATTTAAATTTTAATTTTTCCCAAATTTGATCTATATGATGAAGGTTCTTAATAAAATCTCTATTTTTAGCAAATTTATCTTTTTTAGAAAGAGATTTGGCTGAAGGCCAATATGCTAAATCACTCATATTAATTAAATTGATTTTTAAATTTTAATTTCTATTTTGATACAAAATCAAAATTAAATTCTTCCTTAATGATTTTTTTAACAATTCTCTTGACTTCGTGAATATTTAAATTTTTGTTGTAATCAATCATATTTGCCATAAGACAATTTTCTATTCCGCAAGGAACAATTTTATTAAAGTTTTCTAATTCACAGTCAATATTGATTGAAAATCCATTTATCGTAATCCATCTTTTACACCCAATTCCAATTGATGCAATTTTCTTATTTCCTATCCAAACTCCAGTAAATCCCTCTCTAGAATGACATTCAATATTAAAAGTTCCAAGGATTTTTATAATAATTTCTTCAATTTTTCTTAAGTACCAATTTAAATCTTTATTAAAATTTTTCAAATCTAAAACCAAATACGTTACTAATTGTCCTGGCATATGACAAGTTACCTCACCACCTCTATCAATGTTAAAAACATCATATTTAGGATCATTCAGAGAAAATAGTAAATTGTCGTAATTAGATCCTCTACCCAATGTATAACAGAGTTGATGCTCCCCTATCCAAATAAAATCAGGATTGGAGTTATCTAAAATCAATGCCTCTTGATATTCTTTTTGTAATTTATAAACATCATTGAAAAAAGTAATTTTATCAGGTTGTTTAATTATTGCTGTTCTATTAACCATATTTAAGTAGATTTAGAAAGTAAGTAAATATTTTTAGATTTGTTATGAAAATTTTAATCCATGGAAAGAATCTAGAGCTCACTGGAGCATTAAAAGAATATACTGAGGCAAAGATAGAAAAAGCAACTCATCATTATAAAGATATCGTTAAAGAAGCCGATATACACCTTTCAATAGAGAAGAACCCTAGAGTCTCGTTCCAAACTGCAGAAGTTACTATTTTTGCAAATGGTACTGTAATTAGAGCTGAAGAAAAAACTGAAAATCTTTACTCAAGCATTGATTTAGTTTCAAATAAACTTTGTAGAAAATTACGAAAATACAAAGAAAGAAACAATAAAACAACTCATAATAATCAATTTAGAAATAAAGAGTCTTTCCCAATTCAAACTACGGAATCAAGATTTTTAGATGAAGCTTTACTTAAAAAAGGAATAGAAGCAAGTCTGCCTGAGCCATCTATTAAAAATAAATACTTTGAAATGAATCCAATTTCATCAGAAGAAGCAAGAAAACAATTAGATCTAATTGATCATGATTTTTATGTTTTCCGAAATAAAAAAAATAATGAACTTCAAGTTATATATAAGAGGAACCACGGAGGTTATGGACTGATTCAATCTAAATAACTTTTAAATGCCAAATATTGAATATGAATTAAACGAAAAAATTCATGCCATTATTATTAACCCGTATCTAACCTGGGAAGATTTCTGCGCGAATTGCGATTTAATAAAAAAATATAATATCAAGAATATTTCTACTTCACTTAATTATTTAGATGATTTTAAAAACCGTTTGAGCGATTACAGCGCAAACATAAACGCACTAATTTCTTACCCCTTAGCAGATTTACCAGTTACATTTATTGAAGAATTAGTTAATTTTGCAAAAGATAAAGGTGCAAAAGGAATTGAATATATCCCAAACTTTATCAATTTATCCAAAAGAAACTCAGAAACTTTCGCTGCTGAAATTGAGCAAGTGAAGTTATCTGGATTACCAGTTTCAATAATCATAAATAAATCAAAACTACAAAAAGAAGTTTTGTACAATGCGATAGAAATATCTTTGGAATTAGGAATAAAAAATTTTCAATTCGGGGATGGTTTTGGACCTATTGTTACATCAAATGATGTAGCGGAAATACAAAAAATAACTGGTTCCCAAAATCAAATTAAAGTTGTAGGTGGTATAAAAAAACTTAAACAAGTTATTGATTTGTTTGATAATGGAATTAGTTGCGTAGGAACTTCTAATTTTTGTGAGATTTTTCAAGAAGTAAAGGTTATTTAAATGTCTGGTTATGGAGAGTGCAGACTAGAAGGTCTCTGTATTAAAGCTTCTCCATTAGGCGAGAATGATAGATTAGTAACTATTCTTACTGATGAGCAAGGGATTGTTCGATTAGCGGTACCTGGTGCTAGGCGTCCTAAAAGTAGTCTTGCCGCAGTTACTCCATTAACATATTTAAGTCTGCAGATTTTTGGGAAAAGAAATCTTAAATCTGTACGTCAAATTAAAGTATTAAAAAGCTATTCTGGTCTAGGGAAAAATATTGAATGTCTTGCAGCCGCGCAAGCAATAACTGAATTAACTTTTTTATTAGTAGGTAATAATGACAAGCAACAAAATTATTTATCTTGCGTTCTTGCTCATCTAGATAGGATTTATTTATATGAAGAATCTAAAGAAGAAGATATTAAAATGCTCTCAATGAGTATTCAATCTTTAATCCATCTATTAGCCATTGGAGGTATAAATTTACCAATTCATCATTGCTGTAAAACTGGAGAACCTATTATTCCGCCTTTAGGAAATTGGGAATGGAGTTGTTATTTTTTGCCAAGTGAAGGGTTTACGTCCATTGAAGATCCTCAAAGTAATCTTAAAATAAATGCATCTGAAGTTGCTCTATTACAACGACTTCTTTTCCCCGAATTACCAATAAGATCTAATGGAGAGTTATTGGGACCTAAAAAAGTCTGGCTTAAAATATTATTTATTATTGAGACTTGGATCTCTGCTCAACTAGAAAAAGATCTATCTTCACTAAAAATGTTGAAAGAAATACATAGTTAAGATTTTCATAAATCATTAATAAATTTTAAAATTATGATCATGGCGGCTCTGACTGTTAACTTTATAAATAGCTAAATCAATTAATGTGGTTCATATTGCCTGGTTGGGTAAAAAATCCCCTTTTTGCGGAAATGTAACTTACGGTAATTCAACTACTAAGGAATTGAAGGCCAGAGGGCATAAAATAAGTTTTATTCATTTCGATAACCCCTCTAGTTCAAATTCATCAAAACCTTTATTTTTGGCAAATGATCCTGATGTAAGTCTTCCATATTTAATTAAGTCTCAGGTTTACACAATACCTTCACCTAGAGCAGAAAAAGAGCTGAGACTATCATTGGAAAGATTAAAACCTGACATAGTACATGCAAGCCTAACTTTATCTCCTTTAGACTTTAGACTTCCAGAGCTTTGTAATGAAATGAATGTTCCACTTATAGGAACATTTCATCCACCATTTGATTCAAAAAATAGAAATTTAACTGCAAGCACTCAACAATTAACGTATCAACTTTATGCTCCTTCTCTAGCAAAGTTTAACAAAATAATCATTTTTTCTGAACCTCAGAAAAATGTTCTTGAGAAATTAGGAGTACCTAAAGAAAAACAAATAATTATTCCAAACGGCGTTGATGAAAATATTTGGAAACCTTTTTTCGAAAAAAATAAAAAATATGATCAGGTAAAAAACAAACTTGGAAATGAAAGAATCTTTTTATATATGGGAAGGATTGCCAATGAGAAAAATATCGAGGCACTTTTACGTTCTTGGCGCCAAACAAAAAGCAATAATTGCAAATTAGTTATTGTTGGAGATGGCCCAATGAAGCCCACCCTTGAAAGTAGTTTTTCTAACCTTAGTAATGAGAAAATAATTTGGTGGGGGGCCGAGTTAGATTTAGAAACTAGGGTGGCGTTAATGCAAATAGCAGAAGTATTTTTCTTACCAAGCTTAGTAGAAGGTTTGTCATTATCACTTTTAGAGGCAATGTCTACTGGTACTGCATGTGTAGCCACAGATGCAGGAGCTGATGGTGAAGTTTTAGATAACGGAGCAGGAATAGTGATTTCAACTGAAAATGTGGCTGCACAATTAAAAACTATAATCCCAATTCTTGTGGAACATCCTTCATTTACAAAAAACCTTGGGGAAAAAGCTAGAGAACGAGTACTCGAGAGATATACAATTTCTAAAAATATTAATTCACTTGAGAAAGTTTATATGAACTTAAAAAATTAATTTCAAAAACTAACGAAACTCCTTACTTCGATTACTAGCTGAAACTATTGATTCAATTAATGCTGACCTTACACTCTTTTTTTCTAAAACCCTTAAAGCAGAAATAGTTGTTCCACCTGGAGAGGTTACTAAATTTTTAAGCTCAGAAGTAGTTAGTTTGTTTTCTTTTATTAAACTAATAGTCCCTAATATCGTCTCCATTACAAGTTCCTCTGAAAGTATTTTTGGTAATCCACCGCTTAATCCTCCATCACTTAATGCCTCTATAATTAAGGCAATAATGGCAGGCCCTGATGAAGTTAATGCTAAAAATATATCAAGGTAATCTTCAGTAAATTCATAAATCTTGCTAGTATTTTCAAATAATTTTTTTGTAAATTGTTTCTGATCTTTTGTAATATCTTCTCCCCAAGAAATTCCTGTTAGACCTTTTCCAATTGTTATTGGAATATTTGTAACCACCCTCGCACATTTATGGTTAGGAAACTTTTTAGTAAGTCTATTTATTGAAACTCCAGCGAGAATCGAAACTAATAAATTATCTTTATTTTCAATATTATGATGTTCAATTATATCATTGAATTGTTGGGGTTTTATTGAAAGAAGTTTATATTGACAATCCCAAATTATTTTTGACTCTTTAGTACCTGATTTATAAACGTTTACATTAAATTTATAATTTTCTTTTATATTTTCTAGACTTTTTTCTGAATTTACCACACAAAAAACGTTCTCTGGCTGAATTAATTTTTCATCTAATAAAGGAGTTATTATAGCATTTGCAATATTTCCAAACCCAATAATGCCAATTTTATCAGTCACAGATTAATCATGAATAAGCACTTAATTTAGAATTGCCCCATGCTGGTTCAGGTGCAGTATTTTTGCTCACATTATATTGTGGTGTATTTTCTGTGGGCACAGACGAAGGAGAAGCTTCTTCTGGAGAAGAACTAGTTACATTTACACAACTTGGTGCAAAAAGAAAAATACTTTCACCGACTCTCTCTTGATGCCCATCAATTGCATATGTGCCTCCAGCAACAAAATCAACCGCTCTTTGAGCTTGGTCAGGATCCATCATAGTTAAATTAAGAATTACAGTTTTTCTCTCTCTTAACGCTTGTATAGCCTGAGGCATCTCATCAAAACTTCTTGGTTCCATTAAGCTTACTTCTGATGATGAATTTGAGATCCCAGGCATTCCAACTACTTTGGATGATCTATTATTATTCATAAAATCAAATGGATTTGAATTTGCAAGGGCATTTGAATTTCTTGGATTTCGTTTGAAATCATTAATATCATTTAATTCGTCCTCTGCTGCATAGTCCAACTCATCAAAATCATCATCGAGATACTCGTCCCCTGCAACAACTGCCTTTAATCTAGAAATAAGTGACACCTTTTAAATCCTCTTGAAATTGATTACTAAGGTTTAAAAACCTTAAGGAATAGATTCATTTTTAAAATGAATAAACCACCTATACTTAAATAACGTTAGTTCTACTTTACTGCAAGTTTATAGATACGATTTTTATAAAAAAAATCTAATTAGTATCTACCTCCAAAAATCAATGATCCTAATCTTAACCAAGTTGATCCAGCATCAATTGCTTCTTCCCAATCACCTGACATACCCATGGAACAATCAGGGAGTTGAAGTGAATCAGCGAGGTCGCGACATTTTTTGAACAACTCTGAATTTTCTTTAGAGCTAAGTCCTTTAGGATTTATAGTCATCAAACCAGTTAATGCAATATTTTTCAACTCTTGAATTTCTTTCCATTTCGATAGTAGAAATTGAGGATTAAAGCCTCCTTTAGAAGGGTCATCACTTAACTTAACCTGTAACATTATTAATGGATATTTCTTCTCTTCACGAGAAATATTAGAAATCTTTTGCAACTTTTCAAATGAATCAACTGAATGAATGTATTTAAAATTTTGTACTATCTTTCTTATTTTATTACTTTGTATTCTTCCAATAAAATGCCAATTTATTTGTTTAAGTTCTTTTAAGATTAATTGTTTTTCAAAAGCCTCTTGAAACTTACTCTCACCAAAATCATTCTGACCTATTTTTTGAATAGTTTTGATTTCTTGACTTTTAAATCCTTTACTTACTGCAAGAATATTTACATTAGGTGGAATTTTATCTTTTATTTTTAAATAATTTGCGGGGTTCACACCTTTTATAAGAAAGTTTGCCTAAATAAATTCTCCCATTTAGATAGCTCTTCAGATCCTTTTCTTCTCGCTTTTTGAAGGTTTAATTCTGCCTGATTTCGGGCATCTAAATAAGGTATAACTTCAAAAAAAACCTCTCTTTGTCTAACTTCTACCAAAAAAAACATTTTTTGAGCGTATAAAGTCGCATAAACATCTCTCCCATCATTTCCAGGGGATACTTGATACAACATACCAAATGTTGGATGGTTTAAATAACGCTCAGAACTCAAACTTAAATATTATGTTATTTATAATGCACCATACAGTTTTCTAAGAAAAATTGCTATGCAAATAAAACAAATCGATAATGTATTAACAATTACATTGAGAGATCTCGAAGGATGAAGAGTTCTAAATCTATTGGTTTTTATAATAATTTTTTTCTTTGCGAGCAATGACTCTGCTCCTTGATCAATTCTAAGAAATATATTTTGAAATAACCTTTCCACTAAGATTAAAAATACATTAAAGGATTTTTTTAATCCTAAATTTCGAAAATTTATTGATCTAACTGAAACTGATTTAATTATATTTTGAAATTCTTCCTGTACTAGAGGGATAAAACGTAATGCAATTAATAACTGAAAAAGCCACTTACTAATTGGCAATCCAATCTTTCTTAATGGATACATAAACCAACTTAATCCCCATACGATGTCATCTTGCAACGTGGTTAAAAGCATCAAATTTACACTATGAACAACAGTAAATATCAAAGTGGAGGTTTTAATTCCTAGTTCGAAGGCTTTTCTTGATAAGTTATAAGGACCAAAGTTTATAAACCATATCTTCTGCGAAGGAATTTCCAAAATATTCCATTCTTTATTGCTTTTCAGTACTACTTGCAACTCGTTCGGATTTCTTAAGTAACCATCAAGAGATTGAATATCAGAAGAGGCAAATATTGAAATACATCCAATAAAAAGCGATAAACATGAGAGAAAAAATAATGATCGCCACCATACTCTAGATGGCAATAAACTTAAAAAAGTAATTAATAGTAAACAACCAACTAAACTCAATCTCCATATAGGACCTGCCCAAATTGGAGTGATTAAAAATATCATTACAATAATTATTTTTAATCTGCTATCTATAATTCTTAGCCAACTTCTATTACCATAAACGTATTGACCAACAGAAAATTTGGTTAGCAAATTCATTAATCTTTTTGAATTAACTCAATATTTTCTCTTTCGACTTCTTTATTTAATGCTCTTTGTTGTTTTCCTCTCCAAAGTAATATAAGAGGTGTGCCTTCAAATCCTAAATTCAATCTAATTTGTTTTTCAATATATCTTCTGTAAGTTATTCCAAATAATTTAGGGTCATTCACAAAAAGAGTAAAAGTGGGAGGTTTATTCTTTACTTGAGTACCGTAATAAAGCCTACCTTGCTTTCCGCTTCTTTTCGTTGGAGGACTTTTCCAACTAATAGATTCTTTAAGCACTTCATTAACTACAGATGTTGAGACTCTTCTTCTATGTTGATTTACAGCATTAAGAGCATGCTCAAAAATTTTATCAACTCTTTGACCAGTTAGGGCAGATATAAAAATCATTTTTGACCAATGTAAAAAATAAAGTTTAGATCTAAGTTCTTTTTCTACTTGATAAATTGTTGAACTATTTTTTTCCACAAGATCCCATTTATTAACAACAACTATACAAGCTCTGCCTTGTTCTTCTATTCGTCCTGCTAACTTCTGGTCCTGATCAGTCACTCCATCTATAGCATCTATAACTAAAATGCAGACATCACTTCTATCAATGGATTTAAAAGCCCTATTAATACCAAAGAATTCAGTACCATATTTAACATTCTTCTTTCTTCTAATCCCAGCAGTATCAACAATTTTCCATTGATGATCACCTTTTTTTATAAGGGTATCTATTGAATCAGTTGTCGTTCCACTTATATCACTAACTATTGCTCTTTTTTCTCCAGAGATTGAATTTAACAAACTTGATTTACCAACATTTGGCCTGCCAATAATTGACATCATTATCTTTTCTTCTTCATGCTGAATATTATTTTCAGGAAGTTCCGCTATAACTAAATCTAAAAGATCTCCAGTACCTGAACCATGAATAGCCGAAACAGGGTAAGGTTCGCCCAATCCTAATTTCCAGAACTCTGAAGCTAGAGATATTCCTAAAGTAGTCGATTCGCATTTATTAACAGCAACAATTGTTTTGCAGCTAGAGTTTCTTAACCATTTTGCTATTGATAAATCACCATCAGTAACGCCTTGATTTCCATCTACCACCAGTAACGCAAGTGAAGCCTCTTCTAAAGCCAAGAAGACTTGTGTCCTTATCTCTGGGAGAAATTCACTATCGTCATCAAAAACTAAACCTCCAGTATCAACTATTTGAAATTCCTTGCCTCCCCATGAAGTATTTTGATAAGTTCTATCTCTTGTAACACCAGGCTTATCAAATACTATTGCATCATTACTTTGGCAAAGACGATTAACTAAGGTAGATTTTCCAACGTTCGGTCTTCCGATAATTGCTATTGTAGGAAGAATCAATTCTTCTCTCCAAAGAAAGTAGTATCCATTACAACTATACCTTTAATAGAATCATTTACCTTATTCAAAAAAACTTATTTAATTTCTGGATCGCCAAAATGTCCTTTTACTGGATTAGCCGGTGGTGAACTAGGACTTGGCATTAATCCATTTTCTTCTGAAAAACAATCATTTTCAAGCGCCCAATAAATTAACCAATTTACTGCCGTCGCTCTTCTAGTTCTTCTTGGATAGAGTTCATTAATCTTATAACCTTTAAAATTAAGCAAATTTTTCAATCCCTGTTTATAGTCTTTTGGAATTGATCGAGTCAAATGTACTGAGGCTGGTCGCTCTGAAATGATTTGAGGAGCTTTTTCAAATTTTTCTGACCAATAAGAAGGAGTTAATGCGCTAAAGGCCCAATCATTTATAGATAATTCTTTAGTATAAAAAAGTCTTTCCCAAACTAATTCACAAACAAATACATCACTAACCTTATCTTCAAGAATAAGAAATAATAGTTTTTTACATATTGGCCATGTAAATCGATTTTCAACTAATTTTTCTTTTTTATACATTAATCGAACCTTATCAAAATCAAAGAAAAATAAGGCATAAATTCCTCTTTATATTGTGATGCATATTGAATAATTTGATCAGGCATCCCAACACTTAAAGCTATTAATGTTGTATTGATGATATCCTCTTTTTTCAAAATTTCTCTGACTAAATTCCATCTTTTGCCAACTTTCATAATGGCCAATACCGTTTTATTTGCCCTACTTTCCCTAATTAGGGTTGTTAATTCAGATTCTGAAGAAGAGCATTCTTTGATGATCAATGTCTCGCCTTTTTTTACCAAATCAAAATCATTCAAAGCTGCTGCTGCTGAAATAGAGGAAATACCAGGTATGGTTTTGGTAATAATTTCAGCATGATTATTTTTTATTAACCTCAAAATATTAGAAGAACTTGCAAATAGTGAAGTATCTCCAAGACAAAGTAAAACAACTGATTCGCCATTTTGTATAAATTTCACAATTTTATCTACAGCATTAGACCATATTTCATCTGGATCAAAATCCTTCCTAGCCATTGGGAAGATGATAGGGATATTTTTTTTAAATTTGGTGTATTTCTTGACTATTTCCGCAGCGAAACTCTTTTTATTATCATCTGATATTGGGAAAACTATAACTTTCGCTTTTTTTATTGCATCCACAGCCGCAATTGTTAAAAGCGATGGATCTCCAGGTCCTACACCAACGATGGTGAATGTTGGTAAATCAGTTTTATATGGATTAAGTAAACTTAAGAACTTTTTTATTATCATTTTTATTTTATTAAATTTAGCTATGTACCCTTGGCAATATAAAAGTTTCAGCCAGTATTGCTGACTCAATTTCAGACAATTCCTCTAACCTTTTGAAAGTTTGATTTTTAGAGAATTTAGTTTGCGCTAGTTTCCAGTAAACGCCAAAATGTCTTGCCTCACTCTCTAGCAGAGACTCATAAAGGGATTTAAACGATTTATCTTCATAATTCAGTGCAAGCAAGCTTAATCTTTCATGACTTCTTGCTTCAATAAGTCCTGCTATTAAGAAACTATCAAGCATTCTATTGGGCTCTTCCTTTCTAATATTCTTGGACAATTCAGCGCCATATGGAGGCGGTTTTAAGGACTCAAGAGAATGTCCAAGATCCTTTAAAAAATAAAGTATTTTTTCAAAATGCTCTAACTCCTCTCTCGCTATTGGACTTAAAACTTCTGCCAGATTTGGTTCTGATGGATATCTAAACATCAATTGAATAGCTACTCCTGCTGCTTTTCTTTCACAATGAGCATGGTCAATAAGAATATCTATTGGATTAGATAATGCGAGTTTTATCCACTCATCTGAGGTAAATGACGATAAATATTTAATATGAGAAGTGGGCCTTTTAAAATCAACTAGCATTTAATCTTTAATACTCAAATATCCAATAATTCCTTCAAGAGCTAAGGAATAACTTGATATGCCGAATCCACTAATAATTCCTATAGCTTTATCTGTAAGAAAAGATTCTTTACGAAAATCTTCTCTACTGAAAATATTTGAAATATGTAACTCTACAAACGGAATTTTCGATCCAATTAAAGCATCACGAATAGAAATCGAGGTATGAGTAAAAGCGCCAGCATTTATAAGAATACCTTGGATACTTTTTACAGACTCCTGAATTTTATCTACTATTTCTCCTTCGTGATTACTTTGAAAACATTCAAGATTAATATTTTTTTCTTTAGCAACTTTAGTTAAATCTTTTTCTATATCACTCAATGTTTTATTACCATATATTTCAGGTTCTCTAGTGCCCAAAAGATTTAGATTTGGTCCATTTATCAATAAAATATTCATCATCAATAAAGTCTTTTCTTTACAAATGCTATCTAGAAAGAAACAAAAAAACCAAAACAATTTCACACAAAGTGTCCATTAACTGATAAGTTCAAATAGTGGGGGTCGGTGCCCGAGTGGTTAAAGGGGGCGGACTGTAAATCCGCTGGCTCTGCCTACGTTGGTTCAAATCCAACCCGGCCCACTTTGAAATTGCCCTTGTAGCTCAGCGGTAGAGCACTCCCTTGGTAAGGGAGAGGTCTCGGGTTCAAGTCCCGACGAGGGCACTCGCGGGATAGGCTGGTATCAGTGAGATTACCACTATCGCAAAAAGAAATTATTCAGAAGTGGACGTCCGTTTTCGGGTCCACTTTTCTGTTTTACAGGGAAGAGATGGGAAGGTTATAGAACTTTCAAAAGGTGCTGCAAGAAATGGATTCGATAAAGCCAGAAAAAAAAGCAGGACTTGAAACTCTCAGATTTCATGATCTAAGGCATATTGCCATAAGCAGAATGTGGCGTTCGGGAATGAATGCCCTGGAGATAAGTGCATCAGCGGCCACAGAGATATAAAAATGCTAATGAGATACAGTCACTATGAATTATCTTTAATTTAATAATTCAGGAAATATATCTTTCTTGAATTTATAAGTATATATATTTTGGAATCAGCAATTTAATTTGGTAACTATATCTGAATGTACCTTTTCATATGGTTTTTAAAAATGAAAAAAACATTATTTTCTATTTCTCTATTTCTTGGATTATCCCTTGTAGTACCATCTGCAGCAATGGCGGGACGAGGTTATCAAATTGTTTCTTGGACAAATCCAGATTTATTAAATTGCTATCAGATGGGCACAACTAGTTTAGGTGTTCCAGTTTGGCAATGTTTTGATCCTTACTAAGAAGGACTAAAAACCCTCTGGTAGGGGGGATAAATAGTTGATAAGGAGTATTAAATGGAGAGAAAAATTTTTCCTAAATTACAAACTAATTTAACCAATTTATCTAATCTATTATTATGATTTCTTAATTTCTTATAACTCAAAAAATAAAATAACTAACATATAGAACAATACTTTGCCTCCTTGATGAAGTTACTTTTAGCAATATTTATTTTAATTTTTCCTTATGAAGCAAAAGCTTCCAACATTCCAGATTTAATTCAAAAAACAACTGTTTATTTAATTAAGACATGGAATGATGATGAGAATCTGAAGAATTGGTTTCCTCCTCAGGTAATTACTGTGCCAAGTGGAACGAGATTATATGGTGGAGGATGTAAAGGATCTAATGAGGGTTTTGATGTCGCCGGTTCGTATTATTGTCCTCCCAATCACACAATAGTTCTTGACCCCGTTCAACTTAAAACTTTTATAAAGGCTTTCGGAAACTCCAGCGTTGCATATGTAATTGCTCATGAATTCGCCCATGCCTTGCAAAATGCTCTTGAGATAAAATTACAGGCTCCAAATCATGAACTTCAGGCTGATTGTCTTGCAGGTTATTTTATTCAGAAAGGAAATAAAGAGTTAGGAATCACCCGAGAAAATATTCTGGAAATGTCATCTGTTGCTTATTCAATAGGAGATAAAACTCATGGAACGGGAGCTCAAAGAACCTATGCACTTTTATCAGGAATGGGGAGAGTTGATGCTGATTGTTCCTACGCTTCCATAGAAAAATTAGTTAAGGGAGATATAGATGATCCTCTTTATAAAGCATTCACAAGAACAAGGGGATCTGGTAAATCAGTCGATCTCGAATCCTCACCATACAAAAAAGATGCTTCAGGTCTTCTTGGAATAAATCTAAAAACCTCAAAAGTTAGTCCAAAATTTAGATTTTAAAAATGCATCTTAAGCAGATTTTTTTAGCTTTATTTTTTTGTATAAGCTTATTAAATCCAATTAGCATTAGGGTGATTAATGCAGAGAGTTTTGAATCCCATTTAAATAATGGGAGGGGAAAACTCTTAGATAATGATTTTCAAGGTGCGCTTAAAGAATTCAATAAAGTTATAGAAATCGATCCCCAAAACTGGCGGGCTTATCATAATAGAGGTTTAAGTAAATTAAGCCTTCGAGATATGAAAGGAGCTTTAGAAGACTTCACTAAAGCAATTGAATTAAATCAAAATCCCTGGGCACAAAGTTATTTTGAAAGAGGAAACATATATCAAATACAGAAAAAACATAAAGAGGCTATTGATGACTTCAGTAAATCTATAGAACTTGAACTATTTGATGCATGGGCTGCATTTCATAACAGAGGTTTAAGTAAATTAAGCCTTCGAGATATGAAAGGAGCTTTAGAAGACTTCACTAAAGCAATTGAATTAAATCAAAATCCCTGGGCACAAAGTTTCTATAAAAGAGCTTACATTTATGAGACACTAAAAGCTTATAAAAAAGCCATTAATGATTATTCTCAATCAATCGAATTAGGCATAGTAGGTCAAGATAAGGAACTATCATATTTTTTTAGAGGTTTTAGTAAATATATGCTAAATGATTACAAAGGAGCAATTGATGATTATACAAAAGTTATAGAAACTAATCCAAATAATATTGAGGCTTTTAACAATAGGGGATTAGCAGAAGAGAAATTAGGAAATATAGAAAATGCTAAATTAAATTATAAATTAGCTCTTGAAATAGATCCCAAATATAAATTTTCAGTTATAAACTTGAGAGCCCTTTCGCTAACAGATAAAAACAATGAAATATCTTTATGGATTGAAGAAATAAAAAAAGCAGAATTACAAAAAAACTATAAAAAAGTAATTGACATTTATAGTAAGATAATTGAATTTGAGGAAAAAACTGAAGAGATAACTTCATTTCCATATTCTGCAATTGCGCATAATTATTGGAAAATGGGGGACTATAAAAAAGCAATACTTTTTCAAAAAAAAGCTATAAAAATTGAAGAATCAATTACTGGTAAAGACTCAAAAGAAATGGCAGAGAGATTAGAGGCGCTGTCATATTTTTATTACAAAGGTCAATATTTTGTTGATAAAGAAACCTTTAATAAAGTTCTAGAAATTAAAAAAAATATAGTGAGAATTAGAGATTTAACGGAGAGTGAAAATAGTTTAAAACGAGCTTCAGCATATCAAAATTTAGCTGCACTATATACTGAGAAAGGAGAATTTTATGAATCAATAAGATTAAGAAAAATTGCAATCAAAAATGCTTATTCATTATATAAAAATCCAAATTTAGAAGAATCATGGTTTGAGCCTATCCCAATATATATTGCTTTTCTGCACTCTCAAATTGCCAATGACTATCACTCAATAGGTAATCATAATAAAGGTAAAGAAAACGATATTAAGGCCCTTGATATAAGAAAACAATTCTTAGATTTTGACGAAGGTAGATTAGCAGAATCTTATGCCGATGTATCGACAGCCTATTACTATTTAGGAGATTTAAAGGCTTCAAGAGAAAATCTAGATAAAGCACTAAAAATATTAAATTTAAACAAACAAGAAAATAAATTTGAAATTAAATCTATCGAAAGGATATCTGATTTTCTATATGCAATTGATAATAATTTAAACAAAAACAAAACTAAATTTAAATTAAAAAAAACAGCCGTATTTGACGAAAATATTTCAGATTCTGATCCCGAGGCCATATTTAAGTTATCTCTAAACGCATCATCATTAATGATGGCAAAGGATTATAAAGAAGCCATACAATATTTTGAAAAAGCAAAGAATTTATTAGAAGAAAAGAGAGGTAAAAATAATTTTCAAATGGTTATGCTTTTAAATAATCTTGGATCTGCTTACTTACTTGCAGGTGATCTTGATAATGCAGAAATAAATCTAAAAGAAAGTTATGAAATTCTTAAAAACTTTTATAACGATGCAAGGCTTTCCCAAGAAATTATAGGAATATATAATAATTTGGCTTACACATATCTTAAAAAGAATTCACTTATCAAAGCACAACAATTTTTTAGAGAATCAATTGACTCATCAATATTATTTGTAAAAGAACAAGCTCAATTTTTACCAGAAGAAAAACGTCAAAACTTTTCTAATTATTCATTTATTAATTCTTATGCAGGTATTTTTTCACTAATTGATATCTTACCGGATGGAAATAAACTAGCCCTAAAATACAGAATAAATAGACATGGATTATTAGAGGATATAGAAAAATATCAATCAAGAATTAGTAATTTAGATATTAAAAACAAATCACAATTTAAAGAATTAGAAAATTTAAATAATGAGCTTTCTGATATGACCAATACTAAGAAAAAAAGACTAGAAATTAAACAAAAAAAATTATCCCTAGAAGAGAAACTTTATTCAAAAATTCCCTCACTTAAAACAAAAATTGTAGAATTAGAAGAAATACAAAAAGCACTTCCAAAAGATTCTCTTCTTATAGAATTTCAGAAATTCAGACCTTTCAATGAAGAGTTTAATAATAATAAAGATTATTTCGATGAAGCAAAATATATTGCCTTAATATTTAATGAATTCGGTGAAGTATTTTATAAAGATTTAGGGTCTGCTGAAGTTATTGAAAAAAAAATATATCAGGCATTAAATTCAACAGAAGAAGGGGATACTGATGCACAAGATTTATTTAAAGAAGTAGGGAATCATATAATTAAGCCTCTCAAAGAAATAATAAATAAATCTGATACTTTATTTATTTCTCCAGATGCAGTTCTAAATCTATTACCATTTGCAGCATTGAGTTCTCATAATAGTGAGGAACTTTTAGGGGAAGCTTTTGATATAAGAATATTAACTACTGGAAGAGAGCTTTTAGATATCAATAAAAAAATTGATAAAAACTTCAAAAAATCTTTAGTAATTGCAAATCCAAATTTCGATCTATCAAGAAAAGTTAATGAATTCCAATATTCAAATGAATCGAAAAATAAATCTCAGCAACGTTCTAGATATCTTAAAGAAAAAAAATGGCCACAACTCACATATACTGCGATAGAGGGTGAAGCTATTAATAAATTAATTAAGGGAAAATTACTAACTGCGGATAATGCAACTTCAACAGCAATTCAAAAAGAATCTTCACCAAAAGTGATTCACATTGCTACGCATGCAGAATTTCTAGGTATTGAGGAAGAAATAGAAAATCCATTATTGAAAAGTTATATAGTTTTAGCAGGAGCAAATGAACCTGAAATAAATGAAGGTGATGATGGATACTTAACAGCCCTAGAAATCACAAAGTTAGATTGGAGTAGCACAGAATTAGTAGTTATTTCTGCTTGTGAATCTGGCAAAGGGGAAATTCAAAATGGTGAAGGAATATATGGTCTTAAAAGAGCAATAGCAGTTGCTGGAGCAAAATCAAGTTTGCTTTCATTATGGAAAGTAGATGATAGAGCAACTTCTATCTTTATGGAGAGCTTTTATAAAAAACTTCTAAAAGGATATGGGAGAGCTGATGCTTTAGCTGCAGTTCAAGATGAATTTAAAAATGGGGAAATCAAAGGATACCAACACCCTTACTATTGGGCAGCATTTCAATTGAATGGAGATTGGAGACCAATAAATTGGTGATTTGGAATCATATAAAAATTTGAGAATTATACATATTTGCAATAAGCAAAATGATCAACAATTAAAAAAAAATGAAAAAAGAAAACTCAATCAATGTTAATAAATCTAAAATAAATGGATTATTAAATGAAATATTTGAAGAAATTGAATCAAGATCACTTGGCAATTCAGAAGCTGGGAAAGCCATGAATTTTTATGATTTAGACGCGATGACTCAAGGACTATCTCCAGGGAACCTTTATATTATTGGAGGACGTCCAGCAATGGGTAAGACCTCTTTTGTACTGAATATCGCAAAAAATATAGGCCAATTTCATAATTTACCAGTATGTTTTTTCTCTCTGGAGACAAGCAAAAAAATGCTTTCTTATAGATTACTTTCAATGGACACTGGCATAGAATCTGGTCGACTAAGAACAGGAAGATTAACTCAGGATGAATGGCCAATCTTAGGAGAAGCAATAAATTTGTATAGTGAGAACCCAATATATCTAATTGATAAATCAACGATACAAGTTTCAGAAATTTACCAATTTTGTGAGGAGGTAAAAAATAATCATAAAAAAAATCTTGGTGTAATAGTTATTGATTTTCTTCAACTATTACAAGATAGGACTTTAGAAAAAGATATTTCTAGAGAAGATGAGCTCTCAAAAATCCTGAACGATTTAAAAAATTTATCTATAAATCTTGAAGTTCCAGTAATAATTACATCTCAATTAAAAAGAGAATTAGAAACAAGAATAAATAAAAGGCCTATGCTCAGTGATATTAGGGACTCAGAAGTAATTGAAAATAAAGCTGATTTGATAGCTTTTATTTATAGGGATGAATACTATAACCCTGAAACTGAGGATAGAGGTATAACAGAAATCATTTTTACCAAACAAAGTAATGGGCCAGTTGGTACGGTTAAATTATTATTTGAACCACAATATACAAGATTTAGAAATCTTGCAATTTAGATTAAAATATTATTAGTAGTTTAATCTCGTTTTGTCAAAGGATTACTGCAACTTATATTTCCTTGATTCTTTTTCCTCGAAAGTGAAGAGAAGGGAATTAGCTTTTGATCCAAATTTTGAGAAAGAACATGAACTTTTTGCAAAAGAATATTCTGATACTTTTGATAAGGAACTTTTAACAATCACTAAAAAAGAACCGGATTCAAAAGATCCGCTTCTAGCACTCAGGTGTAGAGTTAGCTTTCCAATTTATGAAAAAATTAATTTGATATATAAACAGTTCTCAAATGGATATGAGATTAAGTTAAATGAAATGTTGATAATCTTGCTTGATGATAGTGGAGAAAATTTTCTTCGCCTGCCTTCAGAAGCAGAAAATCCAAGAAAGTTTCTAAAAAAAGTTTTCTGTTGGAATACAGTAAAGAATATGCAAGAAAGAAATTTTATAAAGCCATTCAGTGCTGAAATAATTTCAGAATTCAATCCTAAATTATCGAATTTATCTACATGGACTAAAAATAAAGTTCAGGGAAATTACGAACTTAAATCTTACTTAAAAAGTTGTGGACTGCTCTTAATTAGTCCTTGGGCATTAATTGCAGATAGTTCAAAAACCAGAATAATTAATGCATGGAATAGATGCGGAGAGGGTGAATTAAAATTAAAAGAAGTTGAGAAGATATATGACTCATATATAAAAATTTATAAAAAAGAAAAAGAGGATTATAAAAATCGAACAGGGAAAATATCAGGATGGTATCCAAATGAAAATTTCCTACTTTCTTTAGATCCACCCCAAGAAAACATTAAAAATTTGCTTCTTATAGATAAGGCCTTAAGACAATATATTGCTGGTACTGATAATGCGCGAAATTTTGAGAATAATGAAGAATCTCAGTTAGAAAGTTTTCAGGAGAATGATGATGAATTTTCAGGTAAAGAGATTGCAAAAAAAGTAAATCAAATATTAAAAATTTCTTCAAAAAAAACAATTAAGAGTCTTATTGAAAACGATAAAAAGAAATGGGAAAAGGATATTGCAAGAAAAAATGCATGGGAATTATATGGAGAGGGTTATAGTCAAAGAGATATAGCAAGCAGATGCGATCATAAACAGGCATGGGTTAGCAAGTTAATTCCTGAAAAGAAAATTTCAGAAGAAATTGCTCAGGATACTGCATTTGAACTTTTAAAAATTAATGATTTTTCATCATTAAAAAATGATCCCGATGGAATTGAAAGATTTGTAGATGGATTAAAGAATCATTTATTAAATCCGGAACTACAAGAAGAGGGATCTATTCTCAGGAAAATCATTAAGGAGGAAATAAATAAATGAATCAATCAAATATGAATAATATTCCACAGGCGCTTCCAATCCCCGAGGACTCAATATATTTAGATCAAGAATTAAAACTTTCTAATAGAGAGTTAATCATAAAAGGTTTACAAAAAGTTCTTAAAGAAAAAAAATTAGATTTACCTCTGGGACCAGCATTAGATTTAAATAATCCAGAACGATCGATTATTCTTAATAAATTTGATATACAGATCGTATCAACAGGAATGATTTCCGAGGAAATATCTATTCCATTGAAAAACTCAAGAATTGAGAAAAAAGGTCCACAATTGTTTTTAGCAGTACAAGTTGAAGAGGAATTAAATATCGTTCATTTTAAGGGAGTTTTAAAGAGTGACGAATTTATGAAATTAATAAAGAACAAAAAAATAAATAATAATGAAATAACTCTTTTAAAAGATGATTTCAAAGGTGGCATTGATAGGCTATTTAGATTTGTGAGACTTTTAAGTTCTGATTCCATTGAGCGAACTTTTATAGAAAAAGAATCACCTTTAATTAATTTAAATGAAATCAAAAACAGATTAAAAGTTTCCAGTTCCGTTATTACTGGTGCTGTGGTAGTTGCATTATTTGGTCCTCAAATATTTAGGCCAAAGTTGATTGGAGGCATAGCAACATTGTCCCCTGTATCTTATGAAGTCACTTCATTTACTAGAAGCTTTACAAGCCAAAAAAATAAAGTATGCCTTCTTACTCCTCTTGCCAAAACAAATGCAAATGATCAACTTGAATCATTAATAAATATTGATAAACCAGTAATTTATCCATTGAAACCTCTTAATGAAATCAAAATTTCTGAAAATAGAAATGTTGTTTGGAGTAAGACAGCATCATCAAAAAATAAAATTGAAGGACCAATAAATTGGCCTATTAAAGAAATTAATAAAGATAATAATTATCAGATATCAATGAGGCCATCAGGATCTGGAATGGGATCTAATATAATCATAAATCTAAAAATAGATGATAAAAAAACCTTCTTAAAAACTAGTGATATAGAAAATAAACTAGGCAAATCAAAAAGATCCTGGATTAAGTTTATAGATAAAAATTTAGAGAATAATAGGAATACCTCTCTTTCTATACTTTTATCAGATAAGGCACCAGATTCTAAAGTAATAGATAAAGCCAGAAAGGAAATTATTGAGGAAATAAAATGTGAATAAATTTTAATTTGGAATCAAAGACCACAAAAGAGAACTAAAAGAAAACGATTCAAATAAAGCATACAAAATCATGAAAAAACAACTGCTTATTATCGCTGCAAGTTTATCTTTAATTCCAGTAGGTAATTTATTTGCTCAACAGAATCAAACTTTTATCAAAAATGCTGAAACTGTTATTGCTAAAAATATCAGCCACAAAAACCATAATGAATCTCTTATGGAAAGTGGAGATAAGAAATATTCCTCAAAAGACTATAGAGGAGCCATAACTGATTATTCAAAAATTCTTTTAAATAATCCAAATGATTATTATGCACTTTTTCAAAGAGCTCTTTCAAAAAGCTATCTGAATGATCATGAGGGTGCGATTCAGGACTATACAAGAGCCATTCAAATAGATTCTGAAAAAGCTTCGGCTTTTTATAATCGTGGGTTATCTAAAGACAAATTAAAAGATTACTACGGTGCCATATCTGATTTCAACAAAGCGATTGAAATTGATGATCAGCATCAGAAAGCCTTCATTAATAGAGGCTATGCAAAATCTGACATTGGTGACCATAAAGGAGCGATTAAAGATTTAACTTCTGCCATTGACATTAATCCAGAAGATGCATATGCATACAGTGCTAGGGGATATGTAAAAGAAAGAGCGGGGGATTTTTATGCAGCTATATCAGATTATTCAAAAGCAATAAAAATTGATCCGGAAGATGATTATTCATTTTCAGGAAGAGCATATTCAAAAGGTCAGATAGGAGATAATAATGGGGCAATAAATGATTTTACAAAAGCCATTGAAATTAATTCTGATGATGGATTTGCATTCTTTGGCAGAGCATTCTATAACAATCTCGCAGGAAATTATAATCAGGCTTGCGAGGACTGGATAAAGGCTTCTGATCTTGGATATAAGAGTGCAAATAAAAAAGCCAATGAATGCAGTAATGCTGAAAATGTTAAAGAGAGCATAAATAGTCTTTTATCAACACAAAACTACTGAAAAAATACAAATTAGTTTAACACCTTAAAAATTAATAGAGGAATCCATATTTTTGGATTCCTTTCTCTTTGTTTTTTTATTTGAAATTGAAGATCAGATAAAAAATAAAAAAATAAAAAATGGAATCAATTTTTTTAATCAGAACTAAAAGAATATGTAACGGGGAACGACCCCACAATCATTAAAAAAAATGGATTTTAAACTTCATCAATTATCTGGTTCAAACCTAACAAGCATCTTTAATAATGCATACATTGAAGCAGAAACCGTAAAAGATACTGAATTCTGCGCAATAAATGGCGAAAGGAATATGCTTTTAATTGCATATAGCGAGCATAATATCCTCCAGTATCAAAACTGGGTTTACTTTAGTAAAGATTTTACCGAAGAAGATGCTAATCGTTTTGCAAAAGAAATTAATAAGAAAATGATTATGCTTAAAGCTTATGTTTCAAATACAGAAGATGGAGAAATATGCCTAGCTATTAAATATAATCATGTAATTCTTGAACATGAATCAATAAGTGGAAAGACATTGGTTAAATTAACAAGGATGGTTGAAAGACATCTTCTCATCACAAATCAAATTTATGATGAGATAATTGTAAAAAGATAAAAATTAATTAAAACTTTGTCGGGGAGCCTGAAACTTTCTTAAGTTGAAAGTTATAAAATACTCAAAAGAGGAAGACAAGGCGTCTGATTGTGACGATCCATTCCCCGACAAACAAAGCATCTCCTTTTAATAAAGGAGATTTTTTTTTGCACAACTATATTTATAAATCTGGAGGTTTTGGAATCACTAAAGAAAAAGGGAACTAAAGATATATGTAACGAGGAAGACTCGACAATTATTTAAAAATCATGGAAAACAAAAATAAAAAAAATATTCCTGATACATTTGATTTAACGCAATTAGACAAAAACACTTTTGGCTTAGAGACACATGATGAATTTTTTACAATCCAGGAAATTTCCTACATAGCTGATGTTGACATAAAATCTTTAGTAGAAGTAATACCAAAACTAAATCTAAAAATTGATAGTCTTTACAGTAAAAAAGATATTTTTAAAATAATTGATTCCCTCTCTGAAAAAAAAGTTCCAGTTAATAAAAATAAAGTAGAAAAAGATACTGAAAACAATCAAAAAACAAATGAAGCTATTCAGTTAAGAAAATCTGCAAAAGTAGAATATTTTATAGATGATGATTCTTTTTCACATGAAGAGATCGCAGCATTAGCTGGTAAAAGTAAAGAAGATGTAAGGGAGGCAATCTATAAACTTAAATTTAATTACAGTTACTCTTTTAATAAAAAGGAAAGTTTATTAATTATCGACTATTTAGCAGATCCAAATAAATATGAGAATAATAAAGCAAGTTTTATTGAAAGAAGCAAAAAAGTTTCCAAAGGTGAGTGGGTCTTAATAATTGGAGGAACAGCTCTTATCGCTGGGGGATTAGTCTGGTATTTCACAAGAAATAAACGTGCAGCTAATATTGCTGCAGGAATGGCCACAAACTATACAAATAGTTGGAGATACAGCAGCAGTAATCCTTCTAGGTCATATAGCGGTTATAAATATGTGCGTCCTTATAGTCCTGGAGGTTCTGGCACTGTTTATACAGGGCCAAGGGGTGGTCGCTACACAATAGGAAGTACTGGTAGAAAAAAATATTTTTAGAAATATGATTTGGAATCATTTTAAAAAAGCAGAACAAATAGAAAATGTAGATCAGGTGGATGGGTAAAATGGTTCGGAAAGATAAAATTTTTAAAAGAATTTTTAAATGAAGAACTTCCTCATATCAGGTTTGGTAGATGATAAATACAGAATAAAGGTTAATCTTTTGGCGATCTCTCCAGATCATGCCATCAAAGTTTTTCAGCAAAAATATCCAAAGGCAAAAGATATTTATGTAATACAGAACTTATTCAAAAAATCTTAAATTTCTAAAAAGCTTTTCTTCAGTAATGCCACTATCGTCATACCGGATGCACAGAATTTATCTTGCAGCGACCATGAATTATGGTCTCGGTTCTGATGATCCAGAAGAGTTAGCTTTTTATAACAAAATCAGAAAAGAGATGGATGATATGAAAAAAGAACCTTTTAAAAAAGGGATACCTCTTAACTGGGATAACCCTGAAGAAATAGGTAAATGAATTTAAATACTTTTTTATTAATTGATGGGAGTCTGATGCTTATTGGTCTACCTTTACTGATGATTTTTAAAGGAAAAAAAACTAATAGAAATCTCACAAGATTTTAACAATATTCAAATTCAATTGTTGATCCTTTATCCGTATAAGGGAGTTCCTCAAACCGTACATATTTATTAGTCGGATAGCTTGCCTGACTAGTTAGAACATGGTTGTAGTCGTCATGAGCAAATGTCTACTAAATCCACTATAAAAGAAGATCATCAATCTGTGATTGAAGAAAGATCAGAAGAAGAACTTCTTGAGGAAGAAATCAGGAATCAGCAAACATTGGATAGTTTTGTTGAATCTGATAAGCACTGGAGTTGATCAAAACTTATTTACTAGGAGAAAGTTATGAACTTAAAAAGATCACCATTCTCAATCTTGAATAAAGAGAGTAGAGAAATTGACTATATCAAAGGAGTTTACAAGAGAAAAATTCAAGCTGAAATTGAATCTTATAAAGATCCCGAAGATGAAGATAAGAGAGATACAATCCAAGCTCAAGATATATTGAAGCTTGATAGGATCTCAATTTAGTTATTCTTTTTTTTCTTCTTCTTATCCTTTTTTTTCATCTTTACCTTTTCATAAACTTCATCAGCCTTCATTTCAATATTATCCAGCTTATTTGATAGTTCCTTTAAAGTTTCTGCTTTTCCTTCTTTAATTACGGTATTTTTTTGGTCAATAATTTTAACAGGCTCTTCTATAACTAAAGTATCTTTTGTCTCTTCAGTTTTAATTCTAAACTTACCTTTTATAAAATTGGCCATAAAAATAAGAATAGGTACATGGGCTAGACCACCTATTACTATTCTTGTTTCTGAATAAGCCATTTAATAGTTAAAAGTTCTGAGATATTTAAGCATAAATTTAATTTTTAAATTCGTTTTATTAAGCCAATAAATATTAGTAATCATTTCTTGATTCGTAGATCAAAAATCTTGCTATTAATTGAGTAGAGACTTTTTTTATCAAATGCCATTAGACGTATTTCTAATGAACATGTGTGTTGTAGTTATAGCTCTGCTTATCAGAAGAGAAATCAAACTTAAGAAGGCTAGATAGATTATGAAGACACAAATTTTAAAAGAGAAATACATTCCAAATATCCATGCTATTACCCTTTTACTATTGCTTCTTTTATGTCTGTGGTTGCCTCTAGCACTCAGATTCTTATTAATAATTTAGTCGAACTAGTTAGTTAATACCCTTTTCCTTAAACTCTGCTATAACCAAATTTTGTTTTAAAGATCTTATATGGAACTCCTGTTCCGTTCATGGCTTCAATAACTTTATCTCCCACAGTTCCGTAAAATTCAACCGAAAGATCAGTTCCCAGTTCAGCATGTGCCTCAAGATAAACACCTAATGCTGGATTAGCTAAATGAGCTAGTAAAGCATCATCATTTTTATAAACTTCTGACCATACGAAACGAAGAGGATCATCAGGATCTTGATCAAAAGTATGATGGAGCATTCCTGGTTCGTCAGCTTCAACAGCTTTATCTGTCTTATCTGCAATTTCTAAGTATTCTGCAACCTTATCTTCCTTAACTTTAAGTTTTGCAAGAAGCATAAATGGAGTGTCTGATCCAAAAATAGACATAAAAAAAAGACTCTTGCGAGCCTGAGTGATGGGGATTTCCATCATGACAAATTAATTAGAAACTAACAACTCCACCAATAGTAAATTTTAATTACTTACAAACACTATATGTAGTGCTAGGATTTTAAAAAGGCCGGGTGATGGGGATTATCCTGCTTTTACACTGGGGCGAAGTTATCGCCCTTTTTTTTATGGGTATAACTTTCTAATAGCTTCTTGTTGTTCTTGTTTTTTTATTTCTTCAGCATCATAAACAGGACAAGTATTCTGATTAAGTGATGAGAAAAAGCACTTTTTTTTAAAACGTTTGAATATAGGAGTCAATAAAAAACGTTTCATTGCTTTTATTTGCTAAATTGCTCAAACATACTTAAATATTGCAGAGGAAAAACTCTGGTTAAATTTTCTACTCTCTCTTCATCTAATACAACACCCTCTGGTAATTTCTTAATTAACTTTGGAATAGCTTTTTTTGTTTCCTCTCTGCAGAAATTAATTCTATAAGTAGCTTCTTTTTTTATATTCGTTTTAATTAATCCATCTTTTTCAAGCATAAATTTTAAATCAAGATTATTTCCTTTCAAAAGAGCAATTAAAACAGTATCTGAAATTTTTAAAGCTTCCGCAGGTTCTTTATCTTTGTTTATTCCAAATATCCAGGTACAGGCACCAACTCCTAATGCTCTTGCAATACAATCATCATTTCCAATTTCATCACAAGGTAATCTAAAAGATTCTTCAATTTTTTTTAGATCATATCCATTCTCACCCTCTGGAAAACCAGCTTGAGCAGAAAAAGGAAATAATAATAATATTGCAGGAAGAATTAAGCTTTTCACTTAAAAATAACTGGATATAACCGTTGAATCGTAAATATGACCTGCACTCTCAATTAGTGGTTTCACTGCTGGATCTTCAAACATAGCTATTGATTTACCTTCTTCACCCTGCTCAATAAGAATTACACTTGTTGGATCATCTTTCTTTACACCTTTGTATAAGCAAATAATTCCGCGCTCTTTATTCATTTTTATATTTTCTTCGCTGTCATAAACCGCAGCCCATTCTTCAAAAGGAACGCTAATTTTGAATGTGAAAACGGTAGTTTCAAGAGACATAATAAAAAGGAGATAGTTGCTCCCTATTCTAGATAGACTGTCAATAATCAAGAAAAAACTGGTGGATAAGGTGCTTGTCCATTCATTAATGATGTGTCAATTGGTTTACAGATATTCATCAGAGCATCTTGTCCGAAACCTGGACCAGAGGGGCCGTCTATAAACTCCTGAAACTCCTCAGCTGAAATACCCTCCTTTACTTCCCAAAAACAATATACAGGACCAGTTTTAGTTACGGCATTTGCAGAATGGTTAAAAAATCCTTTTTCTTTATTAGCTGCTACCGCATCATCCCATCCACCACCAGGTGACATTGCCGCATAAGCTGTTTCCCACCATTTTTCAGCTTTTCCTGCCTTAAATTCATGATGAACGATATAAAAAGTTGATGCCATAAAAATAATATTTGAGCTAATAATAAAGTTACTTGATATAAGTAAAGGGAAGATGAATTTATTTTGAATTCCTAAATAAAAAAGGGGGCTAAAAGCCCCTAGCGATCGACTGTCAATATATACAATCTAAATCAGAATCCAGATATTGCTTCATAGAAATCAGCGTCTGGCAGTATTTCCTTCAAGGGTTCAATCTCCTTGGCAGGGCCTTGGACCTGCACAGTAATATCTGACACTTCAAAAAGCTTGGGAATCATATGTCCCATATTTTTGAGATGAAATAAAGCGGCGGCACCATCTTTATATGCCTCTCTTACATAAGCCTTATCTGAGCCGCATGTAGTGATATTAAAAAAAAGGCAGTCAGGTTCATTAGCTTTTGTCAGTACCAAAATTTCTTCTAAAAGAGCTATGCACTGGTCCGTCTTCCCCTCCTTGATTGTGAAGTGGGGATGGATAGAAACCATGGTTGTATCTAGAGACATTAATTTATAGATATTTCTCCTATCTTTTTAGCAACTAATCTTTATGAACAAGTTAAAAATATGGATTATCTAAAAATTAAGAATGTTAATTTGGTATCACATGTACCGTTTATATGTTTTTTGAAAGCTATTAATTGGATATGAGTTACTTTGCTGAACCAAACCATATTGAATATGATGAATGGTTCGATGAAAACATCGACCCAGTGGATCTTGTGAATTACTCAGATGAAAAGGAGTTCAGTGATTCGGTACACTTTAAGTTCCATAAGATGTCCACTAGAAATTTAACGATTGGTTCTTCTGATAATTTTCACTGGTAAGTAAAAGATTTTTCACTCCATAAATATTTATGAATCTTACGCAGAATATGTTCCATCACTTTCTCTTCTTGCCTTAGCTAATACAATTTCATCTACAACTTTTTCAATCATGTAAGCACTTTTTTTACCAAAACATTTTTCTTTTTTAATACTCTCAAAATCATTTGGGATTAAATCATTATGCTCACAACAGTCGCATTTAATATCAATTTTCTTACCTCTGAAAACCTCCAAAGCTCTAGAAAAAATCCATTGCTGAACTGAAATACTTTCCCAACTATCAAAATTCGACCATTTATCAAAATCCCTATTAAGGATGCCTTTTAATCCATCAGCCTGATTTACATATAATAAGTATGAATCTTTTCTTGGTTCATCATGCATACCAATTGTTTTGACAGAATTTTGATTCATTAAATATAGATTGATTAAGTAGCTTTATAAATCTAAAGGATAATTTCAAAAATATAAACAAAAAAATGTCTCAAATAAGATCATTAATTGCTTTATCCAATCTAGAAGTATGATTTGTATTTCTGAGTAATTCAAAATCCTTAAAATCAAAGCCCGGACCAACACAACAACTCACTAAAGTAAATTCGCCTGTACTTTTTGCAGCTTGCCAATATCCAGATGGAATCATTTCTACTGGATTATTGGAATCTAAAATTAAATTTCTTATTAACTTATTATCATCATCTAGGCACCATAAATTCAGAGGATGGCCCCTTAGATAAATCCAAATTTCATCAGCATTTTTTACTCTGTGCCAAGCACTTTTTGCATCTCTTTCCAAAAGATAATAAATTCCCGTAATAAAGTTTCTACTTTGGCCATCTTCCCTTATTAGAGAATTCTCACTCCTTACTATCTCTCTAAACCATCCACCTTCAGGATGAGGAGATAAATTGAATTGTTTTATTATTTCTATGTTTTTTTTATCAGGATTCACATCACAAAAATATCTTTTAGATTTCTCTTATACTTAAAAGTTAACTGAAAATAAATCAAAATAAACTATATTTTCTAAAAAAATTAAGCACAAATAACTGACAAATCTACAAAATTTTTATTTTCATCTGCCAGTTCAGTAATGATTCTATTGAGCCATTCAGAGGTCGTTTCACAATAGCCTACATTTAAAATAGTTTTTTGCTTTGCTGTTTCTTCTTTATTCATAGTTAAAGTATTTTTATATAAATTAGTCTTTAATTAAATCTATGTGAATAAGTCTTAATTACTATCTATTTTAAAAAGTTGTATTTAATACATATTTAAGAACTGCTAGTAAACAAATAAAATTAAATCGTTGACAAGAAAATGTATACAAGTAAGAGTAGAAAAAATTTATTATTAAACCTATGAATAACATCAAGATTGAGGAATTGATGAAAGTAAGGTTCGATGGTATTGCTAATAGAATTGGGCAATTAAGCAAAAGGGAAAGTGAGTCTTTATTACTTGAGCATCTTGAGTGGTTGGAGGGAGGATGGGAGACTGAAGAAATCTTATTTTTAAAAAAGCCCTACAGAAAATGGTGGTTCTAACTCCACTTCTATAAATAATTAATGATGGCCTAAGGGACCAGGGCCAGATCCTATTTTATAAGAATTGTATAAAGATTTCTCAACAAATAATTTCGCTTTTTGTATGGAATCAAGTAGATCAAAACCTAAAGCCTTGTAACCACAAATAGCAGCACTCAAAGTACAGCCGCTACCGTGGGTATTTTTTGTATTTATAAAATTATTAAATAGCCACTCTTTTCTACCATTTAAGTCAAGAAAAAAATCCTTTCCTTTCATATCTTTTAAACCGCCACCTTTTATAAGTACCGCTTTAGCTCCAAGACCAATAATTTTTCTTGCTGAATTTTCGATATCTTCTTTACTCCTTATTTCTAAACCAGAAAGAAGATCTGCTTCATAAATATTTGGAGTTACCAAATCAGCAATTGGTAATAAGAGTTTTTTATAAGCATTAATAGCAGAATCTTCCAGTAATTTAGAACCAGTTCTTGTAACCATTACTGGGTCAATAATTTTTGTTATTTTGTATGTATTTAATTTTGAAGCAGTATCTTTAATTATCCTTTCATTTAATAACATTCCAGTTTTTAAGGCATCAATATCAAAATCAGCAAATAAAGTATCTAACTGATTCAATAAAGTATTCTTCTCTACTGGTTGAACGCATGTAACCTCTATACTATTTTGTGCGGTAATACATGTAATAACAGAACATCCATGTACTTTAAGGGCCATGAAAGTTTTCAAGTCAGCCTGTATGCCTGCTCCACCCCCGGAGTCACTACCGCCTATTGAAAGTGCAATTTTAGAATACATAATTTATTAACTCGTTTTTGAAAGTACTATAAATAAATTTTAATTTAAATCAGAAATCTGAATATGCATTAAAAAAATCTAACTCCAATTCCATAGCTCTCCTGTATAAATATTTGGCATGATTAATATCATATGTTTCTTTATTAGTCTCAATAAGATTTTCAAGTGAATCTGCTAGCTTTTCAAAGCTCTCATCAGAATAAGTAATTATCCATTCTTTATATTTAATGTCAAAATCCTCTTTATACAAACTTTTTCCTATCCAAGAATAAAGTCGCATACATGGAGTCATGGCAAACATTATTTCAACAGAGCTAAGTCTTTTGGAAGTATCTTGAAGGAAATCTGTATAATTTTTAGTAGTTTTTTTTATATAGTTGTTAGACAAATCAATATCCCATTCTTTTGCGTAAGTTTCATGAAGTATTAACTCCTCTGAAACTCCCATTAAAAGTTCGCTTAACTTCCTTATTGAGTACTTATCTTTTGATTTAGAAACTGCAAGACCATATGCTTTAGCAAAAGTCTCTAAAAAGAAATAATCTTGAGCTAAATATTCTTGAAATATATTTTTAGGAAGACTTCCCTTCTTTAAACCTTGAACAAATTTTGTATTTAAACTTAGTAAAGCAATCTCATAATTATCCTCCCAAAGTTTTTTTG
>CACGIB010000004.1 GCA_902573045.1 uncultured Prochlorococcus sp.
CTTCTTCTTCTCCAACAGCTGCTCCATGAATTCCAGCAGTATCTGATTTATTAGGCGAACCATAACCTATGGTTGTAGAAATTTTTATGATTGATGGCTTGTCTGTAATTAATTTTGCTTTTTCGATAGCTTCAGTGATTCCTTTAACATCATGGTTACCATCTTCAACATGTTGTACATGCCATCCATAAGCTTCGTATCTTTTTAAGACATCTTCAGTGAAAGAAACATCGGTTCGACCATCAATTGTAATTTGATTATCGTCATAGAGTGCAATTAATTTTCCAAGCTTAAGATGACCAGCTAATGAGCAAGCCTCTGATGCGATACCTTCTTGATTACAACCGTCACCCATTATCACGTAAGTATAGTGATCAACAATATTACAATCAGGTTTGTTGAATTTAGCTGCCAAGTGAGTTTCAGCTATTGCTAAACCAACTGCATTTGAGATTCCGGCGCCAAGAGGTCCAGCTGTAACTTCAACACCTTCAGTCTCGAATGTTTCTGGATGTCCAGGCGTTTTTGATCCCCATTGCCTAAATTCTTTAATATCTTCTATGGAAACTGATTTATATCCTGTTAAATGAAGCAAGGAATATAACAGCATACAGCCATGACCAGCGGATAATACAAAGCGGTCTCTATTGAACCATTTTGGGTTATTCGGATTGTGATTAAGTATGTTTTGCCATAATGCATAACCCATAGGAGCACATCCCATTGGCAAACCAGGATGTCCACTATTAGATTTATTTACTGCATCTACAGCAAGCATTCTTATACTATTTACACAAAGTGATTCTAATGAAACAGATGCAGCGACCATTGTTTTAAAAAAAGTTAAGTTGGAAATAAAGAATTGGTTGTCTTCAATTCATTTTGCTGAAAGCAAGGCAAACATTGTGACCACCAAAGCCGAAAGAATTAGAAAGAGCAACTCCTACTTGAGCTTCTCTTGCGTTATTTGGTACATAATCAAGATCACAGTCAGGATCTGGATTGACGTAGTTAATTGTAGGAGGGATAAAATTATGTGTCAAAGAAAGTATACAAGCTACAGCTTCTATACCTCCTGAGCCTCCTAGGAGATGACCAGTCATCGACTTAGTAGAGCTTACAGGAATGAGGTAAGATCTGTCTCTAAAAATAGATTTAATTGCAGAAGTTTCATTTTTATCATTAGCTGAAGTACTTGTTCCATGAGCATTTATATAATCAATTTTTTCGAGGTTAAGGCAAGCGTCTTCAATTGCTAATTTGATTGCTTCGGCGCCTCCAATTCCTCCTGGAGATGGAGCAGTAATATGATGAGCATCACATGTTGTTCCATATCCAATTATTTCTGCATAAATGCTCGCATTCCTTTTTTGCGCATTTTCTAAAGTTTCTAAAACAAGAATTCCAGATCCCTCTCCAATAACAAATCCGTCTCTTTCCGCATCAAAAGGTCTGCTAGCAGTTTGAGGGCTTTCATTTCTGGAAGAAAGAGCTTTGGCACTGGCAAAACCAGCTACACCGAGAGGCGTAATACTTGCTTCTGCTCCTCCACAGATCATTGCATCTGCTTTTCCCAGTTGAAGTAACCTAAAGGAATCACCAATTGCATTTGAACCAGCAGCGCAAGCAGTCGAAACTGAGGAACTTGGTCCTTTTGCACCCAAAGCGATTGCAGCTAGTCCAGTGGCCATGTTTGGAATCATCATTGGGACTGTAAATGGACTCACTCTTTTAGGCCCTTTATGACTCAATATTTGAGCTTGACTTTCCATAGTTAGTAAGCCTCCAACACCAGAACCAATGATCACTCCAATTCTTGATGCATTAGCTTCAGTAATTTCAAGTCCAGAATCATTAAAAGCTTGCTTTGCAGCAATAACTCCAAACTGGGAAAAACGATCCCATCTTTTGGATTCTTTAGCTTCAATAAAATTTTCAGATTGAAGATTTTTTACTTCTGCAGCAAATTTGCAGGGATGTTGTTCAGGATTAAACAGAGTAATATCTGAGACCCCATTAGTACCTGTTTGAAGACCGACTAAATATTCATCAATGTTATTACCAATTGGAGTTACTGCTCCGATACCGGTAATAACTACTCGATGGAGATTTGGCATTATTTGATTAACCTTTTTTTTCTTCGATGAATTTTACTGCATCGCCAACAGTTGCTATTCCTTCAGCCGCTTCGTCAGGAATTTCAATATCAAATGCTTCTTCCAAAGCCATTACGAGTTCAACAGTATCTAGAGAATCTGCACCTAAATCATTTTGGAAATTTGAATCTGATTTTACCTCTCCTGCTTCAACACTTAATTGTTCTGAAACAATAGAACAGACTTTTTCGAGGATTTCTTGTGACATAGTTTATGAGAAATACTAATTATCTATATGATTTTATGCCCTAGAGTTAACAAGAGTGAAGCATATCTTAATTTTTTTAATTTCTTTGTAAGACAATAGTATTATATAACGAGGTTCAAAAGACAATTTTTACATGTCACACGCAGTTAAAATTTATGACACTTGCATTGGATGCACCCAATGTGTAAGGGCTTGCCCACTTGACGTTTTAGAGATGGTTCCTTGGGACGGCTGTAAAGCTGGTCAAATAGCCTCTTCTCCAAGAACTGAAGATTGTGTAGGTTGTAAAAGATGCGAAACAGCATGCCCAACAGATTTTTTAAGTATTCGTGTTTATTTAGGAGATGAAACCTCTAGGAGTATGGGCTTAGCATATTAACTTTATAGTGCAGTTTTAAGAGAGTCCATGTTTTAATAAATACTTAATTTTTTTCAATATAATTGAAAAAAACTTTCGTATGTGTGGAATAGTTGCTGTAACTGGTTATAAAAAAGCTTTGCCATTATTACTAAATGGTTTAGAAAAACTTGAATATAGAGGTTATGATTCCGCTGGTATTGCGATAATAAATTCAGAAACAAATTCCATAATATGTAATAAAGCAAAAGGTAAACTTAAAAATTTAATTAGTGAGATTAATGGTAAGAATATTCCTGGAACTGTAGGAATAGGTCATACTCGTTGGGCAACTCATGGTAAACCAGAAATTAAAAATGCTCATCCTCATTCAGATAGTTCAGGAAATATAGCTGTTGTGCAAAATGGCATTATTGAAAATTTTCAAGATTTAAAAAAAAAATTAGAGAAGGAGGGTATCTTTTTTAATTCTGATACTGATACTGAGGTAATTCCTCATCTAATCGCAAGAGAATTAAATATATTAAGTAAACTCCATCTTGAGAATAATGGTTCAAAATTATTAGTAGCTGTTAGGAACGTAATATCTGATCTAGAAGGATCATATGCGTTAGCAGTTTTATGGTCTGGTGCTCCCACCTCTTTGGTAGTTGCAAGAAAGCAAGCTCCCTTGATTATTGGTTTGGGTGAAGGAGAATTTATTTGTGCAAGTGATACTCCAGCTATCGCAAACTTTACAAATATTATTCTTCCCATGGAGGATGAGGAAATAGCTTTATTAACTCCTCTTGGAATAGAAATATATGACTCAAATAACGAGAGACAATATCGAAATCCAGTTTCTTTAAAAGAATCAGAGCAAATAATGGATAAAATGAATTTCAAACACTATATGTTAAAAGAGATATATGATCAGCCCGGGACAGCAAAAAACTGGTTGGAAAATTATTTAATAAAAAACTTAAAAAATGGTCACTATCAAATAAACTATCCCTTTGATACAAAGTTTTTTGAATCAATTGAGAGAATTGAAATTATCGCTTGTGGTACAAGTAAACATGCTGCAATGGTGGGTAGCTTTTTATTAGAACAATTTTCAGGAATTCCTACAAATGTTTTTTATGCAAGCGAATTTCGATATTCACCACCTCCACTTCTTCCAAATACATTAACTATTGGAGTTACTCAATCTGGAGAAACTGCTGATACTATTGCAGCTATTGATATGGAAATTAAAAGACGTTCTTCAATTGAAGATAAAAAATTTAAACCTAATTTAATAGCAATAACAAACAGAAAAGAGAGCTCGATAGGAAGGCAGGTTACAAATATAATTGATATCTGTGCAGGAATAGAAGTAGGGGTTGCAGCAACAAAAACTTTTTTTGCACAATTACTTTCTTTCTACGGATTAGCTATAAAATTTGCGCAAGATAGAGGTAGTCAAAATCAAGAAGAAATAAATAAGTTAATTACAGAATTGATAGAACTGCCTTTATTAATAGAAGAACTCTTAGAGAAACATAATAAATCTTCAGAAAAGCTAGCACATGACTTTTTTAATATTAAAGATGTTATTTTTTTAGGAAGAGGTATAAATTATCCTATTGCTCTTGAAGGAGCATTAAAACTAAAAGAAATTAGTTATATACATGCTGCTGGATACCCTGCTGGTGAAATGAAACATGGTCCAATAGCGTTGTTAGATAAAAAAGTTCCTGTAATTTCAATTGCCTCTCCTGGTGAAGTTTTTGATAAAGTTATTAGTAATGCTCAAGAAGCAAAAGCTAGAGATTCATATTTGATTGGGATTGCTCCCGAGTGTAATGGAACTGAGATATTTGATTATTTAATGAAAATTCCATCTTCCAATGAATGGATTTCACCTTTACTCAACATAGTACCTTTGCAATTATTGAGTTATCATATTGCGGCTCATAGAGGTCTTGACGTCGATCAGCCAAGAAATTTAGCAAAAAGTGTAACTGTAGAATAATATATCTCTTGTAAATTCTTATTTTTTTAATTTATAGTTCCAAAAGTCCCTTTGGAGGTTTGATTATAAGAAAATTATTTTTTATATCTACTGATGGCACTATTTCTTTAACAAATGGTACAAGCACTTTTTTATGATTTTTAAATAATTTAATAACAAGTAAATTGTTTTTTTCATTTTCTAAATCAATAACTTTCCCAATTATTTTTAATTCATGCTTGTCTGAAATCTTAACTTGCAAATTGATAAGTTCCATCAAGTGGAATTCTTCTTTTTTTAATTTAGGGAGTTTATTAGTTTTTACAAGAATTTTATATTTTTTAAGTTTCTCAGCGTCATTTCTGGTATTTATTCCTTGGAGCTTGATAATAAATGTCTCTTTCCCTGGCTGTTTGAAACCAGAGGAAAGTTCTATTTTTGAAGGGTTTTCATTTTCTTTTTGTAACCATCTAATACCCGGTTTTGAAAATCTTTCTTCAAAATCACTTAGAGATTTAACTTTTACCTGTCCATTAATTCCATGACATGATGTTATCAACCCAACAATCAACCATTCATTTTTATTTATCATATATTGTATTAGAAAAAGTGTTTTATGGAATTATCTACTAAACCTATACTCCCTGGCTCTTTTGTTGTTGTAAAAGACAATAACTCTATATACAGGGGATATAAAGGATTTGTACAGAGAGTTACAAAAAAAAGAGCTGCAGTTCTTTTTGAAGGGGGTAATTGGGATAAACTCATAACTTTTCAGCTAACGAATTTAGAAATAGTATAAAAATTAGATTTTACCAACAGCTATAAATTTTTCAATCAAAACTCTAGCTGCATTTGTTTCTGCTTCTTTATGTGATTTGCCGGATGCAGAGGATTCTTTTAATCCTGCAATAAATATATCGCAAGAAAATCTTTTAGGGTCCCCATTTTTCTTGGAGACTTCGATTATTTTATAAACTGGCAAATCAAAACCTTTACTTTGACACCATTCTTGCAATACTGTTTTAGATTTGAATTTATATGGAGCTTTTAAAAATATTTTTGAATCTTCCTCCCAAATATCATCTAACCAAATATTTACTTCTTGAATAGAATTAAAGCACTTGTAAACTGCACCGATTAGAGCTTCTGTAGCTTCACCAATAATAGTATTCTTTGAATTTTCATCACCAAGGGCTTTAGGTCCTTTAATTATTAATTTCTCTATATTTATTTTACCCCCCAATTTAGTTAACCATTCATCACTTACAATTTGTGCTCTTAGCTCTGATCTTTCTCCTACACTCATTTGAGGATATTTTTTTTCAATAAAATTAGAAGCCGCTAATCTTAGTACTGCATCTCCAAAAAATTCTAGTTTTTCGTAATTTATTATTTTGTCCTTTGAGGAATGGATAAATGCTTGATTAAAATCTTGAATAACTGAAATATTTTGTGTACTAATTATTTCAGAAAATCTTTTTGATTTAATATTAAGAGACTTTAAAAAAGTAGTTATTTGGTTAATTCTCTTTGCATTTATTATATATTTCATCTGATTTAAATAATCACAAAAATTGGAAAGCAGGACATAAGCCGGGTTCTGTTCATCTTAAATAAGATGGGCAATCATCTATCTAGGGCTGGAATTACTTCACAGTCTCAAGCGGCGCTTAAAAGTAGATTTTGTAATGGTCATAAATCTACTAAGCCTTGCTCCCAGCCGGGGTTTACCTAGCCAACACTTCTCAATGTTGCTGGTGCGCTCTTACCACACCCTTGCACCCTTGCCATACATAAAGTATTAGGCGGTATGTTTCTGTGGCACTATCCTCACGGTTACCCGCACTGGGAATTACCCAGCAAGCCTGACCATGTGGGAGCCCGGACTTTCCTCAAGAAAGTTTTATTTTGTTTCCAAAATAAAACTTTCTTGCGATTGCCTCTCCTGCTTTCATTTAGCATAATGCTTAATACTCCAAAAATCATCTATTGGGGCTGTAGCTCAGCAGGATAGAGCAACGGTTTCCTAAACCGTAGGTCGTGGGTTCGACTCCCGCCAGTCCCGTAAAAATAAAAAACTATATGTAGTATGTGTGCAAACTTGCTACTCTCTAGCTAGCGTATAGTTAGTAATAAATCTTTTATGGCTAAGTTGCATGATATGCGTTTAAAGCTCTTAATCCAACAAGAGCATGAACGCATTTCTAAATCCCAACCTAATGATTTAGATCTTTCAATAGTTCAAGCAAGATGCCTATGCTGGCTTGCTTTATTGGCAGAAGCTCACGAAGATCAAGCAAATGATGCTGAAAAAAGAGGAGATGCCGAGCAAGCAATGGGATGGTTTGCTGATTCTATGAGACTAAGAGATGTTATTAATTTGGTTACTAGTATTGAGATACCTTTACCAGATAGTCCAGATTCACTAGATGAAAATGACGAATTATTAGATGGCCCTGCAAATTTGCCTAAATAGTGAGATGATATAGAAAGCATTATATTTTCTTTTGGCTGAAGAACCATGTCAATGCTCTGATTGTCAGAGATTTTATAAGGAGCATGATCGTCTCATCAGAGAATTTCCTACTTTTAAGCAGCAACAAGAATTGAATTGGGCATCTATTCAATCGTTCAGAACTCTTTGTACAAAGGTTACCAATGAATTGCAGAGAGAATTATCTCAAAGAGAACCAAATAAAAATATCAGTCCAGAAAAAAAACATATTTCTGATGCAGAAATTACTGAGGTTTTAGATGAACTTGAATGTGTTAATGCTTATTTATATTCAATTGAAGCATTAATGGAAAGAATATTTGATACAAAGATTTCAAATAATATTGAATCAAAATTTAAAGAAATTGCAAATGAATTAGCGCCAGACCCATTAAATATGGATCGATTAATTTTGAATAGATTATTTCATCAAACCCCAGATTCAACAGATAAGAAAAATATTAATTAGTTAATTCTTCGACATCACAAGTAATTTCTACTGGCATTGGAGAGACTTTCCAAATAGATTTACAATACTCTCTAATAGATCTATCTGAAGAAAAATATCCTGATCTAGCAGTGTTTAATAAAGCCATTTTATTCCATGATTTTTTATTATTCCAGCATTCACTGACCACATCCTGTTTATTTAAGTAATCTTCAAAGTCAGCCATAACAAAAAATGGGTCATGTCCAGTCAAGCTATTTAATAAAGGTTTAAATAATTCTTTATCCCCATTGCTAAAGTGGCCAATTTCAATTAAGCGTATAACCTCTTTAAGCTCTGGACTTTGATCTATAAAAGTTTGGGGAGAGTAATTATTATTTTTTAAATCCATAATTTCGCTTTCAGTTTTGCCAAAAAGAAAGAAATTCTCTTTTTTCACAAGATCTCTCAATTCTACATTAGCTCCATCTAAGGTCCCAATCGTTAACGCTCCATTCATGGCAAACTTCATATTTCCAGTCCCAGATGCTTCTTTCCCAGCAGTTGAAATTTGTTCTGACAGATCCGTTGCAGGATAGACTATTTCCCCAAGTTTAACGTTATAGTCTGGAAGAAAAACAACTCTTAACAAACCATCCATATCTGGATCAGAATTAACTACATCAGCAATACCGTTAATGAATCGAATCATCAGCTTTGCCATAAAGTAACCTGGTGCAGCTTTACCTCCAAATATTATTGTTCTTGGGACTTCATAGTTGTTTGTCCCATTTTTGATTCTTAAATATTGAGCAATAATTTGTAGGGCATTTAAATGTTGCCTTTTATATTGATGAATTCTTTTTACTTGAACATCAAATAAACTTGATGGGTCAACAAGTATTCCAGTTTTTGAATGGATAAAACTAGATAATTTTCTTTTGCCATTTAATTTAGTTTCCTCAAATTTTTGTAAAAAATTGTTGTCATCCTTTTTTTCTTCTAACTTCTTAAGAAGTTCCATATTTGTTATCCAATTTGGACCAACCTCCTCTTCTAAAAGGTTTGATAGAGAGGGATTAGATAAGGCAACCCATCTCCTTGGAGTAACACCATTAGTTACATTTGTAAATTTTTCAGGCCATAGAGCGGCGAATTCAGGTAAAAGTTGTCTTTTTATTAGATCTGAGTGAAGAGCTGCAACACCATTTATATGATGTGCTCCAATTGTAGCCAAATGAGCCATCCGAACTGATTTGGAGCCTTCTTCATCAATTATTGAGAGTTTTTGAAGAATCTTGTCATCACCAGGATAACGTAGTCTTAATTGCTGTAGAAATCTCCAATTAATTTCATAAATAATTTCTAGATGACGAGGAAGAAGATCATTAAATAAACCTAAATCCCATTTCTCTAAAGCTTCTGGTAATAATGTGTGGTTGGTATAAGCAACTGATGAGGTTGTTATGTTCCAAGCTTTATCCCAGCCTATTTGATATTGGTCAATAAGAAGTCTCATTAATTCTGCAACTGCAATAGCAGGATGGGTATCATTTAATTGAACTGTCCAATGCTTTGGGAATTCTGTGATTGCTATTGATCTTTTTTCAAGGCTTCTCAACATATCCTGAAGAGAACAACTTACAAAAAAGTGTTGTTGTTTTAGTCTTAATCTTCTACCTTCATCAGTTCCATCATTTGGATATAGAACTTTTGAAAGAGTTTCAGATGCAACTTTTTCTTCGACTGCACCATAGTAATCGCCAATATTGAATGCATAAAAGTCAAAACTTTCTGTTGCATCAGCTCTCCATAATCTTAATCTGTCACATGTATTAACTCTGTATCCTAAAACTGGAACATCATGAGGTACTCCAATTGCATGTTCTGAAGGAATCCATCTTGATCTGTAGTTCCCTTTATCATCTCTATAACTTTCAGTTCTACCTCCAAAACCTACGAAACATGATTCGTCCGGTTGTGGAAGTTCCCATGGCCATCCACCTTTTAACCATTTATCAGTTACTTCAACTTGCCAACCATCCCTTATTAACTGATTGAATATGCCAAATTCATATCGAATACCATAACCAACCGCTGGAACTTGGAGAGATGCCAATGATTCCATGTAACATGCTGCAAGTCTGCCAAGTCCACCATTACCTAATCCAGGCTCCTCTTCAACTTCAAGAATTGTTGACAATGATTCAATACCAAATCTTTTTAAAGCATCTTCTGCCTCTTGAGTTATTCCAAGATTGAGAAGATTATTACTTAATTGAGGACCTATCAAAAATTCTGCTGATAGGTAAGCAACTGTTTTTTGTGGTTTTTTTCTTATGACTTCTTGGCTAGCTAAATACCTTGTCATTAGCCTATCTTTCACTGCGTAACTTAAAGCCATGTACAAGTCGTGGGGACTTGCAGAAGTAGCTAACTTACCTAGAGTATAGAAAAGATGAGCTGTCATTCCTTGGAAAACAGCATCAGAATCCATGCCAGCTTTCTCAGGATCTAGATAACAGCCCGGGGTAGGCAAACGTAGATCGAAGGGTTCGTTGGTATTCATTGGATTGGCCATATAACAGACAATAGCCATTTTTAAGAAAATTTCTTTGTTGTAACTTCAGATCCACACTTGTTGAGTATTTTTGCTTTTTTCTTACATATTTCTTAAAGTGGGCCCTCCATAAACTATCTTCCAATTAGGTAGTTTATTTTTTCTCTAATTTTAAATGTATTCCTTACTTGCTGAATTAAGTGCACATGATTTAGAAGTTGCTGAAACGTTGATAGGGGTTATAAGATTTCTATTGATATTTTTAGCTGCAAGAGCATTAGCAGAAGTCTTAGTAAGACTAAGTTTGCCAACAATAGTAGGTGAGCTTCTTGCAGGGGTTGTAATAGGGGCATCAGGATTCCATTTGTTGATACCACCATCAGCTGGAACCGAATTAAATGAAGGACTTGTGAATGTTATTAGCTCATTAGCGTCAATCCCCCCAGAAGCTGTACCTGATGTTTATTTCGAAAGTTTTCCATCCCTCCAAGCAGTAGCAACTTTAGGGTTATATGCTCTTTTATTTTTAACAGGATTAGAAAGTGAGTTAGAGGAATTGGTAGCTGTCGGTGCGCAGGCTTTTACTGTTGCCATGGCTGGTGTAATTTTGCCGTTTGCCTTTGGAACTCTTGGACTAATGTTTATTTTCCAAGTAGATCTAATTCCAGCAGTTTTTGCAGGAGCATCTATGACAGCAACAAGTATAGGAATCACAGCAAGTGTTTTTGGTGAGTTGGGATATTTAAAAACTAGAGAAGGACAGATTGTTATTGGAGCGGCTGTTTTAGATGATATTTTGGGTATTGTTATTCTTGCAGTTGTAGTGGCCCTTGCTGCAGGAGGTTCTTTAGAAATTGCTCCTATAGTTAAATTAGTTGCAGCAGCTGTAGTATTTGTTATTGCTGCTATCGCATTAAGTCGAACAGCAGCTCCAGGTTTTGATTGGTTATTAGATAGATTAAAGGCACCTGGCGCAGTAGTGGTTGCTTCTTTTGTAATACTTGTTCTGTGTTGTTTTGTCGCAACAGCCATTGGATTAGAAGCAGCTTTAGGTGCTTTTGCGGCTGGATTAATTCTTAGTAGTTCTAAAAATAATCACGCAATTCAACAATCGGTTTTACCTTTAGTATCCTTATTCGCAACTATTTTTTTCGTACTAGTAGGAGCTGGAATGGATCTATCAGTTATAAATCCACTTGATCCAACAAGTAGGTCAGCTCTTGTAGTTGCAGGATTTTTATTAGTTGTAGCAATTATTGGTAAAATTGCAGCTGGATGGGTATTTTCAAGTGATAAACCTACAAACAGATTAGTTGTTGGTCTTGGAATGATGCCTAGAGGAGAAGTTGGTTTAATTTTCCTTGGACTAGGAACTAGTGCTAAGTTGTTAACTCCCTCTCTTGAAGCAGCTATTTTATTAATGGTTATTGGAACAACATTTCTTGCACCTGTTCTCTTGAGAATTGTTCTAAAAGATAAACCCCCAAATGATGGCAATAAAATTTCAGATGATGTTGCAGCTGATCCTGTTGGTCTTCTTTAGGAAATAAGTTTATTAGAATCAGCTAACAAAGAATTTTTAATAAATGGAAAAATCAGCTCTTATAGATAGTGATGTAAATTATGACTGGAATTTTTTAAATTACCCAATACATACTATTTCTGCTAAGCCTGAGCAAACATCAAAAGAATGTGCAATTTTATTAATTCATGGTTTCGGGGCCTCTACGGATCATTGGAGATTCAATATCCCTATTTTGAGTAACAATTATGAAGTTCATGCGATGGATCTTCTCGGTTTTGGAAAAAGTCCTAAGCCCCAAGATGTTGAATACTCAGGATCTTTATGGAAGGATCAGGTTGTTGCTTATGTACAAGAGAAAATAAAAAAACCCACAATTGTTGTTGGAAATTCATTAGGTGGTTATGCAGCATTAGCAGCTGGTGCAGAATTAAATGAGCTAAATGCAGGAGTGATATTACTTAATGCTGCAGGATATTTTAGTGAAGAAAAAACTATCAAAAAGAACATGTTGCAAACTTCAATTGAAACAGTTGCCGGCATATTTTTGAAAAACATTGTTCTCCAACGTTTGATTTTTGAGAATATGAGAAATCCAAAAAATATTAAAAAAACTTTAAATCAAGTTTATGTTGATAAAAAAAATGTTGATGATTTTTTAGTTGAGTCAATAAGAAAGCCTTCCTTAGATTATGGAGCTTTTAATGTTTTTAGAAGTGTATTTAACCCATCAGGTCCTCAGGGATTACCATTGGATAAGTTGTTCGCAAAACTCGATTCACCATTATTACTGCTCTGGGGAGGCAAAGATCCTTGGATGAATACTCCAAAAAAAAGAAATCTTTATAAAAAATTTACACCGAAGAATACAAAAGAAATCATTCTTGATGCGGGACACTGTCCTCATGATGAAATACCTGAATTAGTTAATCAGCATATTTTGGATTGGGTGAGTTCTCTTTAAGTAACAATTGTGCAAATTAAATTATCTAATAAAGACCTAGGAATTTTTGTCTTACAATTAGATCAAAAAAACTATATTAAATTTTGCCCTGGAAGAGGTGGTGTTATTACAAATTGGGTTTCGGATGGTAAAGAGATACTTTATTTCGATGAAAAAAGATTTATGGATAAGACAAAAAGTATTAGGGGTGGTATTCCAATTCTTTTCCCAATTTGTGGAAATCTCAATACCTCTAGTTCAATATTTGGGAAAGAGTATTTGCAACTAACACAACATGGTTTCGCTAGAGATTTGCAATGGCAACACTCTTTTAATGAAAATGAAAAATCTTTATGCTTATCATTAAATGAATCTAAAAAAACTAAAAAATATTATCCTTTCGATTTCGAACTAACAATTGAAGTTAACTTAAAAATTAATTGTTTAGAATTGGAAATTACAATCCATAACAAAACAGACTTTGCTATGCCTATAAATTTTGGTTTGCATCCTTATTTTAATGTTTCAGATTTCAAAAATTTAGAATTTATTGATACTCCACTTAATTGTCAGGATCAAGAAAGAAATATTATAAGTAATACTTTGGATGAATTAAACAAAATTAATTTAGGAGTTGATGTACTTATGTATACTTCCGGTAGAAGCTCTTTTCGAGATAAAATTTTCCAAAGAGAAGTAACTATAAATCATCCATATCCTTTTGATTTAGCCGTTATTTGGAGTGATCCTCCAAGGCGAATGATATGTCTCGAACCTTGGACTAGTCCGCGAAATTCTTTTGTTGATGGATTCAGAAACATTATGATTTCTTCAAATGATAGTAAAAAGTTAAATGCCTCAATAGAAATAAAATCTTTTAAGTAATTATGCAATATTTATGAAATTTGTCGTTATAGATGATGATCCAACAGGATCTCAAACTGTTCACGATTGCTTATTACTGCTTAAGTGGGACTGCTCAACTTTAATCAAAGGTTTTGAATCTAAATCTAATTTATTTTTTGTTTTAGCCAATACAAGGTCACTATCGGAAAATGTTGCGAAATTAACAATAGAGGAAATTTGCAAAAATCTTAAGACTGTAATTGCTTCTCAAGCCTATGAAGAAGAAATTATTTTTATAAGTAGAGGAGACTCTACTCTTCGAGGACATAACTTTTTAGAGCCAAGTGTCATAAATAGTTGCTTAGGTCCTTTTGATGCTACTTTTCATATTCCAGCTTTCGTAGAGGGTAAAAGATTAACAATTAATGGCTCACATTTTGTTGATAAAAAGCCTATAAGTCAAACAATTTTTGCAAGAGATAAAATTTTTGGATATGAGACAAGTAATGTGAAGAATCTTTTATTTCAGCAGAGTAAATCGCAAATAAATTTTGAAGATATTAAAAATCTTTTTTTGTCTGATATCGAAATGCTAAATGATGAAGAAAATAATATTGTTTTTAAAAAACTAAAGAACTTGAAAAATAATAAACATGTAATCGTAGATGTAGAAAATTATTCTCAACTAAAAAAATTTTCTTTAGCAATTAAAAAATTAACTAAACCAAAAAAATTCCTTTTTCGAACTGCAGCAAGTTTTATAAGTTCAATTTCTGAGAAAAAAAGTGTCTCTCAGAGTGAAACTTTTTTCTCTAATTTAAGAATAAAAAATAAAGAAAAGAGTTTTCTTCCAGGACTGATAATTGTTGGATCTTATGTAGAACTTTCAACAATTCAATTGAATAATTTACTCGAGAAAAGTAATTGCTATCCAGTTGAATTAGATGTTTTTGAATTCTTTAAAATTTCTTCATCCGATAATAATCAGAAGCGAAGGAATTTATTTAAAAACAAATTTTTGAAAGAAATTAGATTTTCTTTTGAGAAAGGAAAAACTCCTGTTTTGTTTACTTCAAGAAAATTTATGTCCTTAGATTCTTCTGAACTATTTAATTTTTATAATTTACTTGCTTGTTTTATTGCTGAATTAGTCGCAGAGTTAAAGTATGAAATAGGATATTTGATTTCAAAAGGTGGAATAACAACAAATTTGATTCTTAGTAATGGACTTAATGCAGATTATGTTTATCTTGAGGGACAGATTTTAACAGGCATTTCAGTGGTGACTCATAACCTAAAAAATGACGAAAAACTCGCTATTGTTACTCATCCTGGAAACATTGGTACTAAAGATTCGCTGGTTAATATTTGGAAAGTTTTTGAAAATAAAAATAATATTTAAAATTAGAAATTTGAGATAATTTCTTCAGCAAAACTGCTGCAGGACAGGGGTTCTACTTTTGGTTCCATTAAGCGTGCTAGATCATAGGTGACTTTTTTTTGCTCTATTGCCTTACTTAAACCATTAGTAATTAAGTTAGCTGCTTCATTCCAACCAAAATATTCAAGCATCATTACGCCACTAAGAATTACTGAGCCTGGATTAATCTTGTTTAAGCCGGCATGTTTTGGAGCGGTACCATGCGTAGCTTCGAAAATTGCTGCATTATCTCCAATATTTGCACCGGGGGCCATACCTAGGCCTCCAACAATTGCTGCAGCTGCATCAGAAACATAGTCTCCATTTAGATTTAATGTTGCAAGAATTGAATATTCTTGAGGTCTAGTTTGAATTTGTTGAAATATACTATCAGCTATCCGATCATCAACAAGAATAAGTTCTCTCCATTGTCCATCTCCATGAGAATTTGATATTGATTCAATAACTTCTTTAATTTCTTCGCAAATGAAAGCTTTTTTGTTATTTGTAAGCTTGTCAAAACCTGGTTCAATTTTTCGAGCATTATTTTCAATTGTAATTTCTGGATTTTTCTGAATATTATCTAAAATCCAGCTTTCTCTTTCTGTAATGCAATCTTCTCTAAATTCATTTACTGCTAATTCATATCCCCAATCTCTAAATGCACCTTCTGTATATTTCATAATATTTCCTTTATGTACAAGAGTCACATGCCTTTTATCTCCTGATAATCTTTTAGCATGTTCAATAGCTTTTCTAATATGCCTTTGGCTACCAAATTTACTCACCGGTTTTATTCCAATACCTGATCCGTTTGGGATGGTTCTATTTTTTAAATTTTTACTTTTTGGTATGACAATGTTGTTTAAATGATTAATTAATTCAAGACAATTATTATCCTCCGCTTCCCATTCAATGCCCATGTAGATATCCTCAGTATTTTCCCTATAAACAATAACGTCTAAATTTTGGGGATTTTTGTGAGGGCTTGGAGTCCCTGAATAATATTTGCATGGTCTAACGCAGCTATATAAATCAAAGATTTGTCTTAATGCAACATTAAGAGATCTAATACCTCCACCGATGGGGGTCGTTAAAGGACCTTTGATGGCTACACCAAAGTGTTTGATTGCTTCAATAGTATCTTGAGGGAGATAGTTATATGTTCCATAAAGTTCACAAGCTTCATCGCCTGCATAGACTTTAAACCAATTAATTTTTCTTTCATCTCCATAGCTTTTTTTAATCGCCGAATCAAGAACGATTTGAGTAGCAGGCCAAATATCAACTCCAGTTCCATCACCCCTAATAAATGGGACAATTGGATTGTTCGGAACATTAGGTTTGCCTTGATTAAAAGTTATTATCTCGCCTTCATTAGGTAAAGTTAATTTTTCAAATTTTGGCATAGCATTGAATTAATAAAAGATAACTCATTCAAGTTCCTCGTATTGTAATTTGCGATGAGTTATTTTCTTTAAAACCTAGAAATTTATTATTCAAATGTGAATAGAGAATACTTTATTGATCAGCATTTCAACATCTTTATTAAAAGAAAAAGTAGTTAATAAGCAAGTATGAGCAAATTATGTCATTTTCAAAAAAATACTCAGCTACTAATGAATGCGAGTTCAAATGTAAGTAATGTTGAAATAGCTAATAAAATTGCTTCTACTGCAGCATTGTTTCGAAAATATTTTCCAGATGCAAGCGTAAACTTTAGTCCTTGGGACAATTCAAATAATGAATCTATGCAGGATACTATTGATTTTGCTTTTCATTTTCCTGGTTGGAGTCCTCTAATTGAATGTAGAGCAATACTCTTACAATTAAGAATTGAAAATGATAACAATAACAGAGTCCCGAAATTGTTGGGAATTATAATGCGAGGTATGATTGTTCCCTCCGAGAGATGGAGAGTCGCTACCATCGGTGATTGGGAAATGACTGGCACTCATCTACCGCAAAAGGAACAAAAAGATAACCTTTTTTTGGTTTGTAAAGAACTTTATAAGCTATTCTCTACAACATCCGCTGGTAACAAAAATTAGCTGTTTTTTGTATTTTCCTTGTAGATTAAATACACTTACAAAAATAATTCAAAATATATGGCAGTCGCTCTTGCAGGACAATTAAGAGAAGGGACAAAAAAATCCCACACTATGGCAGAAAATACTGGCTTTGTGGCTTGTTTTTTAAAAGGAGTTGTTGAAAAAAAATCTTATAGAAAATTAATTAGTGATTTATATTTTGTTTATGAAGCTATGGAAGAAGAAATTGAAAGACTGGTCAATGAGGAACATCCTGTAATAAAACCTATAGGTTTTAAATCATTGTTCAGGAAAGAAACTCTTGTAAATGATCTTAAATTTTATTTTGGTAAAAACTGGAAGAATGAAATTAATATTTCTCACTCAGCAAAAGAATATGTTGAAAGAATCCGGGAGGTCGCAAAAAATTCACCAGAGCTCTTAGTTGGTCACCACTACACTCGCTACATAGGAGATTTATCTGGGGGGCAAATCTTGAAAAGGATCGCTAAAAAAGCATTAAATTTGCAGGGAAATGATGGTTTAAATTTTTATGAGTTTGAATTAATTGCTGATGAAAAGAAATTCAAGGAAGAATATTCCCTTACTTTGAATCAACTTCCAATAAATCAAAAGACGGCTGATCAAATTATTGATGAAGCTAATCAAGCTTTTACCTACAATATGAAAATGTTTAAGGAGCTTGAAGGTAATTTGATTGCTGTTTTAGGCAAGATTGTATTCAATTACATTACAAAAAAAGTTAGGAAAGGAAGTACCGAGACCTAATATTTATGTTTGATTCATTAGTTGATTTCCTTAAAACCAATATTGATGAATTAAATGGACATGAAGTACAAATATCTAGTGAATTCAAAGAACATCACAATGAAGACTCACAATATATTATTAAGAATTGGCTTTTTTCATCTCCCGAATATAGAAAGTGGCGAATAACAAGATTAGATGGTGGCAAAAAAATGCAAGTGTTTAATACGGTCGCATATCCTAATTTTGATAGTGAATTGCCTATTTTAGGAGCTGATATTTTATGGTTTGGAACGTCTCAAAAGTTGTTAGCAATACTTGATTATCAACCTTTAATTCAAGAAAGCAAATATCTTGAAAAATATTGTTCAAGTTTAGGTATTATCAAGAAAAAATATTCTGCATTTGATAATAATAGAATGAAGAATATATATGATTCAAAAAAGTATTTTTCCCCATGGGTGATTATATGTAGAGGAAATAAATTAAATCTTGATAGAGATTTAAATAATATATTTCATTCATTTGTAAATAATTATTTGAACATTTATAAATCGAATCCTGTTAATCAATTTTTAAATGCAGAAGAAATAAAGATTAATCAAATTAAATATGATAAGTATAGTTTTGAAAAAGACCCTGCAGATAAATTGTTTAAATCTTTTTTTGGAGAAAAATGGACAAAAAAATTTATCAATAAATTTCTTTTTACATTAAATAATGAGACTATTCATTGAATGTTAATACAAGATACTATTTTTTATAGGCCAGATTGGAGATGGCATAATTTTCTAAAATATTTAACTAATAATTTAAGTAAATATAATTGTTTAGAAAAAATCATACCCTCGGAATATTCTTATAAAGATTCAACTTATGGTTCAAAAAAATCAAAAAAAAATGTGAATCTCTCTACTTGGGGTGTAACGCATAACAAAAGAATTCAATTCGCAAGAGCAGTGTGTATAAATAGTCCAACATATTCTGTTTTAAATTTTTTAATTATTCCTAATACTATTTATAACGTCCCATTTTTTGGAGTAGATTTTGTTTCTCTACCTAATAGTCATTTATTAGTATTAGATTTTCAGCCTTCATTAAAAATACAAAATCAATACAATAATGAGTTATTAGAAAAACTTATAAAACTCAAAAATCATTGTCATTCATCACTCCCGCTAGCTGAAAAAATGTCTGGAGATGTAACTAGATTTTTTTCTCCAGGATTAATCTGGTCAAAATTACCAAAAGAAGAAAGAAGTGATTTTTTAATTGCTAATCAGCTTTATAGCTCATTTAAGGAATATCTTGATTTGTATTTGGAAATTCTTTTCGAAAGCAAAGAAGCCAATATAGAAATTCAAAAAGAATTAATAAATGGTCAAAATAATTATTTGAAATATAGAAGAGATAACGATCCAGCAAGGCCAATGTTGTCGAGTCTGTTTGGTAAAGAATTTACTGAATCTTTAATTAAAGAAGTTTTATTTACTACTTAAAAGCCTTATAATTTATTGAAATTTGAAATCATATGAAAAAAATTTCTGTTCTTTTTGTATGTTTGGGAAATATTTGTAGGTCTCCTGCAGCAGAAGCTATCTTTTTAAGTCTACTTGAACAGAAGGGATTAAAAGATGGCTTTATTGTAGATTCTGCTGGAACTGGCAGTTGGCATATTGGGAAAAAAGCTGACTCTAGGATGAGAATTGCGGCAGAAAGAAGAGATATAAATATCTTAAGCAGGGCTCGTCAAATTACTAGTAACGATTTTGATGAATTTAACTATATTCTTGCGATGGACGACTCAAATTTTAGAAATATTCAAGATCTTAAAGATAGAACAGCTTCAACTGATTTTGCATCAATTAAGAAAATACAAGATTTTAGATCAGTTTTTAATGAGCAAGAAGTTCCTGACCCATATTTTGGAGGTAATGAGGGCTTTGATTATGTTCTTGATATTTTAGAAGACTCAGTAAACGGTTTTTTGGAAAGTATTTCTTGAATTTATTTGATTTCAGTCTCTTTAGGAATCTTGTCATTATAAAGATCAATAATTTTATCCACTACCTCATTTATTGAATATCCATCCGTAATAATTTCTATTGCGTCATTCGCTTTTATTAGAGGTGAAATTGCCCTATTGGAATCTTCAAAATCTCTTTTCTCTATAAGGTCTTTTAATGTATGAAGATCTATTTCTTGTGAGTCTTTACTATTTTTATCAGATTTTCTTCTTTTTGCTCTTTCATTGATGCTAGCAGTTAAAAATATTTTAAGTTCTGCATGAGGAAAAACAGTAGTTCCTATATCTCTTCCCTCAGCTACAAGTCCGCCTGATTCTCCAATTTTTCTTTGTTCTTCTACTAAGAATTTTCTTACTTCCTTTATTGAGGAAATTGTAGAAACGATGGAACTTATCTTTTGCGACCTAATTTCTTTAGTAACACAATAGTTATTAATATAAACATCCTGATGTGAATTTGTATTCGACTTGAAAACAATAGATATATCTTTAAGAATATTCTTTAATTTTTTTTCTTTTTTATAATCAATTTTTTCTTTTATCAAAAGCCAACTCAATGCCCTATACATTGCTCCAGTATCTAAATATAAAAGTTGAAGTTTCTTCGCTATTAACTTTGTTACAGTACTTTTACCTGAACCTGCAGGACCATCAATTGCAATAATAGGCCTTCTTTTCATCAGAAAAACGTGATCAATTAATCTTGTCTCTCCACATCTTATCGCACCAGCCAGTAACGAAATATTATCCTCAATTCTTGCTTTTTGAAGTGTATGAGGGTGTAAATGTTCTAAATATTCAATTGAAATTTTTTTTGCTGATAGATTTTTAATTATTTTGTTTAAATTGATTATTTTTTCTTTTTGAAATTTTTTTTTTGCTGCTAATAACTCACTTGAAAAAAACCTAATCAATTTTCTTTCGTTTTTTGATAAATGTACATTACGTGAACTTAAAGGAATTCCATCAAAATCTCTTTCTGTAGGAATAGATTTAATCGCAACATTTAATTTCTTTCTTTGTACAAGATTTTTTAAAATTAAAAGTTGTTGCCAATCTTTTTCTCCTAAGTAAAGATTTTTTGGCTTTATGAGATTGAGTAATCTATAAACTACTGTACAAACGCCATCAAAATGTCCAATTCGATTTAATCCACATAATGCAGAAGATAACTCTATTGGAGCTTTTAGGAATTGAATATTGTTATTATTCGGAGGATATATATCTTCATTACTTGGGATGAAGATGGCATCTGCGCCATTTGCAAATGAGATTTTTATATCATTATCAATTGTTTTAGGGTAATTCTCTAAATCTAACTTGTTATCAAATTGAAGTGGATTAATAAAAATACTTACTAAATTAACATTAGAATTGTCTTTTTTTGCTGTTGATATAAGTTTTATATGTCCATTATGAAGATTCCCCATTGTTGGAATGAAGTTAATTTCACTATTTATCTTTCTCCTCCAATTTTCTATTTCTTCAGTTTTTCTTATGATTACTTTCTTCACTTTGTTTTTAAAAAATAAATCTATTTGATAAACAATTACTGGACAAAAGCAATCTTAGGAGGAATATCTATATAGGGAAAGTCTATCATTTTTATTTCATGGATTACAAAACATCAGGGGTTGATATAGAAGCTGGGCGAGAATTTGTTTCCGAAATTAAAAAGGCAGTTGAAGGAACTCATACATCTAATGTGATTGAGGGTATTGGTGGGTTCGGTGGTTTGTTTAGAATTCCAATCGATAGTTTTAAAAAACCAGTTCTTGTTTCAGGAACTGATGGTGTTGGAACAAAATTAGAATTAGCCCAAAGTAAAAATTTTCACTTTGAGGTTGGTATTGATTTAGTTGCTATGTGCATGAACGATATCATTACTAGTGGGGCAAAACCTTTATTTTTTCTGGATTATATTGCTACTGGCAAACTTGATAAGAAACAATTATTGAGGGTTGTTCAGGGAATTTCACATGGCTGCGGAGAAAATAACTGTTCATTACTCGGTGGAGAAACTGCTGAAATGCCTGGATTTTATTCCAAAAATAAGTATGATCTTGCAGGATTTTGTGTTGGAATAGTTGATGAGGATAAGATTATTAATGGAAAAAAAGTATCTGAAAATGACTTAATAATTGCTTTAAAAAGTAATGGAGTACATAGTAACGGCTTTAGTTTAGTAAGAAAAATTATTCAAAACAATAATCAAATAGATAAAGAATTTGAAAAAGTTTCTGACTTAAATTTTTATGACGAGTTATTGAAACCCACAAAAATTTACAATAATGTGATTAACCAAATGTTATCTGAAGATATAGAAATTAAAGCAATGTCTCATATAACTGGAGGAGGAATTCCAGAAAATTTACCAAGATGTATTCCTTCTGATTTTATTCCTTATATCAATACCAGTTCTTGGCAAATACCTATTTTATTTAAATTCCTTAAAGAGAAAGGATCTATTCCTGAAAAAGATTTTTGGAATACTTTCAATCTTGGCGTGGGATTTTGTTTAATTATTGATAAACAATTCAAGGATGTGATATTAAGTATCTGTAAAGATCATGATATAGATAGTTGGGAAATTGGAAAGATAGTTCGAAAAAATGATTCAACAATTAGTAAATTTTTGCCAGAAATTTTAACTTAAATTTTTTTATCTTTTTTAAATGAGTTTTAAAAAATTATTTTTTATACCCAAATGAAAAAGTTAGGTGTAATATAATAAAATTACCGCCGAATTATATCGGAAGTTTAAGTATTAAGATTTAACCTTTATTCAATGCCCTTTGCAAATAATCAAAGAATTACCCGTAGACGTAGTTCAGCTGGTCCTACACCTCCAAAAAGACCTATAGGTAATAATTCTGAATCAATTGGTAGACAGGCTCAAGGCCCAAGGCCAACTTTCTTGACACTAAGGGATCATGGGAAAGTTTTTGTCGCTGATTTACCTAATTTGTCTGATGGTCAATTAGCCCATATTAGTAAAGAAGCTAATGAAGTTTTAAATAGTTTGGAAAAAAGACTTAGTGATCTTGAAAATGAACCTAATGTTAGTAATCCGGAAAACGATACACTGATAAAAGCTTCTACGAAAAGAGATGTCACACTGAGGTTTATTAAATCAATAGAAGAAGAACAAGAACATAGAAAGAATAATCCTGCTTTACGAGATGCTGCATCTGAATCATTACCTAGAACTTTTCTTGAGGTTGCAAGACATAGATTGCCTGGAGCAACTTTTGATTCACTACTTCGAGAGGCTCTTGAAGCTTGTGCAGTTGATGAAAGTACTGAAGAAAATCAAGTTATTGATGAGCCTAAAGAAACTGTAAAAATTATGGATATACCTTCTTCCAACACTAATGCTTCACTTGTTGTTAGTATCGACCCAAATGATGATTCCAAGAATGACTCTATTTGATTCAACACAAGAGTTAATAAGTTTTAAAAACCAAAATAATTCAAAAATTAACCTTACTTCAGAAAAAGATCCCATTTTATGTAATCATTGCAAAAGAACTGCATCAAATGGTGTTAGATGTTTAGGAATGTGTGTAGCAGATAATGATTACTAAAATAATTTAAATTTTTATACAAATAATCTGATGAAAATAATTAATAAATCAACTAAATTGTATTTATTAATGGATATCAGGTATTATTTAAAAAAAATTAAAGAAAAGAATATTTTTCTATATATCAATAATTAATTGAAACTTTATAACCTTTATTTAAAATTGAAGTTCTTAGAAAACTTCATCATTAAATGCGTAAAAAAATTAAATAAGGCGGCACCCAGATTCGAACTGGGGATAAAGGATTTGCAATCCTCTGCCTTACCACTTGGCCATGCCGCCGAAAAAGATTCGATTGAGTCTCTTTATGATTTTAACAGTAAGGTGTCTTATTCTCTATTATTTATATGCAATGGTCATGGAGAAGATGTAATCGCATCGGAGATAATAAAAAGATTACTAAAAAAAATAAAAAATAAAAATATTGAAGTTTTGCCGTTAGTAGGAAAAGGAGATGTATTTAATTCCATAAAATCAAAGAATTTTCGTAAAATAGGATATTTAAAAGAGCTGCCTAGTGGAGGTTTTAGCAATCAAAGTATGAAGGGATTTGTGCTTGATTTGTTTGCAGGATTTTTAATCGATAATTTAAGAAATTTCCTACTTGTAAAACAGAAGTCAAAACATAACTGCAAAATTATCGCAGTAGGCGATTTCTTGCCATTACTCTACGCTTGGAGTTCAGAATGCGACTTTAGTTTCATTGGAACTCCCAAAAGTGATCATACTTGGAGTAGTGGGCCAGGTTGGGATTTAAGCGATTTTTATCATAAGTTGAAAGGTTCTGAATGGGATCCATGGGAAATCTTTTTAATGAAATCTCCAAGATGTAAAAATCTAATTATGAGAGATAAAATTACAGCTAATAATTTGTATAAAAAAAATATTGATGCAAAATACTTGGGTAATCCAATGATGGATTTTGTTAATGTAACAAACGATAAGATATCAAATATTATTTCTTTTAAAAGGATTATTTTATTAGTTGGAAGTAGATATCCTGAAGCTCTTAAAAATCTTGATAATTTTCTAAATTGTTTGCAAGATTTTGATTTATCAAAGGATTTGCTAATACTTTTGCCTTTGAGCATTAATGCGAATGTGATTAAAATTCAAAATTATTTAATTAAATATGGTTTTATAAAACAGAGTAAAGTTAAATTTCTAATTGATGAAGATTCAGTATGGAAAAAGAAAGATCAATATGTAGTGATTGGAAAAGGTAAATTCAATTCATGGGCTAATATGGCAGAAGTTGGCTTGTCTAATGCAGGAACTGCTACAGAGCAAATTGCTGGCCTTGGAATTCCATCTCTTTCTCTACCGGGACCTGGACCACAATTTACAAAATCATTTGCAAAAAGGCAATCAAGATTATTGGGTGGAAGTGTTTTAGTTTGCAAGAATAAAAAAATTCTTTTAAAACGTTTAAGTTTACTTTTAAAAGGAAAAGTTGATAGGTTAGAACAAGCAAAAATTGGAAAAAAAAGAATGGGGGAATCCGGAGCAAGTAAGAAAATCGTAGATGCCATAAACCTTCATTTGTTATCTTAGTAAATGGTACTAGCTTATTAATTATTAATTCTTTTATGTATCCAATAAATGATCGGCAATATCTAAAAATTTGTGCAGAGATTGCAAAACTTATGAGTATAAGCTTATCTTCTGCTAAAAAGAAAGTAGAAATTCAAATTGCAAAAGAAGGGTCGAAAACTATTCAAGAAAAAATACAAGTTGCTCAAAATGTTTTAAAAATTTGTGAAAAAAATGATGGAGATAAATTAAGTTCTTCAAGAATACTGGATAAGCTTATGGAAACTCTTGATGGTGAAGATAATTTTTTAACTGAAGATTGATTCTTAATGTTCAAATATATTTGAGAATTTTAGTATGTCTAAATCAGCATGTACAGAAACTGTTTCGAAACATTTTTGCGCTAATTTATATCTTTTCTCTCTTTCTAAGATAACTTTTAATTTATGCATAGCTTCAATTAAATATCTAACATCATTTGCTGCATAATCTAATTGATCTTTTGTTAAATCTTCGTTGCTACCCCAATCACTACTTTGCGAACTTTTGTCCAGTTCTATTCCTAACAATTCATTAATTAAATCCTTTAAACCGTGTTTATTTGTATAAGTTCTTGCCAACTTACTAGCAATTTTGGTACAAAAAATATTTTTTGTATTAATTTCAAGATTGCATTTTAGAGCTGCTACATCAAATCTCGCATAGTGAAATATTTTAGTAATTTTGTCATCTTCAAGAAGTTTTTTTAAATGAGGTGAAGAAGATGTATTAAGTTCGATTTTTATACACGATGTTCTTTTAAATTCATTGCATATTTGTATTAAACAGAGTCTATCTCTTCCATGAATTAAACCCATTGCTTCAGTGTCAATAGCTAGGTAAGATGATTTTTTATAAAGATTGTATAAATCTACTGTTAAATCGTTATAAAGAAGATCAATATTTTTATTTTCAATAGTCATTTTTAATAAGTATTTAAGGAAATTTAAGGTTTAGAATATTACTTAAGATTTTATTTAATTAAGAATTTTTATCTAATAGGAACATTTTACAGAATAATTCTAAAAAATTATAATATGATGTAACTTTAATTTTTATTCTCGAGTTAATAGAAAAAATTATTTAATGTCTTATTCCTTAAATTCAACTTTATTGCTGACAATTCTATTGGCCATAGGATTATTTTTTTTTCTTAGAGCTTCCAGTAAAGATAGAACAACAATCGTTGAGATTTCATCTTCTCAGCAGCCAATTAAGGTTTTAAATGGTTTATGTGAATGGCTTAATTTGAGGGGATGGAAGCAAACAGGAGGAGATTTTGAACAAAGAATTTTAATATTCAAGGGTCAAGTTGTTTCTAGTAAATTTTTAGCAATTTTTTTAGGTTTTCTTGGCGGTTTTGGTTCTTGTGCTTTGGGATTAGTAATTATTCAAATATATCCTGAATTGGGTTGGTGGCCTATTCTTTTGGGATTAATTGGTGGACCTTTATCTGGAATTGTTTATTTTAAAAAATCAGCAAGAGAGGAGAAATTTGAACTAAGGTTGATCAACGAAAATGAAAATGATTCAACTTTTATGAGACTTAGAGCCCATAGGGATGAATTAATCTCTTTAGAAAATGAACTCGGAGAAAAACTTCAATTGAAAAGTGACGGTTCTTTATTTAAAACACCTATTTAAGATACTTTAAAAAATTATTCGATAATTTTTAATCAAAAATATTATTCTCTATACAGAATTTCTCTAACTCTTTATCGTTTAACCAATCTTGGGGTTTTGTAAAAATTGTAGTGAGAAATTCCTCTCGAGAATTTTTTCTAGCTTTATATCCATATTCCCATCTAGCTAAAGGCGGTAAGGACATTAATATAGATTCAGTTCTACCATTTGTTTGTAGTCCAAAAATTGTCCCTCTATCCCAAACTAAATTGAATTCGACATATCTACCTCTTCGATATAGCTGGAATTCTCTTTCTTTCGATGAATATGTTTGAGAGGCTCTTTTTTCAATAATAGGTAAATATGAAGGGAGGAATGCCTGCCCACAGTTTTCCGCTAAAGAAAATAAATCATCCCAATTTAAATTAGATCTGCCAATACTTTGTGAAGCTTTTGATGCTTCTCCATTTTGATTATTTCCCCTATAAATATTGCCTAAACCATCTTGATAATCATAAAAAATACCTCCTATGCCTCTAGATTCATTTCTATGCTTCAAGAAGAAATATTCATCACACCATGGTTTTAAAACTTTATGCAAATCTTGATCAACTTTCTCACAAGCTTTTTTATGTTCATTATGAAAATTCCTTACATCAGAAAGATAAGGATAAAAAGGGGTTAAATCTGCACCTCCACCAAACCACCAAACAGGACCAGCTTCGAAATATCGATAATTCAGATGAACTGTAGGAATATAGGGATTCTTAGGATGCAAAACCATAGAAGTTCCCGTAGCAAACCATTCATGACCTTTTGCTTCGGGCCTTTGAGAGATTATAGATGGAGGTAATTCTTTTCCCTGTACTTCTGAGAAATTAACGCCTGCTTGCTCAAAAATAGAACCATTTTTCAATACTCTTGATCTTCCACCGCCACCTTCGTCTCTTAGCCAGGATTCCTCTGTAAATTTCCCTTTGCCATCTATATTTTCAAGTCCTGAACAAATTTTGTCTTGTAGAGTTAATAAGAGATTTTTAGTTTTTTCTCTCGAGTTTTTAGGAGGTTCTTTCAACATGTATTTAGTAAATCTTGAAGAAAAAAATTTTTTTGGTTAATTATAAGTTTCTCTTTATAATTTCTCTTAGGGGGTCCTTATTGCCTATTATTTGATAGTTCGACATAGTTCTTAATCTTTTAAACAGTCGACTACCTTGTCAAAATATTTAAAAATTTAATGACCACAATAGAAGATGCGAATTTTGCTTTACAAAAAGTTCTAGATGCTGGATCACAGAAAAATGTAATTGAACTAGCTTGGATTAAAAATATAAGAGTAACTATACCGAGAGTAATCGTAACATTAGCATTACCATCGTTTGCAAATTCTCAGAGAGATAGAATTGTACAAGAGGTTAGAAGCGCACTACTTGATTTTGAAGATATTGATGATGTTCAAATAGAAGTAGATTATAATTCTTCCAAAACAGAATCTCAAAATCAAAGTAATGCTCCTGAGTTGCAGAAGATTGATGGTATTCGGCATATCATAGCTGTTAGCAGTGGTAAAGGTGGAGTTGGGAAAAGTACCATTGCAGTTAATCTTGCTTGTTCTCTAGCTAAATTAGGCTTGAAAACTGGTTTGCTGGATGCGGATATATATGGACCTAATACTCCCTCAATGATGGGAGTAGCCGAACAGAATCCAAAGGTTACAGAAGGAAGTGGCAGTGATCAAAGGTTAATACCAATAAATAAATATGGAATTTCTTTGGTATCAATGGGTTTCCTTATAGAAGAAGGTCAGCCAGTTATATGGAGAGGACCAATGCTTAATAGTATTATCAGACAATTTTTGTACCAAGTTGAATGGAATAATCTTGATTTTTTGGTTATTGATTTGCCTCCGGGAACAGGTGACGCTCAAATATCCCTTTCTCAATCTGTGCCTATTTCTGGAGCTATAGTTGTCACTACTCCTCAACAAGTATCTTTGCAAGATGCAAGGAGGGGATTAGCAATGTTTAAACAACTCGGAGTACCTTTACTGGGAATTGTAGAAAATATGTCAGTATTTATTCCTCCAGATATGCCAGGTAAAAAATATGAAATCTTTGGTAAAGGTGGTGGACAAACATTAGCTAACGAAAATGACTTACCATTATTAGCTCAAATTCCTATTGAAATCCCTCTAGTTGATGATAGTAATAAAGGTGTACCAATCTCAATAAGCCAGCCCAATAAAGAAAGCTCTGTCGTATTTGGTAATTTAGCTCAATTAATTAAGAACCAATTTGTTAATACTTTTTGATGTTTAAGACAATTTCTTTATTAAATAACAGAGGATTTTTACAAAAAAAAGAAAACTTTAATAGAGGTTTTTTATTTTCTCCGCTACTTATTATTCCCCTATTTTTAGTTATTATTTCGGGTTTTTTGATAAAAAGTATTCAGGGTGATTTTTTAGTATCGAACTATTTAGGTCATATCTTAACTGGTTTTTTAGGTTATTTCTTAGCATTTTTTATTTCTTATATACCGTTAGAGAGAATTAGAAAGTATGTTGTTCCATTTTATTTTTGTACTCTAATATCCTTATTACTTATTTATTTTTTTGGGATTTCAGTTTCTGGAGCTCAAAGATGGCTAAACTTGGGCATCTTTTCTTTTCAGCCTTCAGAGGTAGCTAAACTTAGTAGTGTATTAACTCTTGCTTTAGTACTCGATAAAAAAATAACCCTAACAATAAGAGATTTAGTATTGCCTTTATTAGTAGTGGTTATTCCCTGGTTGTTAATTTTCTTTCAACCGGACTTAGGTACCTCTTTAGTTTTAATTGTTTTGACAGGTGTGATGCTCTATTGGTCTCAAATGCCCATAGAGTGGATTTTGATATTAGTGTTTTCTCTTATCACATCTATTTTATATCTAACCTTACCAACTCTTCTTATTTTCTGGATTCCAGTTATAGGATTTCTTGCTTATAGATCTTCAAAAAAGAAAATTATTTCTTCTACTCTCTCTATATCGTTCCACTTATTAATTGCAAAATTTACACCAATTTTGTGGCAATATGGCCTAAAAGAATATCAAAAAGATAGATTAGTTTTATTTCTAGATCCAAGTAGAGATCCATTAGGTGGTGGATATCATTTGATACAGAGTAAAATTGCAATTGGTTCTGGAGGATTATTTGGGACTGGTTTGCTACAAGGTAAGCTGACTAATTTGCAATTTATACCTGAACAACATACTGATTTTATATTTAGTGCTTTAGGGGAAGAATTAGGTTTTGTGGGTTGCGTTATAGTTTTATTTTTGTTCTTTTTTTTGATTAAAAAACTTATTAATACTGCAAAAATTGCTAGGACTAACTTTGAATCTCTAATTGTTATTGGAATAGCCTCAACTTTTTTATTTCAAATAATTATTAACTTATTTATGACTATTGGATTAGGACCAGTTACTGGGATTCCCCTTCCTTTTATGAGCTATGGTAGAACGTCATTGGTGACTAATTTTATATCTATTGGATTTGTTTTATCTATATTGAAACGTTCTAGATCACTAAGAATTTGATGAAATCACAAATAACTATAAAAAAAATTCAAGAGCTTTTGATTAAAGGAGTTAAAACAATAAATGTGGATGATGATACATCCAGAAGAATGTGGTGGGCTTCTTTAGAAGTTATTCAAAAAGATTTCCTTTCTCACAATTATAAACAGGGGGGGATATGGGTTGCTTCGCCTTTGCCAACTTTTAATGATAAAAAATTTTTAAATCAACTTCATGGATGGCTTTGGTCTCCTGAGGGGTTTCCATACTTTCAAAATGAGAATGCAGGTTTCTTACCAGTCAATAATTCAGAAAAGATAAAAAAAGATTTCGATTTAGTTAGTAATTATAAAGTCTTAAATCTTTGTCAAGAAGATGGCTATGAACCTTTTTTGATGATAATCACTCCAAATTTTCAATGCGTTTTATCAATTGTAGGAGAAAAAGATAAGAAAATTCTATTAATGAAGTGTGATGAAGAGAGCCTTAAACTTTCAATTGAATTAATGCATGCAAAATTAAATCAAGAAAATTATGAGGAAGGAGTAAAATTTCGTAATGCAATCAATAATTTAGGTAACCTTAATATCAATTATCAATTTGAAAAATTATTTTGGCCAATGTTATCGGCGAAATTAGCAAATATTACGCCAAATCATAATATACAGAATTCTGTGAAAAATGATGAAAAAAATGTGCAAATAACTGAAGCAAAACTATTACGTGCAATTTCTCATGAAGTAAGAACTCCTTTGGCAACAATAAGAACCTTAATAAGTTCTACTTTAAAAAAATATAAAATGGATGAATCAATGAGAAATCGTTTAATTCAAATAGATAATGAATGTAATGAACAAATTGATAGGTTTGGTTTAATCTTTAATGCAGCAGAATTAGTTGGTAATGAAGTGCCATCATTAAATAACTTGGCTAAAATTAATTTAGCCGAAATTTTCAAAAAGCTTGCTCCTTTATGGATTAAACAATTAAACCGACGTGGTATTTCTTTGAAGATAGATATCCCAAAACAACTTCCACAAATTTTGAGTGATTCTGAAAAATTAGAATTAATGTTAAGAGGATTAATTGATAAAAATACTAGAGGATTAAAGGAAGGTAGTACATTAATTTTAGAATTAAGACCAGCTGGTCAAAAACTCAAACTTCAACTCAAAGTACAAAAATTAGATAACAATCAAAAAGAAATTCTAAAAAAAGATAACGGTTCTGATATTGGTCCTGTTTTGAATTGGAACCCTCAAACTGGAAGTTTACAACTTAGTCAAAATGCCACTCAAAAGTTGTTAGCTAGTTTAGGAGGGCATGTCACACAAAGACGTGATACAGGTTTGACAGTATTTTTCCCAATTTCAGATTCAAAATAAAATGAGGAACAAGTTTTCCATATATTAAATAATGTAGAAAATTTCCTATTAATTTTGAATTTTGCAAAATATGAATGCTAGTTTCTTATTAGAAATAACTTAAAATCTAGGATGACTGAAACTTTAGTTGGTCAATTTCCAAAGCATATAGGAAGTACTGGGGGTTTATTAAACTCAGCAGAAACCGAAGAAAAATATGCAATTGTATGGAAAAGTTCCAAGGAACAAGCATTTGAATTGCCCACCGGTGGAGCGGCCATAATGCATGAAGGTGATAATTTAATGTACTTTGCAAGAAAAGAACAATGCCTTGCATTAGGGACACAATTAAGAGCCTTCAAACCAAGAATTGAAGATTTTAAAATCTACCGAATTTTCCCAGGTGGTGATATTGAATTTTTACACCCCAAAGATGGTGTTTTCCCTGAAAAAGTAAATGAAGGCAGAGAGAAAGTAGGTCATAATCCTAGAAGAATAGGTGAGAATCCTAATCCAGCTGGTTTGAAATTTACAACTAAGAATACTTTTGATTAACTTCCTTAAAGTTGATATAAAAGAAGAAAATAATTATAATTTGGGCTGACGTTATTAATATGATCAGCTCACAAAAAGATAGCTTTTTAAAGGCTTACAAAGAAGGTAAAAATTTTATACCTATCGTTGAAACTTGGCCAGCAGATTTAGAGACTCCATTATCAACTTGGTTAAAATTATCTTCAAAAGATTCCAAGGGTGTTTTTCTTGAATCTGTTGAAGGTGGGGAGAATTTAGGTAGGTGGAGTATTGTTGCTACTAAACCTCTTTGGGAAGCTGTTTGTTATGGAGAAGAAATAATTAAGACTTGGAATAATGGCAAAACTGAAATACATAAAGGTGATCCTTTTGATGTTTTGAGAAGTTGGACAAACGAATACAAGTCAACCATGCTTGATGACTTACCATCCATTGGACAGTTATATGGCTCTTGGGGATATGAATTAATAAATCGAATAGAACCAAGTGTTCCAATTAATCAAACACTAGAAAACAATATCCCTTATGGTTCATGGATGTTTTTTGATCAGTTAGTTGTTTTTGATCAAATAAAAAGATGTATTACTACAGTGGTTTATGCAGATACAACTGCTTCAAAAGAATTTGCAATTGAAGAGTTGTATCTAAATTCAATTTCTAGAATTAAGAAAACTAGAAATTTAATGAGAGTTCCTCTAAAAGAAAATGAGTGTTTAGATTGGAATGAAAATGAGAATTTGAATTTAGATCTAGAAAGTAATTGGCAGAAAAAAGATTTTGAGGATGCAGTTCTCGCTGCAAAAGAATACATAAGAAAGGGAGATATCTTTCAAATAGTTATTAGTCAGAGATTCCAAACTCAAGTAAATAATGATCCCTTTAATTTATACAGAAGTTTGAGGATGGTTAATCCATCTCCTTACATGTCATTTTTTGATTTTGGCTCATGGTATCTGATAGGTTCAAGTCCTGAAGTAATGGTTAAAGCAGAAAAAAATAAAAATAGTCAGATTGTTGCAAGCTTAAGACCAATAGCTGGTACTAGACCAAGAGGGATTGATAATCAGCAAGACTTGGAATTAGAAAAGGAATTATTAAAAGATCCAAAAGAGATAGCTGAGCATGTAATGCTAATTGATCTTGGGAGAAATGATCTTGGAAGAGTTTGTGAAATTGGTACTGTCAAGGTCAAGGATTTAATGGTTATTGAGAAATATTCACATGTTATGCATATAGTCAGTCAAGTTGAGGGAATCTTAAAAAATAATGCTGATGTATGGGATTTGCTCAAAGCATCCTTTCCCGCTGGAACAGTAACTGGGGCACCAAAAATAAGAGCAATGCAATTAATTAAAGACTTTGAAAAAGACGCTAGAGGACCTTATGCGGGTGTTTATGGATCTATTGATATTAACGGTGCATTAAATACGGCTATTACAATAAGAACAATGATAGTTAAACCCGCAAAAGATGGAAAATATAGTGTATCGGTTCAAGCAGGCGCAGGAATAGTTGCAGATTCTTCACCTGAAAATGAATATAAAGAGACAATTAATAAAGCTAAGGGGATACTAAAAGCATTAGCTTGTTTGAATAAATAAATGAGTAAAGATAATCTTTCTAAAGGTTTTGAGGTGGAACTTTTTACAGGTTCTTTAGATTCTCATATTGGTGTTTCAGTTGATATTGAGAAAAAATTTTCTGATTTTGTAAAAGAGCCAGATAACAGAAATGTTGAATACATAACAACACCTGAAAAAGACTATAAGTTTTTATATGAGAAATTAATAACTCCAAGAAAAAAGTTAAGGAAGTGGCTAAATACTAAAAATTTGACAATCATTCCTTCATCCACTCTTTGTTTTGAACACGATATTCAATTTCAAAGATCTGATATTGACAACGTTTATCATCAATTTATTCAAGATAATTATGGAATATCTATTGCAACTTCAAGTGTCCATATAAACATAGGAATAGATGATTTAGATAAACTTTTTACAGCTATAAGACTTATAAGATCTGAGGCCGCTCTATATCTATCATTAAGTGCTAGTTCACCTTTTTTAAATAATAAAATTACGAATAACCATTCTCAGAGATGGATCCAGTTTCCTAAAACCCCAAGTAGGGTACCTTTTTTTGTAAATCATAATTCTTATATCGATTGGATAGAGGAAAATATATCTAATAAAAATATGCAAAATATTAGGCATTTTTGGTCGTCAATCCGACCAAATGGTCCCCAAAGACCTTTAATTCTTGATCGCTTGGAATTAAGAATTTGTGATTTTGTTCACGATATTAATTTGCTTTTAGGGATAACGGCCTTGATAGAACTAAGGATTTTAAATCTGTTTGAAAATATAAATACCTTAGATCCTATGAAAGCTAGTATTTTTTCTATGGATGAGTTGTCAGAAATATGCGATCAAAATGAAATTATTGCTGCTAAAGATAGTCTGAATTCAGAGTTAATTCACTGGCAAGATGGCAAAAAAGTTAATTGTAGAGAGTGGATTCAAAACTTATTATCAGATTTATCATCCACAGCAGAAGATTTTGGTATGAGACATCTTTTAGACCCTATTCATAAAGTGCTTGAAGAAGGCAATCAATCTATGAAATGGATAAATCAATATGAAAAAGGTCTTTCCATTGAGCAGATAATGAAAATTTCTATCGAAGATATGATCAAGAGTGAAGATGAGAATGTTTGATTATTTAAATAAATATTTGATCTGAACATTTTCACTTGTGACATAATGATTATATGGAATCTTTTAAACAGATAAAAAATAATAATGTGGATCTTATAAGTAATAATGATCCACTTGATAAAAATCGTCTTTTAATAGAGGATCTATGGGAATCTGTGCTCAGAGAAGAATGCCCAGCTGATCAAGCAGATAGATTGATACAGCTTAAAGAATTAAGTTATTCAAAACAAGTTGATGGCGATAGTTCTAAAAATTTTAAAAATGAAATAGTTGAAATTGTAAATTCTATGGATTTAGCAGAATCCATTGCAGCAGCGAGGGCGTTTTCGTTATATTTCCAACTAGTGAATATTTTGGAACAAAGAGTCGAAGAAGATAGATATATTCAAAGCTTTACCAATAAGAATGTTCAAAAATCGCCAGATAATCTCGATCCTTTTGCTCCAGCATTGGCCAGACAAAATGCTCCAGTAACTTTTAGAGAATTATTCTATAGGCTGAGGAAATTAAATGTACCCCCAGGGAAGTTAGAGGCATTATTGCAGGAAATGGATATTCGTTTAGTTTTTACGGCACATCCGACAGAAATAGTAAGGCACACGATTAGACACAAGCAAACAAGAGTCGCAAATTTGTTAAAAAAAATACAGATTGAGAATTTTTTAACAAAAGAAGAAAAAAACTCTCTTAAAACTCAATTAAAAGAGGAAGTAAGACTTTGGTGGAGAACAGACGAATTACATCAATTTAAGCCATCAGTTTTAGATGAAGTGGATTATGCATTGCATTATTTTCAGCAAGTTTTATTTAATGCAATGCCTCAATTGAGAAGCAGAATTTCTGAAGCACTCTCTGAAAATTATCCAGATGTTCAGATGCCATCTGAATCTTTTTGTAACTTTGGTTCTTGGGTAGGTTCTGATAGGGATGGTAATCCATCAGTAACTCCTGAAATAACATGGAGAACTGCTTGCTACCAAAGGCAGTTGATGTTGGAAAGATATGTTGTTGCAATATCTAATCTTAGAGATCAATTAAGTGTCTCAATGCAATGGAGTCAAGTAAGTTCTTCTCTATTAGAGTCCCTAGAAACAGATAGAGTTAAGTTTCCAGAAATCTATGAAGCTAGGGCAACAAGATACAGATCAGAACCTTATCGATTAAAGTTAAGTTATATATTAGAAAAATTAAGGTTAACCCAAGAAAGAAATAATTTACTAGCGGATAGTGGGTGGAAATTTGACTTAGAGGGAGAAATGGATCATAAAAATATAGATAAAGTTGAAAACTTATATTACAAATCAGTAAATGAATTTACATATGATCTTGAACTAATTAAAAATAGCCTTATTAGTACAGATTTAACTTGTGAGACAGTAAATACCTTACTTACTCAGGTTCATATTTTTGGATTTTCTCTAGCAAGTTTAGATATTCGTCAAGAAAGTACAAGGCATAGTGACGCAATACAAGAACTTACAAATTATCTTGAATTATCTGTGCAATATGACCAAATGTCTGAGGAACAGAGAATTAATTGGCTTGTAGACGAATTTAATACAAAAAGGCCGTTAATTCCCCCTGATGTTAACTGGACAAAAACTACAGAAGAAACCTTTTCGGTTTTAAAAATGGTTAAGAGATTGCAGCAAGAATTTGGAAGTCGTATTTGTCATTCTTATGTAATTTCAATGAGTCATAGTGCATCTGATTTGCTTGAAGTTCTTCTACTGGCTAAAGAAATGGGACTTCTTGATCAAAATACAAAACAGTCAAAATTATTAGTCATTCCTCTTTTTGAAACCGTTGAAGACCTTAAAAGAGCACCAGAAGTAATGGAAAAGTTGTTTAAATTAGATTTTTATAAATCATTATTGCCAAAAGTTGGAGAATCTTTTAAACCTCTTCAGGAGTTAATGCTTGGCTATTCTGATAGTAATAAAGATTCAGGATTTGTTTCTAGTAATTGGGAAATTCATCGAGCTCAAATAGCTCTTCAAAATCTTGCAGCTGAAAATAATATTTTGCTTAGACTTTTTCATGGAAGAGGCGGTTCTGTAGGTAGAGGAGGAGGACCAGCTTATCAGGCAATATTGGCTCAACCAAGTGGTACTTTGAAAGGACGAATTAAAATAACAGAACAAGGTGAGGTTTTGGCTTCCAAATATAGTCTTCCTGAACTGGCTTTGTATAATCTTGAAACTGTTACTACGGCTGTTATACAAAATAGTCTGGTAAACAACAGACTTGATGCCACTCCAGAATGGAATCAATTAATGTCTAGGCTTGCAGAAACTTCAAGGACTCACTACAGAAAATTAGTGCATGAGAATCCTGATTTGTTAAATTTCTTCCAAGAGGTCACTCCAATAGAAGAAATAAGTAAATTACAGATTTCTAGCAGGCCCGCGAGGAGAAAAAAAGGAGCAAAAGATTTGTCAAGTTTAAGAGCTATTCCATGGGTATTCGGTTGGACACAAAGTAGATTTCTCCTGCCAAGTTGGTTTGGAGTAGGCACTGCATTATCCTCTGAATTAAATTCAGACCCACAACAAATTGAATTATTGAGAGTTCTTCATCAAAGGTGGCCATTCTTTAGGATGCTTATATCTAAGGTAGAAATGACATTATCTAAGGTTGATTTGGAAGTTGCTAGATATTATGTTGATACTCTTGGCAGCAAGGAAAATAAAGATTCTTTTGATAATATTTTTGAAGTAATTGCTAAAGAATATACTCTTACAAAGTCTTTAATACTAGAAATTACTGGTAAAAATAAACTCCTCGAATCTGATAGAGACTTGAAATCATCAGTCAGCTTAAGAAATAAGACAATCATTCCATTGGGATTTTTGCAGGTTTCACTTTTAAGACGACTGAGAGACCAAACCAGACAACCTCCCATTAGTGAATTCTTTGTTGATAAAGATGAATCTAAAAGAGCTTATAGTAGAAGTGAGCTACTGAGGGGGGCACTTTTAACTATTAACGGTATAGCAGCTGGAATGAGAAATACAGGTTGATAATTGCAATATTTTTCTAAAAAAAAACTTGTTCTTCCAGAAGGATATTTTGTTAACTCTTCTCAAATCCCGTTAGCTAGAGAAGTTAACAAACTTTTAGCGAATTGTGGTTGTGAAACATTTCCAACTCAACCTCTTTCTGATGCCATTAAGAAAAGTAATTTCTTTTTTACCATACAGAAAGAATCCAAAAATAAATTATATGGATTTGTAAGGGTTACATCCGATAGGGGATTGAATGCTAACTTGTGGAATTTAAGTGCAGTATGCGGTAATAATCAGCAACTTTATTATTCAATATTGCTTCAAGTAACTCTTGAAAAAATCAATCGAGAAATGCCTGGATGCAGTATTTCTGTTCAGGCCCCAGTATCTTCATTTAATAGTTTGGAGGAAAGTGGATTTATACTTGATCCAAATGGAATAAGAGTAATGGGATATAAACTTTAAAAATGATTTTACGAGCATGGAGGGACTCGAACCCCCGACTCTCAGAACCGGAATCTGATGCTCTATCCAACTGAGCTACATGCCCTTTTATTTTTCAATTTCTTTATAGAAAATCTAAATATTTTAAACTTAGCTAATTTAATTAATGAATGCACAAAAAAAATTTTTTTAAATAATTTAAAAATTAAAAATTTTCGGAACCATAAAAGTTTTGAAATTGATTTAAAAGAGCAAAGAGCAATTGTTCTTGGTTGTAATGGTGTTGGGAAGTCAAATTTGCTTGAATCAGTTGAATTATTAAGTCAATTAAAATCTAATAGAGCATTAAGTGATAAGGATTTAATAGAAAATAATAGTGATATGGCAGTAGTTATAGGACAAATAGATTTTAGAGATGATTTAAAATTAAATTTGTTTCGAAGAAGCCCTAAAAAAATTTATGTCAATGAATCAATTTTAAAGAAGCAGAGTGAAATAAAAAAGTATATTCGGAGCGTATGTTTTTGTTCTAATGATATTGATATAGTTAGAAGTGAGCCCAGTTTTAGAAGAATATGGATTGATAAAGTTGTTTCTCAGCTTGAACCAGTATATTTAGATTTGATAAGTAGATTTAATAGGCTTTTGAAACAAAGAAGTCATTTTTGGCGTTCGGAAAGTTTCTTAAAAACCCAATCCTCAGATATTGTTGATAGCTTTGATATTCAGATGTCAATAATAAGTACAAGAATTTTTAGGCGCAGAAGAAGGGCTTTATTAAAAATAAAACCATACGTTGAATATTGGCATAATCACTTAAGTAAATCGAGAGAACAAATAGGTATAAGTTATCTTTCTGGAATTCAAAATATAAGTCCAGAAGAAGAAGAGGAAGAAGTAATTAGTAAGAAAATAGTAGAACAATTATTTAATCAGCGCTCAATAGAATCAATAACTGGTAAATGTAATTTTGGCCCTCATCGTGATGATATTGAGTTTCTCATTAATAATATTTCTGTAAGAAAATATGGTTCCTCTGGTCAGCAAAGAACTTTCATCTTGGCTTTAAAGATGGCTGAACTAGACTTATTAACTAAAACATTAAATACCCCTCCAATACTTATATTGGATGACGTCTTGGCAGAGCTTGATGTAACAAGACAAAATTTGTTACTAAATTCTGTTGGTAAGGATAGTCAATGTTTTATAAGTGCGACACATATAGATAAAGTCGATCAGTCTTTCTTAGGTTCTACCCAAATGATTTACTTATAATTTTAAAAAGTAATGATTTTTAGCTAATCTTATTTTCATATAAATCTCTTTAATGGAAGTCCCCAAAAACAATCAAAATTTAAGTTCGTTTAGTAATGAACAAAAATTAAGTCATCAAAGTAAACACCTTTTATTGGAACTTTATAGATGTGATTACGAAAAATTAAATGATGAATCCTTTTTGCGTTGTACATTAAACAGAGCTGCCAAATATGCAAATGCAACAGTTCTTAATTTGATAAGTAATAAATTTGAGCCTCAGGGGGTTACAGCAATTGCATTACTGGCTGAATCCCATATTTCAATACATACCTGGCCTGAATCTAATTACTCTGCCGTTGATATTTTTACATGTGGTCGAAACATGTTACCAGAGCTTGCTAGTCAATATTTAATTGGAGCTTTGAAAGCTGAAGAACATTTCTTACGTGTTATTGAGCGAAATCCACCTGCCGCAGTTCCTAAAGAGATAAGGACAGTTGTATAACTGCAAATTTACCTATTTAATTTTCCACTTACTAGTCCTTCAAGATCTAAGCTTGTGCAATTAAATCCTAAATTAGAAAAATATTGAACTAACTCATTAAAATTGTATTTGTTAAAAAAATGCTTTAGTTCATCTTGGGGAATTTCTATTCTTGCAGTTGACCCTTGGCATCTAACTCTAACCTCAGATAAGCCACCTTCTTTAAGGTATTCTTCTGCTTTTTCAACCATTTTTAGCCTCTCACTAGTTATTTCATGGCCATAAGGAAATCTTGATGATAAACAAGGTTGAGCAGGTTTATCCCACCAAGGAAAGCCCAATGCTCTTGATATATCCCTAATGTCTTGTTTTGAGAATTTAAATTTTGCAAGGGGAGAGATAACTCCCGCTTGTTTTGATGCTTGTATACCTGGCCTGTGATCTTTAAGATCATCAAGATTGACTCCGTCTAAAACAATCTTGTAATTAAGTTTTTTAGACAGGTAGGTTGTATGTTTGTGGAGCTCTTTTTTGCATGCAAAGCACCTATCTTTAGGATTCTTACTGTAACTTGATTGGTCTAATTCTGATGTTTTAATTTCTAAATGCTTTACTCCAATCCATTTTGCTTGACTTCTTGCTTCTGCGCGAAGAGTATTGGCTAATGCAGGAGAAATACCAGTTATTGCAATTGCTTTACTACCTAATTGTTCGAATGCTAATGAAGCTACTAATGTACTGTCAACTCCTCCAGAATAAGCAATACAAACACTTTCAAGATTCTTAATGTATCTTCTAATTGTATAAAGCTTTTCACTTTGTTCATCAGAGAGAATTTCTAGTTGATTGAACATGTTAATTACTTTAAAATTCAAATTACATATGAATAGGTTGAATTTATTATTAAATCTTTAATAAAATTCTTATTTATATATTAGATTAAATTAATTATTTTTGTTCAATTGGCGAATTCGAGTAGAAATAGAGGAATTGGAATTGTCACTGCGAGTGACAGTCAAGAGAGATCAAAAGGTCAATTACATATTTATGATGGAGAAGGTAAGGGAAAAAGTCAGGCTGCTTTGGGAGTAGTTCTCAGGACAATAGGATTAGGAATATGTGAAAAACGACAGTCAAGAGTTTTACTTCTAAGATTTTTAAAAGGTCCTGAGAGGTCCTATGACGAGGATTCAGCTATAGAGGCTTTGCAAAGAGGCTTTCCGCATTTAATTGATCATGTTAGGACAGGAAGATCTGAATTCTTTACTGCTGAGCAAGTGACAAAGTTTGATGTTGGTGAGGCTGAGAGAGGTTGGAATATTGCTAAAGGAGCAATTGCTAGTTCTCTTTATTCTGTAGTTGTACTAGATGAGTTGAACCCAGTTCTTGATTTAGGAATGCTTGATATCCATGAGGTAGTTGACTCTCTTCAAAATCGTCCAGATGGATTAGAAATAATCATTACCGGGAGGGCAGCCCCATCCTCTTTGGTAAGAATATCTCAACTCCATTCGGAAATGAGACCACGTTTCATAGGAGACTTAGCAAAACTAACTAAACAAAGTAGTTCTCGTGGTGGAATTGAGATTTATACAGGTGAAGGAAAGGGTAAATCCACAAGTGCACTTGGTAAGGCTCTTCAAGCTATTGGTAAAGGAATATCTCAAGATAAAAGTCATAGAGTTTTAATATTACAGTGGTTAAAAGGTGGAAATGGTTATACCGAAGATGCTGCCATAGAGGCTTTGAGAGAGAGTTACCCTCATTTAGTAGATCATTTACGTTCAGGTAGAGATGCCATCGTATGGAGAGGTCAACAACAACCAATTGATTATGTTGAGGCTGAAAGAGCATGGGAAATTGCTAAAGCTGCTATTTTGTCTGGTTTGTATAAAACAATAATTTTAGATGAATTGAATCCAACTGTTGATTTAGAGTTGCTACCTGTTGAATCAATACATCAAACGCTCTTAAAAAAACCAGCAGATACAGAAGTTGTAATTACTGGGAGGTGTAAAAATGAACCTTCATACTTTGAACTTGCTGATGTTTACTCTGAAATGGTTTGTCATAAGCATTATGCAAATGTGGGAGTTGATTTGAAAAGAGGTGTAGATTACTAACTATTCTTAAAATTATTAATTGCACAATATTTTTTTACCTTTTCGATGCCGCCTTTAATAGATCTTGACTGAATTTTGAATTTAGACAAGATTCTTGAAGCTTTTTCAGAACGTTTCCCCGATTTACATATAGTGAAAACTTCTTTATTTAAACTTTCTTTTTGAATAAATTTTAAGTCAGATTCTTGGTTCAAATGACTTAAGGGAATTGAGATAGATCCCTCTATTGCAGATGTAGAAAATTCTTCATTTTCTCTAACATCAATTAAAAGAATTTTGTTGGGTTTTGCTTTGTATAAACCATTAAAGTCAATAGCACTAATACTTTTGATTTCATTATTTGTTTCACAATATTCATCGCTATTATAAAAGCCCTCAAACTGAGACAGATTTTTTATTTGTTTATTTAACTGATTACTTTTTAGATTTAATTTTTTCATATTCATATTAAATAGATCAAAAATTAAAATCTTCCCATCTAAAATTTCACCTTTTTTCAAAATGACTTTGATAATTTCATTAACCTGAAGAATTCCTATTAAACCTGTTGAAACACCCACAACCCCGTATTCTGCACAACTAGGGGCAGCATTTTTTGAAGGTGATTCTGGAAGTAAGTCTCTTAAATTAGGACTATTTTCATATAAATTGAAAACACTCACTTGCCCTTCAAAGCCTTGTACACTTCCAAAGACTAGGGGTTTATTTAATATCAGGCATGAATCATTTATTAAATATCTTGTGCCAAAGTTATCCGAGCAATCACAAATAACATCAAACTCCTTTATTAATTCAAGAGCATTTTTAGGATTAATTCTCTCTGAAAAGGTTAATATTTCACAATTAGGATTGAATTTTCTAATTCTTTCTCTAGCAGAATCAATTTTAAGATTTCCAATAGTATTTGTTTCATGAATTATCTGTCTCTGGAGATTAGACTTTTCCACTTGATCGTTATCAACTATTCCAATTCTCCCAATTCCTGCTGCAGCTAGATAAAGCAAAACGGAAGACCCAAGCCCACCTGCTCCAATGCATAATACTGAGCTGTTTTTAAGATTTAGTTGGCCCTCATAACCTATCTCTTTGAGGGTAAAGTGTTTCTGATATCTTTCTTCTTCATCAGAGTTTAAGAAGTTGAATTGGATATCTTTGGACATATCGATCCTTTAATTTTTGCAAGTTTAACTATGAAAATATAATAATTAAAATAAAAATTTTAGACTTTTAAATTTTTCTTATTGCTCTAATTTATAAATGTTTTTGTTAGAACTAGACGATAATGTGAAGTTTTTATAAATCATTTTTAAGTTTAAATATCTTCAGAAACTTTATATACCAACACCTCTAAAAAATACAAAATGTTTCGGTTCGGAATTTTGCACAACAAAAAGGTAGTCAATAGACGTTTTTTCCGATACTGTCTGGTTCATATATTAAGTTTACTGAATTCATGAGTGATAACACTCCAGAGTCAAATCAAAACTCCGGCTCCGATACAAGCTCAGAAACCAAAAGTTTTTCAGAGAAGTACTCTGATGTTATGGGAAAAGTCAACGAAACCCTTGGTAATGTTGATTGGACTCAAATGGGTAAGTATGGCAAGGCGGCAGGCATAATTGCTGTTGTCGTAATAGCTCAGATAATAATTAAAGTTGTCATTGACACGATAAACTTTTTTCCAATTCTTCCTGGTTTACTAGAACTACTAGGAGTAATTGTTGTCGGTCAATGGAGCTGGCAAAATCTTCGTACCAGTGAAAATCGTGAAGCTGTTCTAGATAAGGTACAAAATCTTAAGAAGACATATTTAGGATAGTTAAAGATTACATATTGAGTATTGCTTTTACGTAATCTTCAACTTGTTTTAAGTACCCTCCTCCAAACATATTGGCGTGATTCAATATGTGATAAAAATTATAAATAATAATTCTTTTTTCAAATTCTTTTTTTATAGGAAAAATTCTATGATATGCTTCATAAAATTCTTTGCTAAAACCTCCAAATAGTTTTGTCATAGCTATGTCTACTTCATGATCTGCCCACCAAGATGCAGGGTCATATATAACCCCTTTCCCATTTTCGTCTATTCCTGCATTGCCTGACCATAAATCACCATGAACTAGAGCATTTATTGGTTTGTGATTAAGTAATTCTGATTTAATTTTTTCTTTAACTTTATTTATAATTTCTTTATCTAAAATCTTCGATTTAAGAATTAATAATTGAGGCATTATCCTTAAGTTTAAAAAACAATCTATCCAATTATCTTCCAAGCCTTTTTTCTGATCTGTTGTTCCAATAAAACCCTCAACTGGAAATCCAAACATTTTGGGATTAGATTCAGCTGATTTTAAGTGTAATTCACCTAAACCTTTTCCAAGCTTTTTTTGGTCAAAGTTATGCATATCTATCCATTCAATTAAAAGAATCTCTATATTTTTTATTTTTTTATATGCAATAACTTCAGGAATAACTAAATTTTCTTGATTAATATATTTTCTCAAATTTTGAAGACAATATTTTTCAAATTCAAGAAATTTTTTGTTTCTAATGTTTCTTTTAAGAAATAACTTTTTGCTTGAGAATTCTATCCGCCATGCACTATGAATATCACCACCATTTACCTGTTCAACTCTTTTTGGATAGGTTTCACCTAATTCTTCACAAATTACGTTAATTTCAATAGGTGATAATTTTTGCATTTTAATGAGAAAGTCTGAAGTTATTGTTGTAGGTGCCGGTATAGCAGGACTAACTTCTGCAGCGATTTTATCAAAACAAGGCTTATCAGTGACTTTAATCGAATCTCATACTCAAGCCGGAGGATGTGCCGGTACTTTTAAAAGAAAGAATTATATTTTTGATGTTGGTGCAACTCAGGTTGCGGGTTTAGAGAAGGGAGGAATACATTCTAGAATTTTTGATTTTTTAAATATTCAACCCCCAGAAGCCACAATTTTAGATCCTGCTTGCATTGTTGATTTAAATGATGGTAGCAATCCTATACCTATATGGTATGAAAAAAGTAAATGGATTACTGAACGAGAAATGCAGTTTCCTGGGAGTCAAAGGTTTTGGAAACTTTGTAACCTCATACATGAAAGTAATTGGATATTTGCTAATAATAATCCTGTATTACCAATAAGTAATTTTTGGGATTTTTCTCAACTTTTTAAAGCACTAGTACCTTCAAACCTTGTCACAGGTATCTTACTTAAATCTACTATTTATGATTTATTGCGGATATGTGGATTATCTAAGAATGAGCGCTTGATTAAATTCTTAAATCTTCAACTAAAACTTTATTCTCAAGAGGACGTTTATAATACTGCAGCATTATATGGATCTACTATTCTTCAGATGTGTCAAAAGCCACATGGTTTGTGGCATCTTAAAAAATCAATGCAGTCTTTAAGTGAATCACTAGAAAGTTCATTGATTAAAACTGGAGTTAATTTAATTTTTGGACAAGAAGTTAATTCTATAACTTTTGACGATGTAAATATGTGTTGGCAAGTATCTGCTAATTCGAAAAAAAAATCATTTATTTACCAAGCAAAAGATGTGATTTATACCGCGCCTCCACAATCTTTGCTTAAGCACTTGAAAGATCCTTTAAAAAGAAAAAAAAATTATAAAAATCGACTTAATAATTTGCCTGATCCTAGTGGAGCTATAGTTTTTTATTCAGCATTAAAAAAGAAACATATTAAAAAAACATTCTCCAATCATTATCAATTTGTTTCGAAAGAATTTTGCTCGTTATTTGTATCAATTAGTGATGATGGTGATGGAAGAGCACCAAAAGGGGAGGTTACTTTAATTGCGAGTATCTTTACCAAGACTAAAGATTGGTTTGATTTAGATAAACAAACTTACTTAAAGAAGAAAAATCTTTTCATGAAAAAAATATCGCTTGAATTGGAAAGTCAATTCGATATTGATCCTGAAAAATGGCTACATAGGGAATTAGCAACTCCATTGGGCTTTGAAAAATGGACAAAAAGACCTAATGGAATAGTGGGCGGGCTTGGTCAAAATCCAGATATTTTTGGTTTATTTGGATTATCAAGTAGGACACCTTTTGAAGGTTTATGGTTATGTGGAGATTCGATTTATCCAGGAGAGGGTACTGCAGGTGTAAGTCAGTCTGCATTAATGGTTTCAAGGCAAATTTTAGCTTCCAAAGGTATAGATAATTTTAGTTTATAAAATTTTGTCTGTTTTCTTTTGCTTCAGCAAGTTTTTTAGAAAGTAACTCCCAATTTTTTTCTTTAATAAGAGATTCCAGTATATTCAACTTATTTTTAAAATTATTTATGGAATTTAAAACATTAATCTGATTATTAATAGCTAAATCTAAGCCTAGTTGTTCATTACCTCCGCCAACTCTCGAAGTGTCAGCAAATCCTGTACTAGCCAATTTTTGCGTAAGATCTAATAAAGATTGATTATTTTTTGTTTGCGCAGTTTCAATGAGGGCAGAAGCTAAAAATATAGGTAAATGAGAAATTAGAGATACTGCTTCATCATGCTCTTTTGGCGAAGCTTGGCAAATTTCACAATCCATTGACTTTATGAGCTCCGAAATAGTCCTGACTGAATTTAAATCGCTATTTTGTGTTGGGGTAATAATCCATTTTGCATTTTTAAACAGACTTTCAAAACCTGAATCAACTCCTTTTTTTTCTGTTCCTGCCATTGGATGAGATCCAATAAAAAGAGGATGTAAGTTTTCCCATGTATTTACAATTGGTTCTTTTACAGAGCCTACATCAGTTAATATTGTTTCTTGAGGTATTGATGCTACTAATTGTTGAGAAGGGCTGATCAAATCTTTGATAGGCAATGCTAAAATTATTAGCTCACATTTTTTTAATAAGCTCAGATCACAGCTAACAAAGTTTGCAAGTTTTTTATTCTTAGCCTTTTTTTCATTAAATTCATTATTTGCTATTCCATAAATTGTATGATTTAGACTTTGGAGTTTTAATCCTAAAGAACCGCCAATTAAACCTAATCCTACTATTCCAATTTTCATAGATTGATTAATTCAAGACCCTCTTATAGTGATACCAATTTTTTGTATATTAGGATAATAAATTTTTGTATGTATTCGGAATTAGATTAATTATAAATGCTTGAAATTTTAAGTCATCAATATTTGAAAAATTTTTTGAGAGATCAAAGTATAAGTTGGGAACACATATATTCTTTTGGGAGAATAATTTCCAAATGTATTGAAAATGATTCTACATATCTAATTAATTCAGAAATTTTCTCTAGTTATGATTGGTTACCCCCAATTTTGATTTCTTTATTTTTAAAGGAAGAGGATTCAACTTTTATTTTATCTAAAGAAAAAATTCAATTTATAAGCCAATTTCAGATTGATTCATTGAGAAATCTAGGTTTTAATTTTATTTTTAAGAATGATCAACTGATTTTTGTAAATCATCATGTGCGTTTGATAACAATCCAAAATTTACTTAATGATCCCAATTCTCGTAATCTTAGAAATCATCGAATAGTTTATTCTGGAATTGAGGATATAAAACAGGATTTAAAAAATCATTTTAGGATTTCTTTACTTAAAAAGGATTGGACAAAAAATTTTAAAGAATTTGAATTAATCAATCAAAAATTTATAAAAGTATATGATTCGTTAAAGAAAAAGTTCTTAATGAGAAAGGTATTAGGAAATAGTTATATCAATTTAAATGAAAAAGAAATTAGTTTCCTTTCAAACTTTTTTCATGAAAATTCTTTTTTTTCGGATAAATTTTTAAGAGTTTACAAAGCATTATCTAATGGTTGGGCATGCTGGGTAAAGTTAAACGATACAAATTTAGATTGGAATTTATATTTGCAGCCAATAGATGAACTTTCTCAAATTAAGGAATTTTTTTCAAATAATAAATTTATTTTTTTATCAGCATTGAGAAAAGATAATTTTTTCCAAATGTATTTTAAAAAGCACAGTTTAGATATTGACTTGGTTATTAATTTTAAAAGTAATTTTGAAGAGAAAAAGATTTCATTATATATACCCTCTAAACAGTTGCTTCCTAATAATCCTCTTTTTACCAATTCAATCTTGGATAAATGCAAAAAGTTAATACTTTTTAGAAAGGGTTTAACTTTAGTTTTGTCTGATGATATTGATTTAAAAACTATCATTGCTACAGAATTAGCTTCTAAGTACGGGAAGAGGGTATTACTAGAGACAATTCCCTCTGGTAAAAATGAAATTCTTTGCTCTAGTTTTGACTGGTGGATTATGAATTCTTATTTAATTCAAATTCCAGAACAAATTATCATTCCTTTATTTCCGATTCCAAATATGTCAGAACCTATTAATGAAATTATAGTCTCTCATAAAAAGAAGCTTTCTCAAGATTGGTTTAGAGACTTGTTTCTTCCTCAAGCTAAAATTAAAATTGAAAGATCTATTTCTCCTTTAAGAAGAAATTCAGGTAAGTTAATAATTCTAGATGGAAGAGCAAATAAAAGAAACTGGGGAAGATTACTTTTGCAAGATATTCAACCCTCAAAACAAATTAGCTATATGCTACCTTTTGATTAGGTTATGATTTTGTAAATAACTAAAGAAATATGGGAGAAGCAAAAAGACGTAAAACACTTGGTTTACCTCCAAAAAAAAATAATGCTAAAACTAAAATTGATGAGTCTCCAAGATTATTTGAATGGCTTCCCTTTACAATTAATCAAAGAGATAACCTAATTAAATTAAGTATTAAGGCCAGTTGGTTTGGAATCGGAGGGTTAGTAATCTTATGGATTGTAGTGAGATTTATAGGCCCTGCCGCTGGGTGGTGGACTTTAGCTGATTCTTTATAAATCTAAGCTACTGTTTTTATATCATTAACAGCGATTGTATTAGTAGGATTATTATTTAATGCTTTCATTGAATTAGAACTGACTTCAGTCCCTTCTGTTAATTTCTCTTTAACCATGGATTCTACTTTATTCCTAATTTCTAGGTTTTGATCAAGCCAAATAATTGTATTATCTCTTCCTTGTCCAATATTTTCTCCTTCATAACTATACCAAGCACCTCTCCTTATTATGATATTAGTCTCTTCTGCTAAATCTAATAAACATCCTGTTGTACTAATACCTTTTCCGAAGAGAATATCAAACTCTGCAATTCTAAATGGAGGTGCAACTTTGTTTTTTGCTACTTTCACTTTTGCTCTTATGCCATATTCTTCAGTACCTCTTTTAAGAGTTTGAATTCTTCTTATATCAAGTCTCACTGAGGCGTAGAATTTTAATGCATTACCTCCTGTCGTTGTTTCTGGATTGCCGTATGTAACGCCAATTTTGAGGCGTAATTGATTCAGGAATATTACCGTGCATCCAGACTTGCCAATATTTCCTGTTATTTTTCTCATTGCTTGACTCATTAGTCTTGCTTGGCTTCCAATTACGTGATCTCCCATCTCTCCTTCTATCTCGGCTCTTGGGGTTAGTGCTGCTACCGAGTCGACAACCACAAGATCTACTGCACTCGATCTTATAAGTTGGTCAACTATTTCTAGAGCCATTTCGCCAGTATCTGGTTGTGAAACTAACAAATTTTCAACATCAACTCCTAAGGAGGCTGCATAAACTGGATCAAGTGCATGCTCAGCATCTACAAATGCAGCTACTCCTCCATTTTTTTGGACTTCCGCAATCGCGTGAAGCGTTAATGTAGTTTTTCCTGAACTTTCTGGTCCGTAAACTTCTACTACTCTTCCTTTTGGATAGCCTCCTCCTAATGCTAAATCTAAGGTGAGCGCTCCAGTAGATATTGTTTCTACTTTCATTCTTGAGGCGTCACCAAGTCTCATTATTGATCCTCGTCCAAAATTTCTTTCTATTTGACCTAAGACAAGACTTAATGCCTTGTCTTTTTCTTTTGATTCAGTTTTTTTCTTTTCTTCAAGGCTCATTGTTTGATTTATTGGTTAAAGTTCTTGTAATTATTCTAAATTTGGAAATTTTTATTTAAACCAAACTTCATAAATACAAACTATAGTACATGTGTACTCTAGCTGATTATCTTAAAATTGCAACTAATTCCTCAAGGTTTTCTAATTTTAATAATTTGATTTCATTACTTAAAGTATATCTATCTGAACCTTTTAAATATCCCCAATCAGCTAGGAAGCACGGAATATGAGAAGTTTCTGAATTGTGTTTAATATCAATTAGAGTTTTTTTTCTATCTTCTATAAAACCTAAAATTTCATAAGTATGTGTAAGCTTTTCAGCTATTTTGATTTTTGTTCCGGATTCATAACCAAAAATAAATTCTGGAAAAAGATTTAATTGTTTAAGAATTTTTTCTGCAAATATTTCCCCTTTAGTGGTTATTATTCCAGTTTTTATTTTTCTTTTCCTTAATTCTTTCATAAAGTTTATAACTTCAAAAAAAGGATTATGTAAATTTACCCACGATTTAAAATCTTTATCAATTTGGTACTTGCGAGACTGATCTAATATTTTTTGTAAATCTTCGGCAATCCAGGAATTTTCATTAAGTATCCTCTGGCAATTTTGATGATAATTATTAATGAAATCATCTTTATTGTCTTTTTTTAATGGGTTTTCTCTTTTTATGATTTCGTGAACAATTAGAATCATTTCCCAACCATATTTAACCCAAGGCCTAATTTCTTTGAAAGAATTGGGTACTCTTTTATAAAGTTTTTGATCAATTGAGATTAACGGTGAATTTAAATATCTTTCACAGGCCAGCAAGGAACTATGCCAATATTCATTCATTCCATCAACTATTACTCCATCGAAATCAAATAGAAATATTTTTTTAGAAGACACCAGTTAAATATTAAAACTGGGCCGCTAGGATTCGAACCTAGGAATGTCGAGACCAAAACCCGATGCCTTACCACTTGGCGACGGCCCATTGAGTTTTTATTTTAATACATCAAAAGATTTTTTTCTATCAAACAAATACAAAGTTTTTATAAACAAGGGCATGTTTCAAAAAATAAAAATATTATCTGAATGAGCTCGATTTCCACGGCTCTAGAAATTTCTGAGCTTTTTTGATCGCTAAATCCATTATTTCAGGATACTCATAGAGTTTTTTGTTATTTTTGTGAGCAAATTCAATAAGGGGCTGCATAATTTTTCTTGCAGCACTTCCAAATGCTATTCCGTCTGGCAGATTGTTTGACTTCAAAAATTGATGAGTTTTTTCATTTGTTCCCCCTGCCAATTGAATTAATCCTGGCGGAAGATCTGAACCGATTTTTTCAAACAACTTAACAGCATCTCTACTTGTTGTAGGAGCAAGATCTCCAGACATTGGCCTTCCATCTAGCTGCCAAATAAGGGGAATATCAAGTTTTTTAAGAATTTCATATCTTTCCCAAAGTGCTTTCAAAAGATCTTCAGCCTTTTGTGATTTTTTGAAAGATTGATTTAATCCACAACTGATAGATATCTTATCTAATTTCATTCCAGAACTTTTAAGGATACTGACAACTTTTGTAAAAGAGTCTAATCTGTTGATTTCTGTATGAATTTCTACTGCATTAGGTTTTATTTTTTGAATTGTTGATGGTAAATCATCCTTTGACAAATTATATTCATATTCACTAATTAGATTTAGGGGACAGCTAGTCAAACATCTTCCACATCCATAACATTTACTCTTTTTGATACCAGAATTATCAATTGCAAATGTGGGGCATACTTTTTCGCACGGTCTTGGACAATTAGAGGGACATTTTAATGGATCAAATTTTGCTTTACGAAAGTGGATATCATTACCATCACTAATGCTTATCATTAATCCAGGGGAGTTTTTAAAGACTTTTTTTGCCCACTCGATTCCTTTTTTTGCTGCACGAACTATAGATTCTTCTGCGGCAACATCAATGTAGTCGACACCAGCAGCAGTATAAATTGCACATAAATCCTCGATAGCAACAATATCTTCATTACTGGCACCACAAATCAATTTAATCCATTTATCTTTTTTATTAATGGTTTTAATCAAACAATTTAACTTTCAAATTCATCCAAAATATAATCACTTAAGGGTTTCCATTCAAGTTTTCTTGATCCCCCCATTTCAACAACTATTGTTAGTTTATTATCATTAGTGCAAATCTCTATTAAGCTCTCTAATTCAGATTGAGATAATACTTGACCTTCTAATAACCAAAGTAATTTATTTTGATCATTTTCATTAAATAACTCAGAAGCTTGTGGTATTACTTGTTGAACTTCCCCGAGTGCTCCATTTCTTCCTACGCTTTGATGACCAAGGTGAGGTGGTCTAACACCATGCAATTTGAGCAAGAAGACTTCTGGATCCCCAAGCCCTCTTGCTGAGGTTATAAAAGTTTTAAAGCCCTTGGCCCTCATTCTCCTCAAAAGACGAGTTTCATAACCACCTTCAAGGGGAGCAAAGATTGCAAGACATTTGTTAGTTTTTAAATCGTTATGAAACTTTTTCCCTGTGAGAAGTAATGGCATAAAAATTTCCTTTATTTCTATTTTATTTTATTTTATGGTACTTGATGATGTACAATTGTAACTCAGTGAATTTTTAAGCTCGCAAGCTAGCCGAGCCTCTGAAAAATTTCACATTTTTTAGCGTTTCGTTAAAAAATTCAGGTGGGTTTATCCCAGGAGAAACTATCTATTTTTTAAGATAAGTCTCAACCTTATTAATTGTTTTTTTATTAACTTCACCTTAATAACTTAAGGATTTAGATAATTGGAAAATCATTACTAGCTAGCCTAATTTAGTCTTATGTCTATAGGAATTTTAGGGAAGAAATTGGGCATGTCCCAACTTTTTGACGACAAAGGTAATTCGGTACCAGTTACTCTTATTGAGGCTGGTCCTTGCCGTGTCACTCAATTGAAAACAACCGCTATGGATGGTTATACTGCCGTTCAGATAGGTTATGGTTTGTCCAAAGAGAAGCATATAAGTAAGCCTGAAAAGGGACATTTGTTGAAATCAGGTGAAGAACTTTTAAAGCATTTGAAAGAATATAGGGTTGAAGAAACTTCATCCTACGAAATCGGAAATCAAATAACTGTAAAAAACTTTGAGGTTGGTCAAAAAGTTGATATCAGTGGCAAATCTATGGGTAGAGGTTTTGCTGGTTACCAGAAAAGACATGGTTTTAGTAGAGGTCCTATGAGCCATGGTTCAAAAAATCATAGAGCACCTGGATCTACAGGAGCAGGAACAACTCCAGGCAGAATTTATCCTGGTAAAAGAATGGCAGGAAGGTATGGAGGAAAACAAATCACTACTAAAGGTTTGTTAGTTTTAAAGATTGATGATCAAAAAAATTTGCTTGTAGTAAAGGGTTCTGTCCCAGGTAAGCCTGGCTCAATTGTCAACATTAAGCCAAACAATGTTGTAGGTAAAAAAGGAGGTGAAAAATCATGACAACACTTGAAACTCTTAAGTGGGATGGTAAAAAATCCGGCAAAGTTACTCTTGATTTAGCAGTTGCTAAAGAAACTTCCTCGGCAGACTTAATCCATAGAGCAGTCCTTAGGCAGCTAGCAAATAAAAGACAAGGGACAGCATCAACATTGACAAGATCTGAAGTGCGTGGGGGCGGTAGAAAGCCATACAAACAGAAAGGTACAGGAAGAGCTCGTCAAGGATCAATAAGGACACCCTTAAGACCTGGTGGCGGAATTATTTTTGGACCGAAGCCACGTTCTTACAATCTTGATATGAATCGTAAGGAACGAAGATTAGCTCTTAGAACAGCACTTATGTCAAGAGTATCTGACATGAAGGCTGTAGAAGATTTTGGATCTACTCTAAAGCAGCCTAAAACAAGTGACATCATCAATGGCCTTGCTCGATTAGGTATACAAAAAACTGAGAAAGTTTTAGTTATTCTTGATAGTCCGTCCGATGTTATAAAAAAATCCATTAATAATATTGAAAAAGTAAAATTAATCGCTGCCGATCAATTAAATGTATACGATATTCTCAATGCTAATAAATTGGTAGTAGGTCAATCAGCAATAGATAAAATTCAGGAGGTTTATGCATCATGAGTAAATTATTCGATTCTCGTTTAGCCGATGTAATACGAAAGCCAGTTATTACTGAGAAAGCTACAAACGCACTAGATCTTAATCAATATACTTTTGAAGTAGATCATAGAGCTGCAAAGCCTCAAATAAAGGCAGCTATAGAAGCCTTGTTCAGTGTTAAAGTCATAGGAGTTAACACTATGAATCCTCCTAGGAGAACAAGAAGAGTCGGGAAATTTTCCGGTAAACGTTCTCAGGTCAAGAAGGCAATTGTACGTCTTGCTGAAGGAGACAAAATCCAACTATTTCCAGAATCTTAAGGAGTTTTAATCATGGCAATCCGCAAATTTAAACCTTATACACCTGGCACTAGGCAGAGAGTAGTTACTGACTTTAGTGAAATAACAAGTGCAAAACCTGAAAGATCACTAATAGTTTCAAAACATAGAGTTAAAGGCAGGAATAATCGTGGAGTTATTACTTGCCGTCATCGTGGAGGTGGTCACAAAAGGCAGTATAGATTAGTCGACTTTAGAAGAGATAAAAGAAATATCAACGCTAAAGTTGCAGCTATACACTACGATCCTCATAGAAATGCTAGGCTGGCACTTTTGTTCTACGAAGATGGGGAAAAAAGATATATTATCGCTCCAGCAGGAGTAAAGGTCGGACAAAATATCATATCTGGAGAAAGTGTTCCAATTGAAGATGGAAATGCAATGCCACTTTCTGTTATGCCATTAGGATCTAGTGTTCATTGTGTTGAGTTGTATGCAGGTAGGGGTGCTCAGATGGTTAGATCTGCAGGAGCTAGTGCTCAAGTTATGGCAAAAGAGGGAGATTATGTTGCATTAAAACTCCCATCTACCGAGGTAAGACTTGTAAGAAAAGAATGCTACGCAACTCTTGGTGAAGTTGGTAATTCTGAAATAAGAAATACTAGCTTAGGTAAAGCAGGAAGAAGAAGATGGCTTGGAAGAAGGCCTCAAGTAAGAGGTAGTGTAATGAACCCATGTGATCATCCACATGGAGGAGGAGAGGGAAAAGCACCAATTGGTAGAGCAGGCCCAGTTACTCCATGGGGTAAACCAGCTCTTGGATTAAAGACACGTAAAAAGAACAAACCAAGTAATAAATTAGTAGTTCGAAGACGACGTCGCATTTCTAAGAGGAGTAGAGGAGGAAGAGACTCTTGATTACTTCATTTATCATTTCAATTTCTATTACATAATCATGGGACGTTCACTAAAAAAAGGACCTTTTATAGCAGATAGCCTGCTCAAGAAGGTAGAAAAACAAAATTCTGATAATGACAAGTCTGTTATCAAAACT
>CACGIB010000005.1 GCA_902573045.1 uncultured Prochlorococcus sp.
GCCTGGGTAAGTTGAATAATTAATGAATTCAACTTCTCCTTAGCCAACCAGGAGCACTGCCAAACCAATCCGATATATCATCTTCATTTGGGTTGAAATGATTTTCTTTATCTAGCCCATCTATACCAAATGATTGTAAGAGGTTATCAATTCCCCCATCATTTTTTGTACCATTTCTTCTGTAGCTATTAGCTTTTTTCAGCCAAAGAGAGATTGTCGAATTATGGCTTGCAAATTTTTCAACATATATCCTTTCTTCTAATGTAATTGATTTATCTTGAGCAATTCTTTTAATTATTCCTTGGATCTTTAGTCTTTTCTGATTATTAAGAAGCATTTTTGAACAATTCATTAATCTTTTTATAGGAGGGATTATTAAAAATATCTTGTCAATGTTAATTTCAACAAATTCAGTATTTTAAAAGGTTTTTAGCAAGAAAAGTCTTTAGACGCTAAAAAATGGGATCAATAAGTAATTTCTGATACACGGATTCATTTATGCATCTTATAAATCCTACAAATTAGATAAAAAAATCAATCTACTCTCAAAAACAGTTTAAAAATTAAAATATTTGGACGGAGTTGTTGCCTTATAGGAAATCTATACTATTATTAGTACAGATGTACTATATAAATATGAAAGTGATTTCATCTTCTCCTTATGCCCCTTTTAATTCAAAAGAGTGGAATTCTCTAACAAGCAAAAATGCGAAGTTTGAAAATACTCCAATAAAGATTCAAAAAAAATTTTTTAGAACTTTTACGCTAAAAAAGATTGAAAAAGATGAACTTATGCAAGAGAAAAATGAATTGCATCAACAAATGCAACTTGTATTTGGATAGAAAAATATCAACTAATAATCTTTTTATATAATATTATTTTACGAGATCAAATTTTTTGTTAGATTAGTATAAATACAAGGTTTATTTAATTTGGCTGTAGATCGAGAACTTTTAAAAGAGGTTACCCAAGAGCTTTGGAATACTGTAAAAAAACTAAGACCAGAAATTGATCGGCAAACTAGGCTTCAATTGGTTTTAAAGGCTTTATTAACTATTGGAGATTTACCAGATCAAATGCAGGCTGCCATGGTAGTGGGTGTTTGCGCGGAAATGGATAAGAGCGATGTTGACAATGTGGAAGCTAATCCACAAACCAAACATTCAAGCGAAGTTGATACTTCTACAGGCAGAAAAGTAGTTAGAAGAAGTTCAGCTAAATAAACTTTAAGACGATCATCCTTTAATTTTCTTTGATCCGTTCTTATTAAGTCGATTGAATAGGTAATATGAAATTACAAGTAAGAGAGGAACAAATATTGAATGTAAAGTCATCATTAATTCTGTTTGTCCCATTCCTATGAGATTTGACTCGCTTGGAAGTTGTTCTGACCATGTACCAACTAAATGCCATGCTTGAGGAATCGATAAGAAAAACATATAAGAGTTATAAGTTAAGTTTATATTCAGATAAAGATTATCATTATTGAATGATTTTGCTTTCTTTATTCTTATTTCTTAACTAAGTATTTGTAGGGATATAAAAAAGAACTTTATTCATAAATTTATTTTTTTTAGAAGAGTTTTAAATTCTTTTTTACCAATAATTTTTTCAGCTGCGTAAGCACCGCTTGCTGAAACAGCAGGAATTCCAATACCTGGGAATGTACTTGCACCGCAAGTAAATAAATTTTTCACTGGAGTTTTGCATCCTGGGAAAAGACCTTTTGCTGCAGATAATGCAGGACCGTAACTACCGCAATGGGTATTGGTGAATTTTTTATGAGTGATTGGGGTCCCTAGCATCTTTAAATCAATCCTTTCATCTATGTCAGGGATGAATTTTCGCACTGCATTAAGGAATATTGAACATCTTTCTTCTTTCAAATTTCTATATGCTAATTCCTTTGGATTTAGGTTTCCCCAAATTTCCCAAGGTTCATTTGCGGGAGTATATCCATGAAGAACATGTTTCCCTTTAGGGGCCATATTTTTATCTAAAACAGATGGGATTGAAAATACAGCTATATTTCTTTCTGCGGTTATACCTCTTTCCCACTCATCAACATGTATCGCATGTATTGGTAAATCTTCAAGGCCATCAGCATCAAAACCTAAATGTATATGAAGGAATGAATCACATTTATTAGGGTTCAATGCTTTTGGCTTCCATTTTTTTGAAATTTCATTTGGAATTAACTTTTTTAAATTCCAAACATCAGTATTCGTGACAATAGAATCACAACTATAACTTGAACCATTTTTAAGGGTAATACCTGTAGCTAAATTTTTATTGAAGTTAATTGTCTTTACTCTCGAAGAGAGAATTAATTCTCCTCCATTTTTTTTAAATCCATTAATTAAGGCTTTTACAATAGAATCACTTCCACCTTTAGGATATTCAAGGTATGAATTTGGTTCAAACCATTCGTTAAATAAAGTAGCCATCGCAGCTGTATCATGCATTGACATACCACTTATCAAAAAGCTCAATAAATCAACCCAATTCCTGAGAAAAGGATCTTCTAGATGATTATTTACTAAATTCCCAAAGCCCTTATTAATTTTTGGTTAATTATTTGAAAACATTATAGATCTCGAGTTACTGAGTAATTATACTTAAAGAAAAGCGAAATTCATGAAGAAATTAAATTCTTTGATTTTGAATAGTACTGTCAATATCTTAGACTTCATATACTCTGGTAGATCTTTACAAAGATTCTGGGTTTTAGAAGTAATAGCTAGATCACCTTATTTTGCATTTCTTTCGGTTCTTCATTTTAAAGAATCCCTGGGAATTAAAAATGAAAAAACAATGATTTTAATGAAAGAACATTTTTATCAGGCTATTAACGAAACTGAGCATCTTAAAGAAATGGAGAAAAGAGGAGGAGATAGGTTCTGGATTGATAGATTTTTTGCTAGACACCTTGTGCTTGTTTATTACTGGATCATGGTTTTTTATTATTTTTTATCTCCAGCTAATGCTTATGATGTCAATATAAAAATTGAAGAGCATGCATTCGAAACTTATTCCAAATATTTAAAAGATAATCCAAATGATCAAAAAATAAAAGAAATCGCTCAAGATGAATTAAATCATGTCCAAGAACTCAACGAAGCTTTGTTAATGCTTACTAAAGTTTAGATTAATGCTGAAAAATCTAAGAGTAATATTGAGATCATCACCGAAGAAGATATTAACCCTAGGCTAATCATCAATGAAACATAACCTTTTTTTCTAGGTAATTTATAAAAAGATAATCCAATTACTAATGTCATTATTAATGAGAAAAAAATTATAATTTTTTCATTCACCAAATTGAGATGTATAACTAAATTTGTTTCTTCAAAAAACTTAAAAAATTTAGATAAAACTAACTCTTCTTCTATTTTCTTAAAATAGTCAAAGGAACTTATAAAAGCAGAACTCAATAAAGATAATGCGAGAATTGCAGTAACTGGTTTTGTTAATCTGTTAAGGGTTCTGTTAAAACTCACTAATAAAACAAAAATAAATGAAGCCGTAACAAGAGGTATTAAAGGTATAAGAATTGTTGAATTTATGTAATTCCCCACGAAAAAAAATGTATCTAACCTAAAATTTTATATTATTTTGACGCTTTATTTTACTAAGTAAGATTTTTTTAAATCTTTTATGTAATTAGTACCTATTGCATTCTGTGTAAATTGATACCAAAATTTAATCAGTATTGATAAATAAAATGCTAGCCATTTCTGAAATTATTATTGCAAGCGCTATCTTCCTAGGAATTGTATATTGGGAAGTTAAATTTCTATACACTAAACCCACGGTAGTGAAATAACTTCACTCAAAAGAGGAAGATTAAGTGCATAGAAAATTTAAATAAAATTTAAGAATTAAAATTGACAAAAAAAGCTCTAAATATGAGAGAATAAACACAAATATCTATGCCCTCTAATGAGCGAAGTCCAAAATCCTAATACTAATTCAACTCAACAGCAGCAACAGCAACAGCAACAATCCTATTCAGAAAACAAAATTAATTCTGCTGAGAGCGAGAGGCTTTATCTTGAAATGAAAGAGGCTTGGCTTTAAAATTAATTAGTGTTTGAAATAATATTTCTATAAATTTGTAATTTTTTTTTTATTTTGAATTAATCAATACTTTTTTATTTTCTATAACCTTTAAATTTTGTTTAACTTCGATAGTATTCTGTTGAAAAAATTAAAGCAGTTAGAGAAAATTAACGGAAGACTGGCAATGGGAGGGTTGATATATTTAGTTTTTACAAAAATAGTTTCCAACCGCGCCGACATATTAGACCAGCTTAAATCTTATTTAATTTAAGAAATTAATTGTAAATATTATCCTGGAATATTTCTTTCTATATAAGCGTCAGTTAAAGCTAAAATTAATCCTAATAATGTCGAAAATATAGCAATTTCAGTTGATTCCATTTTATTTTTGAATTACCCCTAGTTTGCTAAATAATTCAAAGTTCGGCAACAAAACTAATAACTAACTATAGTACTTATATACTATTAGCTATTTATTGTGAGTTCAGCAACTCCTGAGTTTCTTTTCATTAGGCCTGGTGATTATGTCGCAATTAAAAAAGAAGATTGCGAGAATACTAAGGAAAAGGATAAAAATTATTGGGTCGGTCAAGTTATCGACTGTATTGGAGGAGCTAGAAATCCAAATGCATGGACCTTGTTTCAAGTTGCCAATATTGATAATGGAGAGATCACTATAATCAACGCGGATATTGTAGAAAAAATTTTGAAACCTTCTGAAAGTTAAGCTTATGGATAATCAAACAAACTTCCTGCAGTATTACAAAAACAAAAGACAAAATGAACGCTTTAAAGGAAATCAATCAACCCAGTTCCAAGCAAGCGAGTCCGTATACTTGATTCATTGGGCAGGGAGGTTGAATGCCTTTATACATTCTGTAAGTTTTTGATATTTCCTCAAATCCCAAACTTGATAAAAGATAATTTGCATAAGGATTCAGATTAGAGCAATCCAATAAGATTTGGTCATCTAAATCACCAACTAACTCCCTTATTAATAATTCAGCAAGTGGTGGAGTATCCGCTAAAAGAGGTCCGATTCTCCAGCCTTGCTCATTATCCTCCAGTACACAAGGTCTTATCCTGCCAAATCCATGACACATCCCATTATTGTCGACAATTGCACTGACATTGCCATTAGAATTTTTCAACCAGTCATTTAGAAAATGTGGTCTGGGACTAGGTTCTCTTTGATCATCATAAATTAAGACTACTTCAGAGGAAATTTTATTACCCGGGACAACTTTAAAAGAATGAAATTGATCTTTATAGAAATTTGTCAACGGCAAATCTTGAGAGCCATTTAATTTCCATCGATTTGTAATGGAAGATTTTCTAAACCCCCACTTTGCGTAATCATTCAATCTATCTGGGGCAGCCTCAAGACCAATACAATCGACATTTTTTAAATATTCGAGGGCATGTTTCCATAAACTCACTCCATATCCATTATTTCGGAATTCTTTTTTAACGATAAATAAACCTATAAAACCATAAGAGGAATTATATTTTATACATGCAATAGAACCTATAGGATTATTATCGAGACAAGCTACCCATACTCCTTGTTTATCTGTATTTCTATAAATTGACACGTCATCCATTCCAGGAGAAAATCCTTCTAACCTTGCCCAGTTTGTGACTTCTGGTATTTCATTTATAGATATCAATCTAATTGAAAATTTTTCTCTCATAGAAATATACTAACCAAGAAAAATTAGAATTTTTAAAGACAATTTTAATAAATTTGATTATTTCTTATAAATCAATCACTTTGATTTTAGTGGCTAAAAACTTTATTTATTTGCAATTTATCCTCTGATATATTTAATACTATTCATAGTAAAAAAATGGAAATTTCTGATAAATTTCATTTAGAAGACATTAATAAATTAAAAAATACAGTTATCACTGGCAAAACGGAAGAAATAAAATGGCGAATTCAGCATATCAATTTAGTCTCTAAACTCTTGGATGAAAATAAAAAAGAGATAATTAAATCACTTTTTGTTGATCTAGGTAAATCTGAAATTGAAGGGCTTTCAGAAATCCTTTTAGTGAAAGAAGAAATTTCACTCATAAGAAAGAAACTCAATTCTTGGATGCGGCCAAAAAAGATTGATACACCTTTTTATCTATTTCCATCATCCTCCAAAGTTATTTATGAACCTCTCGGGTGTGTCTTAATTCTTGGTCCTTATAATTATCCATTACTTTATGTTTTAAAGCCATTGGTAAATATTTTCTCAGCAGGAAATACTGCAGTTATAAAACCATCAGAGAAATGTCCTGCGACCTCAAAACTTATTAAAAAGCTTACTTCCAAATATTTCCCTAAAGATGTCCTAATGACAGTAGAGGGAAATTATAAACAATCCATAAAATTAATTGAACAAAATTTTGACCACATATTTTTTACAGGAAGTACTGAAACTGGAAAATCTATCATGAAATTAGCTTCAAAAAACTTAACTCCATTAACTCTTGAGTTAAGCGGAACAAATCCTGTAATTATTTTCAAGAATGCAAATTTAGAAGTGGCTGCTAAAAGAATTGTTTGGGGCAAATTTTTTAATTCTGGTCAATCCTGCATGGCTCCGAATCATATCTTTGTAGATAAAGAAATTGAGAATATTTTTATAGAAACATTAAAGAAATATATAGTAAGTTTTTACGGAGACAATCCAATTATTTCCGAGAATCTATCAAAATTAGAGAAAAAGCAATTTACATCAACTGTAGAAATTCTCAAACAATATAAAAAAGAAAAAAGAATTTTATTTGGTGGTACTTTTAGTAAAAAAAGGTTGAAAATATCTCCTACAATTTTGAGAATTAAATTAAATGAAACAGATATTTTGCAGAGAGAACTATTCAGTTCACTTCTTCCAGTAATTGGAATCAATAATAAGGAATCAGCTTTAAAACAGATAAATCAAACACCAAAACCATTAGCAATCTACTTATTTGGAGGCAATAAAAAAATCCATAATCATATTTCAAAAGTAACCAGCTCAGGAACAATTTGTATAAATGATGTGATGTTACCAGTCCTTATTCCAAATTTGCCTTTTGGAGGCGTTGGGCAAAGTGGTATTGGAAAATTTCATGGAGAAGAAGGGTTTCGAAATTTTTCAAATCAAAAATCTATTACTTTTAAGGGTTTTTTATTTGATTCAAATCTGCGGTATCCTCCCTACGAAAGAGCAAAGAAATTTCTAAAGTTTATTTTTAAGGTTTAAATTACTTAAATTGTTTTCAAAAACCTAGCGATTTTTAATTTAAAGATTATCTTTAAATAAATAATGAGTTTTATGAAATTTGCATTTTTAGTAATTGCTATATTTATTAATTTTTTCCATCACTCGTTAATAAAATCAGAAGAAAAGATATTTTCAGCAAAAAATAACATTGAGAATATTACTAGAAAAGAATCAATTACTGAAGAAAAAACTGAAATAAAAAAAATTCATATTGTAAAAAGTGGAGATACAATATCAAGTATTTCAAAATTCTATTCAATAAATAAAGATTTAATTATTAAATTGAATAACTTAAAAAATGAAAATTATATCTTTATTGGCCAAAATCTTATTATCTCCGAATCTGCTGAAAATCTTACAAAACAATCAGATTTTATAAATAATTATCATGTTGTTCAAACTGGTGAAAATCTCACTGATATATCAAACAAATATAATTTAAAAGTAGTCGATCTGATAGAGATTAATAATCTCAATAAACCTGATTCAATAAAAGTTGGTCAAAAGCTCATATTAAGAAAAAAGAAAACAATTAATTCAGAAAATTATGAAACAACTGAAAATAAAAAAAATAATGACTTACTTAAGTTAGATAAAAAAATTTATGGTCCAATAGTTATTCAAAGTAAATCTTCTGGGACAAAAAAAAGTATAAAATTTTTAAATGTACTAAATCAAGAAAATAAAAAACTGATTCTTTCAATAAATTGTGATAAGAATGAATTAGATGTAAGAATCCCAGGCAGAAAATGGATGGGAGGTAAGCCTGCTAAAGAAGAATTTGAAAAGAATTTAATAAGTGATTTTTGTTAGAACTTTTAATTAATATGTGTGAATAATTTGTTTAAGACTGTTAATGATAGGTTATTGTTTAAGGAGTTAAAATAAAATTAATGGCAATTTCAAGAGGAGATTTAGTACGAGTAAAAAGACCAGAATCATATTGGTACAATGAAATTGGTAAAGTTGCCTCAGTTGACACCTCAGGTATCAAATATAATTGTGTAGTTAGATTTGACAAAGTGAACTATGCTGGAATAAGCGGTACTGATGGTGGAGCTAATACAAATAATTTTGCTGAAAGTGAATTAGAGAAAGCCTAAATAATTGCCTGAGTTACCTGAAGTAGAAACAGTTCGCAGAGGTTTACAGAAAAAACTTAATAACTTTATTATTAAAAAAGTAGAAGTCTGTAGGGATTCAACTGTTGCATTCCCAACAAACAAAGAAGAATTCATTAAAGGACTTAGGAACTCACTTATTTATAAATGGGATAGAAGAGGAAAATATTTAATAGCCCATTTAAAAGAAGTTCAAAATGAGAATAATAAATTTCCTCTAGAAAATTCACAAAATAACGGATTTCTTGTCGTTCATCTAAGAATGACAGGCTATTTCAAATTCATCAATAACACTACTCCGCCCTGTAAACATACAAGAATAAGATTTTTAGATTATGACAATAATGAGCTTAGATACATTGACGTAAGAAGTTTTGGCCAAATGTGGTGGATTAAGCAAGGGTTATCGCCCAATAAAATAATCAAAGGATTAGGCTCATTAGGACCAGAACCATTTTCTAAAGACTTTGATACAAAATACCTTAAGGAAGTGATTTCAAAAAGAACAAAATCTATAAAAGCTATTTTATTAGATCAAACAATAGTGGCAGGTATAGGTAATATTTATGCTGATGAGAGTTTATACTCGGCTGGCATCTCACCTTTTAGGAAAGCTCAAACGATAAAGAAGAAAGAGTTAATGAAGCTAAGAGAATCAATTGTAACTGTATTAAAAAAAAGTATAGGTTCTGGGGGGACGACATTTAGTGATTTTAGAGACTTGGAGGGAGAGAATGGGAATTTTGGTTTACAGACAAATGTTTATAGGAGAACTGGTAAAGAATGTCATAAATGTGGAAATTTAATTGAAAGGCAAAAAATTACTGGAAGAAGTACACATTGGTGTCCTAAATGCCAAAAATAAAAAAGGGCTTACTCAAGAAGAGCAAACCCTTTTAAATATTTTTACCTGGCATTGAGCTATTTTCTCAAGGGGCTACCCCCTAAATATTTTCGCCGCTGATGCGTTTCACAACCGAGTTCGAGATGGATCGGAGTGGTTCCACATCGCCATGAACACCAGGATAGTTTGAACCTTGAGAACTGCATAGAAAATTATAAATTAAAGACAACAAATTAAGTTTATTTGGTCAAGCCCTCGGTCTATTAGTACTCCTCCGCTGCACTTGTTACCAAGCTTCCACGTAGAGCCTATCGACGGGTGTTCTTCCCGTGACCTTACTGGCTTAAGCCATGGCAATACTCATCTTGAGGTGGGCTTCCCACTTAGATGCTTTCAGCGGTTATCCACTCCGCACATGGCTACCCAGCGTTTACCGTTGGCACGATAACTGGCACACCAGAGGTGCGTTCCTCCCGGTCCTCTCGTACTAGGGAGAAATCCTCTCAATATTCCTGCGCATACACCGGATATGGACCGAACTGTCTCACGACGTTCTGAACCCAGCTCGCGTACCGCTTTAATGGGCGAACAGCCCAACCCTTGGGACCGACTTCAGCCCCAGGTTGCGATGAGCCGACATCGAGGTGCCAAACCTCCCCGTCGATGTGAACTCTTGGGGGAGATCAGCCTGTTATCCCTAGAGTAACTTTTATCCGTTGAGCGACGGCCCTTCCACGCAGAACCGTCGGATCACTAAAACCGACTTTCGTCCCTGTTCGACTTGTAGGTCTCACAGTCAAGCTCCCTTCTGCTTTTGCACTCAACGACTGATTTCCAACCAGCCTGAGGGAACCTTTGTGCGCCTCCGTTACCTTTTAGGAGGCGACCGCCCCAGTCAAACTGCCCATCAGATACTGTCCGCTTCCCGGATAACGGGTAAGCGTTAGAACCCTAGCTCTAAAAGAGTGGTATCTCACCGATGACTCAATAGTACCCACAAGCACTATTTCAACGTCTCCCACCTATTCTGCGCATTCAGAGCCCGAGAACAATATCAAACTACAGTAAAGCTTCATAGGGTCTTTCTGTCCGGGTGTATGTAGTCCGCATCTTCACAGACAATTCTATTTCGCCGAGCCTCTCTCCGAGACAGCGCGCAAATCGTTACACCTTTCGTGCGGGTCGGAACTTACCCGACAAGGAATTTCGCTACCTTAGGACCGTTATAGTTACGGCCGCCGTTCACCGGGGCTTCAGTCGCCAGCTTCACTAAAAGCTAACCAGCTTCCTTAACCTTCCGGCACTGGGCAGGTGTCAGCCCCCATACATCGTCTTGCGACTTAGCGGAGACCTGTGTTTTTGGTAAACAGTCGCTTGCGCCTCTTCACTGCGACCAGCTCTCGCTGGCACCCCTTCTCCCGAAGTTACGGGGCCATTTTGCCGAGTTCCTTAGAGAGAGTTATCTCGCGCCCCTCGGTATTCTCTACCACCCCACCTGTGTCGGTTTCGGGTACTGGCATTTGTGTCTTAACGGGTATAGAGCTTTTCTTGGAAGCATGACATCACCAACTTCGCTGCCGTAGCAGCTCGTACTCACGCCTTAGCTCAAGATGTTTTCTCCATCTCTCAAAGCCTTGAACGCTTGAACCAGTAACCAACATCTGGCCTGGCTAGCCTTCTCCGTCCCTCTTCCCAAAACACATCTGGTACAGGAATATTGACCTGTTATCCATCGACTACGCCTTTCGGCCTCGCCTTAGGTCCAGACTAACCCTCCGCGGACGAGCCTGCCGGAGGAACCCTTAGGGTTTCGGGGCATGGGATTCTCACCCATGTTTTCGCTACTCAAGCCGACATTCTCACTTCTATGCTGTCCACGTCCGCTTACGCTAACGCTTCACCCTACATAGAACGCTCCCCTACCATAAATAAATTTATCCGCAGCTTCGGTATAACGCTTAGCCCCGTTCATTTTCGGCGCAGGATCGCTCGACCAGTGAGCTATTACGCACTCCTTTGAGGATGGCTGCTTCTAGGCAAACCTCCTGGTTGTCTGGGCAATCCCACCTCCTTTATCACTTAGCGTTAATTTTGGGACCTTAGCTGGCGGTCTGGGCTGTTTCCCTCTTGACTATGGAGCTTATCCCCCACAGTCTGACTGCCTAGTTACACACAGGGTATTCAGAGTTCATATCGATTTGGTACCGCTTTCGCAGCCCGCACCGAAATGGTTGCTTTACCCCCCTGCTGGAGCACTAGACGCTACGCCTCAACGTATTTCGGGGAGAACCAGCTAGCTCCTGGTTCGATTGGCATTTCACCCCTAACCACAGCTCATCCGCTGAATTTTCAACTTCAGTCGGTTCGGACCTCCACTTGGTATCACCCAAGCTTCATCCTGGCCATGGTTAGATCACCAGGGTTCGGGTCTATAAACACTGACAAACGCCCTATTAAGACTCGCTTTCGCTGTGGCTCCACCATTTCCGGTTTAACCCGCCAGTGCCTATAAGTCGCCGGCTCATTCTTCAACAGGCACACGGTCACCCGATTAGTCGGGCTCCCATTGCTTGTAAGCTCACGGTTTCATGTTCTATTTCACTCCCCTCCCGGGGTTCTTTTCACCTTTCCCTCGCGGTACTGTTTCACTATCGGTCACACAGTAGTACTTAGCCTTACGAGGTGGTCCTCGCAGATTCACACGGAATTCCACGTGCTCCGTGCTACTCGGGATACAGCTAGGTCAACTCATCTTTCGATTACGGGGCTTTCACCCTCTGTGGCACGCCATTCAAACGTTTCTTCTAGATTTATTGATCCATATTGCTGTCCCACAACCCCGATAGTCAAGACTATCGGTTTGGGCTGTTCCCCGTTCGCTCGCCGCTACTGAGGGAGTCGTTATTTACTTTCTCTTCCTCCAGCTACTAAGATGTTTCAGTTCGCTGGGTTAGCTCGCACCAACCTATGTATTCAGTTGGCCGTACATGGGGTTGCCCCATTCGGAAATTCCCGGATCAAAGTGTGCTTCCAACTCCCCGAGACTTATCGCAGGTAACCACGTCCTTCATCGCCTCTGTGTGCCTAGGTATCCTCCGTGAGCCCTTTGTAGCTTGACCAATAACTTCAATAATTGAAGCATCAGCTTAATAGAATTGTTATTAATGCATTCGCACAAATAATAAATCTGCATCATTAAAGATGCTTATTGTCTTTAAAAATAATCTATGCAGTTGTCAAGGTTCTCTGAAAACAATGAAATTAATTCAATGAGTCCAGCATCTTAATAAATTTATTAGGAAGCTAGATTCGTTCAGAATTTGATCACGACTCAAAACATTTCCCTTCTACAGATTATGGAAGAGGTGGTAATCAGTGGAGGTAAGCGGACTCGAACCGCTGACATCCTGCTTGCAAAGCAGGCGCTCTACCAACTGAGCTATACCCCCAACATAGAGATATGGGCCATCCTGGACTTGAACCAGGGACCTCACCCTTATCAGGGGTGCGCTCTAACCACCTGAGCTAATGGCCCAGGAAAAATAATGGGTGTGACCTAGAAAAACTTAGGAAATGAAATCCTTAAATAATTAAGAATGTGAGATACCGATCGACCTAAGGTGACAAAATAATATTAAACATTTTGTTGTCTCCCTGTTAGGAGGTGATCCAGCCGCACCTTCCGGTACGGCTACCTTGTTACGACTTCACCCCAGTCATTAGCCCCACCTTCGGCGTCCTCCTCCACAAGGGTTGGAGTAACGACTTCGGGCATGGCCAACTTCCATGGTGTGACGGGCGGTGTGTACAAGGCCCGGGAACGTATTCACCGCAGTATGCTGACCTGCGATTACTAGCGATTCCTACTTCACGTAGGCGAGTTGCAGCCTACGATCTGAACTGAGCCACGGTTTATGGGATTTGCTAGCTCTCGCGAGTTTGCTGCCCTTTGTCCGTAGCATTGTAGTACGTGTGTAGCCCAGGGTGTAAGGGGCATGATGACTTGACGTCATCCACACCTTCCTCCGGTTTATCACCGGCGGTCTTTCTAGAGTGCCCAACTAAATGCTGGCAACTAAAAACGTGGGTTGCGCTCGTTGCGGGACTTAACCCAACATCTCACGACACGAGCTGACGACAGCCATGCACCACCTGTCACTGCATTCCCGAAGGCACCCTCAAATTTCTAAGAGGTTCGCAGGATGTCAAACCCTGGTAAGGTTCTTCGCGTTGCATCGAATTAAACCACATACTCCACCGCTTGTGCGGGCCCCCGTCAATTCCTTTGAGTTTCACACTTGCGTGCGTACTCCCCAGGCGGAACACTTAACGCGTTAGCTACGACACCGAAGGGGTCGATTCCCCCGACACCTAGTGTTCATCGTTTACGGCCAGGACTACAGGGGTATCTAATCCCTTTCGCTCCCCTGGCTTTCGTCCATGAGCGTCAGTAATGGCCCAGCAGAGCGCCTTCGCCACTGGTGTTCTTCCCGATATCTACGCATTTCACCGCTACACCGGGAATTCCCTCTGCCCCTACCATACTCAAGCCTTTCAGTTTCCACTGCAATGATGGAGTTAAGCTCCACGCTTTAACAGCAGACTTGAAAAGCCGCCTGCGGACGCTTTACGCCCAATAATTCCGGATAACGCTTGCCACTCCCGTATTACCGCGGCTGCTGGCACGGAATTAGCCGTGGCTTATTCCTCAAGTACCGTCATATCTTCTTCCTTGAGAAAAGAGGTTTACAGCCCAGAGGCCTTCGTCCCTCACGCGGCGTTGCTCCGTCAGGCTTTCGCCCATTGCGGAAAATTCCCCACTGCTGCCTCCCGTAGGAGTCTGGGCCGTGTCTCAGTCCCAGTGTGGCTGATCATCCTCTCAGACCAGCTACTGATCGAAGCCTTGGTGAGCCATTACCTCACCAACAAGCTAATCAGACGCGAGCTCATCCTCAGGCGAAATTCGTTTCACCAGTAGGCATATGGGGTATTAGCGGTCGTTTCCAACCGTTATCCCCCTCCTGAGGGCAGATTCTCACGCGTTACTCACCCGTCCGCCACTAACCCGAAGGTTCGTTCGACTTGCATGTGTTAAGCACGCCGCCAGCGTTCATCCTGAGCCAGGATCAAACTCTCCGTTGTGTTCAAATCCTTTTGTAGATAAATCTACTCAATATGAATTGCATTCTCCAAATAAAGTTAAGATTGACTTAATTTATTTAGGTTCAGCCTCCTTAAGTTATTAAGGATTACTTTGAGTGCACATTAAAATATTTCAAAGTGACTTTCCAAGATCTCAGATCCGTTGGTTTTCAAAAAACTAAAAGTTAGCAATTGAAAACAATTTATATATTCTTGACGGGACCTCACACCTTTATTGCAAATACATCTCCAAATTACCAAATTTAAATTTGATAAAGTTTTGACGCAATAAAAGCATCAGTTCCTAAGTTTTTAAATTTTCTAGGTGCAGAGTTAAACAACGAATGCATAACTCACTTAGAAGGTAAAACCCTCTTTCTGGCTGAAAATAATGATCAAGATCAAATCTCCAAACTATTCATTCACTTACTAAAAATCAGATTTAAAGTAATTGATTGAATAATGCAAAAAAATATATTTTTGCCCAGAAGAAAATACTAAACCATCCAACAGTAATTGTGCAACCTTTTATACAAAAATTTTTTATTAATTTTTTATTTGTTCAAAGTCTCTTTAAACAACTAGGCTTAAATAGAGGGATATAAATGAAATGGCAGAAAGATTTAGTCAAAAAAATTTAAGAGTAAGACCAAGTTCAGATGAAGAAAGAATTGTAACAAATGCAAAAAAACACTTCGAAAAAACTTTAGTTGAGATATCAGGCGAACTAGTAGGCAGTGTTGCAGCACTAGAACACCCAACAAAAAATAAAAAATTAAATTATGGAGAAATATTTTTAAGAGACAACGTTCCTGTAATGATTTATCTTATTACCCAAAAGCGGTATGAAATTGTCAAAAAGTTCCTGAGCGTATGCCTTGAGTTACAAAGCTCCAATTACCAAACACGTGGCGTATTTCCTACCAGTTTCGTAGAAGAGAATGGAAAGCTTATTGGAGACTATGGTCAGAGATCAATAGGGAGGATTACTTCAGCTGATGCAAGTTTATGGTGGCCCATTTTATGTTGGTATTATGTCAATAAAAGTGGCGATTATGCCTTCGGGAAAAGTCAAAGTGTTCAAAGAGGTATTCAACTTTTACTTGATCTAGTACTGCATCCAACATTTGAGGGTACTCCCGTACTTTTTGTGCCAGATTGTGCATTTATGATTGATAGACCCATGGATGTGTGGGGAGCTCCTCTTGAAGTTGAAGTCTTACTTCATGGATGTTTAAAAAGTTGTATTAACTTAATGGAATTAAGTCGTGCAGATCATGTAAGTAGACTTTTGGATCAAAGACTTATTCTTACAAATCAATGGGTTAAAGATTTAGGAAGTTTTCTCTTAAAACATTATTGGGTTACAAGCCAAACAATGCAAATTTTAAGAAGAAGGCCAACAGAGCAATATGGAGACGATCAACACTTCAATGAATTCAACGTTCAACCTCAGGTAGTCCCCTCATGGCTTCAAGATTGGTTAGAGAACAGAGGCGGTTATTTAATAGGAAATATTAGGACAGGGAGGCCTGACTTTCGATTTTACAGCTTAGGGAATTCTCTAGCATGTATTTTTGGAGTACTGCCTCCTGCGGAACAAAGAGCTTTATTTAGATTGGTTTTGCATAACAGACAGCACTTGATGGCTCAAATGCCTATGAGAATTTGTCATCCTCATATGGATGTAGAAGAATGGCAAAATAAAACTGGATCTGACCCAAAGAATTGGCCTTGGAGTTACCATAATGGTGGTCATTGGCCAAGTTTACTGTGGTTTTTTGGTGCAGCTGTTCTATTACATCAAAAAAATTATGCCTCTGATGATGTGATTCTTATGGAAGAAATGAAATCTTTGATAGAGGAATCATATTGGTCACAACTTAATCAATTACCTAAACAAGAGTGGGCAGAATATTTTGATGGACCTACAGGAACTTGGGTAGGTCAACAATCAAGAACATATCAAACCTGGACAATTGTAGGATTTTTATTAATGAACCATTTCCTGAGACAAGAAAATAACGATTTAGATATGTTTTATATTTAGCCCTAAAATAGACCTAAAGTTAATGATTTATCGATTGGTAGGCATGCCCCTATACCAAGATATATTGTTAGAAAAGTTCCAAACAAGAAAATAGACATAGCTATTGGTCTTCTAAAGGGATTAGAGAATTTATTAACGTTTTCGATAAATGGTAAGATCATTAATCCAAGAGGGATTAATGTTTGAAGTGCAATACCTAATAGTTTATTGGGGACTACCCTAAGTATTTGAAACACTGGATAGAGATACCATTCAGGAAGTATTTCTAGGGGAGTTGCAAATGGATTTGCTTTGTCTCCTAACATTGCAGGATCAAGTACTGCTAGTCCAACTACACAGGCAATAGTTCCTAAAATTACTACTGGAAATATATATAGTAAGTCGTTTGGCCAAGCTGGTTCACCATAATAATTATGGCCCATGCCTTTAGCTAATTTTGCTCTTAATTTTGGATCAGATAGATCTGGTTTTTTTAACGTAGACATTTGGAAATCTGATAATGTTTTAAGTATAGAAGTTTATAAAGGACCTGAAATGCCTTGTTTACGAATCATTAGGAAATGCATCAACATGAAAACTGCTAATGACCATGGCAAGACGAAAGTATGAAGACTGTAAAATCTTGTAAGTGTAGATTGTCCAACGCTTTCTCCACCCCTAAGTAGCTCAACCATAAAATCACCAATAACTGGAATAGCTGCGGGGACACCTGAAACAATTTTGACTGCCCAATAACCAACTTGATCCCAAGGTAAAGAATATCCTGTAACTCCAAAAGCTACAGTAATAACTGCCATTATAACGCCTGTAACCCAAGTTAATTCTCTTGGTCTTTTGAAGCCGCCGGTTAAGTAGACCCTAAAAACATGGAGAATTAACATCAAAACCATCATAGATGCGCTCCATCTATGAACAGATCTTATTAACCATCCGAAACTAACATCGGTCATTAAGTAACTAACTGAACTATAAGCTTGAGTAACTGTTGGCTTATAGTAAAAAGTCATTGCAAAACCTGTTGCAAATTGAATTAGGAAGCATACTAAAGTTATGCCTCCTAAACAATAAAAAATATTTACGTGAGGGGGTACGTACTTGGAAGTTACGTCGTCAGTTATGTCTTGGATTTCAAGTCTTTCTTGAAACCAGTCATAAACAGATGAAGAATTCGCCATCCAAAAAAAAATTAGCTTTGATATTAAAGAGCTTACTTAAAATTCTTATACTTGGTGTTAACACTTAACCCAATGAATTCATCTTTTAACAAACTTTTAACATTCAAAATATTGATCACTGTATTATTGGTCAGTGTTTTTTCTACAAATTTTTTATTAATTGAAAGAGTAGATGCCCTTAGTGATAGCAAGCAATTAGTACTCGACGCTTGGACCTTGGTAAATGAGGGTTTTTATGACCCAGAAAAGTTTGATGAAATCCAATGGAAGAGAATTAGACAAAAAACACTACAGAAACAAATTGAAACAACTGAAGAGGCTTATTCTGCAATTGAAGACATGTTAAAACCTCTAGACGACCCTTACACAAGAATCTTACGTCCAAAAGATTATGAACTGCTGAAATCAAGTAATTTTGGTAGCGAGATTAATGGGGTTGGGCTTCAATTAGGTGAAGATGATGATAATCATAAAGTTCGAGTTATCTCTACTCTTGGCGGCTCACCAGCTGAAGAAGCTGGGATAGTTAGCGGAGATGTTATAGAGAAAGTAGATGGAATTTCATCAGAAGAATTAGGCCTTGCAAATACTGCCTCTAAATTAAGAGGTGAATCAGGATCGAAAGTTTTAGTTGAAATTACTTCGGAATCAGGAGATATTAGGGAAGTCGATTTAGAAAGGAGATCGGTAGACCTTAGACCAGTGAGGACAAAAAGATTAAGAGACGATTCTCACACAATAGGGTATTTAAGGATAACTCAATTTAGCGAAAGCGTACCCAAGAAGGTTGAAGAAGCTCTTCAGGAGTTGAAAGAAAAAGAGGTTGAGGGACTGATCTTAGATCTCAGGAATAACTCGGGAGGACTAGTAAGCTCAGGAATAGCAGTCGCAGACTCATTATTAAGTGATAAACCAGTAGTAGAGACAAAAGATAGAAATGGAATCAAAGATGCAATAATTTCTCAAAAAGGGACTTCTTTTGATGGTCCCATGGTGACGTTGGTAAATAAAGGGACCGCAAGTGCTAGTGAAATACTTGCGGGGTCTTTACAAGATAATGAAAGATCAATTCTCATGGGAGAACAAACCTATGGGAAAGGTTTAATTCAATCCCTAAAAAGTTTAGGAGAAGACAGTGGAATAGCCATCACTGTTGCTAGTTATTTAACTCCCAAAGGTAATAATATCCAAGGTCAAGGTATGACACCTGATAAGTTACTGGATCTTCCGGATGAAAGTGAATACGGTAGTGCTGAAGATAAATGGGTAAGAAATGCAGAATTATTTCTGGGTTCACTTCTTGAAAAAGAAGCAGTTTCAATCCAAACTAGCGAAGTAAGTTTTGAGGAAATAAACCCTTGACATTATAAAAGATCAATAATTAAAAATTTTTAAACACAATGAGTATTAAAAGAATTTTTCATGATCCAATTCACAAAGAAATAGTATTTGATTCGGGAAAGCCAGAAGAATTAATGATTATGGAATTAATTGATACAATTGCATTCCAAAGACTAAGAAGAATTAAACAATTAGGTGCAGCATCATTACTTTTTCATGGTGCAGAATCGAGTAGATTTACCCACTCAATTGGCGTGTTTTGTATTGCTAGAAAAATACATAACAGATTATTTGAAAGTGAATCTTCTTTTTGTGAAAATAAATTTGTTCTTTATGGAGCGGCTTTATTACATGATTTAGGTCATGGACCTTTAAGCCATACCAGTGAAACAATATTCGAGCATAATCACGAACAATGGTCTCAAAACTTAGTCAATAATTATTCTCCAATAAATAAAATACTTAAAAAGTATGACAATGAATTACCGAGACAAATTGGGGAATTATTTCAATCGAAACAACTATTCTCACAACCTTTAAAAACATTGATTAGTAGTGAGATAGATTGCGATCGTCTCGATTATCTTTTACGCGATAGTTACAACACAGGCACCAAATATGGCCTAGTAGATTTAGAAAGAATTATTTCAGCACTTACTTTTTCACCTGATGGAAATATTGCTATCAAACCAAAAGGAGTTATCGCTATTGAACATTTTCTAGTACTAAGAACCTTAATGTATAGAACTATCTATAATCACAGAATCAACGAAATATCAACTTGGATTCTTGAAAAAATCATACACATAATAAGAAATAATTATGAAAAGAAAATATGGTTAGATAAACCTCTACACAAATGGATATTTTCTCCTGCAAACGTTGATTTTGATGATTTTATAAGAAATGATGATGTAACCTTTTACTATCATTTAATTAGATGGAAAGATGAATCTTTCGAGCCACTTTCTACCCTATGCAGAATGTTTATTAATAGAGAATTATTAAAGGCAACAGACATAAGTTTTTTAAGTAAAATTGATCGACTAAAAATCCTTGCATTTGCAAGAAAATTATGTGAAACAAATAATTTTGATTCAGAAATATTTTGCGGAATTAAGGAAAGGTCTTTTAAAGGTTTTGAATCTAACAATTCACTAAAAATATGGGATGGCACTTATCAAATCTCATTAGAAAATAGCTCTGCGTTAATAAAAACTTTAATGCGGTCTGAGGAAAGTTCTTTTCTTATTCATCCAGGTATTATCAAAAATGAAATTAAAAATCAAATTTCACTAATAAGAAATAATTCTTAAATTTCATTCAATGGAGATAGTTTTAAATAACACAAAAACTGGATACATTGAAATTTTTACTTCTGTAGATTTCGATAATATCCAAGAAACTTTAAAAAAACTTTCTTCACTTGAGGGACCTCTGGAAGCAAACATTTTTGCCATAAATGAGTCAATAAGTTCTAATCAATTATCAAAATTTAAAAATCATTTTCAAAAAATTAATATTCGTTCCTTGTGCATTTATTCCAATCATAGAGTTACAGTATTAAATAGTAAGTCTTTAAAAATAAATTCGACTTTTGCTAAAGAGCAAGAGGTTAAAAATAAGTTTCTTTTCTTCAATTCAAAAAAGAAAGACGATATTCTTCATAAAGGAACTGTAAGATCAGGTGAAAGAATATCTTCAAATGGAAACCTATGTATTGTTGGAGACGTTAATCCGGGAGCGATAGTTTCCGCTAAAAAAAATATTTATGTTTGGGGCAAATTACTAGGGGTCGCCTCCGCAGGGACAAGTGGAAATAAAAATGCCTCTATTGCATCACTTTATTTAAACCCTTTACAGTTACGAATTGCAGATGTGATAGCTATTGGACCAAAGGATAAGCCCAAAAATTGTTATCCAGAAATTGCTGTAATAGATAAACAAACGATAATTATTAAGCCACACCTAATCGAAACTAAAAATTAATCAATCATTTGCAATAAATTAATTCAAAATCAATAAATTTAAGAATTACTTAATCTTTAAAATATTCAACTTTCTGCAAGTGGCTTTATTATTTGAAAAAATCTTATAATCGTGGCGAAAAATACTCGCACAATACTAATTTGTTCAGGTAAAGGTGGCGTGGGTAAAACCACTTTAACTGCAAATCTCGGCATAGCTCTTGCTAACAGCGGAGCAACCACTGCTGTGTTGGATGCTGATTTTGGCTTAAGAAATTTAGATCTACTTCTAGGATTAGAAAATCGTATTATTTATACGGCTCAAGATGTTCTAGACAAAAACTGTCGCCTTGACCAAGCATTAGTTAGACATAAAAAGGAACCTAATCTTGCTCTTCTACCTGCTGGAGATCCTAGGATGTTGGATTGGATGAAACCCGAAGACATGAAAAAAATTAGTGAGCTGCTTAGTGAGAAATTTGATTTTGTCTTAGTAGATTGTCCTGCTGGTGTAGAAGATGGCTTCAAGAATGCTCTTGCAGCTTGTAAAGAAGCTATTGTTGTTACTAACCCGGAATTATCTGCAGTTCGCGATGCAGATAGAGTAATAGGTATTCTTAATACCTCTGATATTGAGCCTATCCAGCTTGTAATTAACAGAGTTCGTCCTAACATGATGGCTAGTCAAGAAATGCTATCTATAGATGATGTTCAAGGGATACTTTCTTTGCCTTTGTTAGGTATTGTTCTAGAAGATGAACAAGTAATAATAAGTACTAATAGAGGCGAGCCATTAACACTTACAGATGGAAGGTCTCCTGCTAAAAAATGTTATTTAAATGTTTCTCAAAGACTTACAGGAAAGGATATACCAATTATTGATCCAAAAAATGAAGGTAAAAGTCTTAGAGATAAATTTATGAGATTAATGCAAACAAAGGTTTTTTAAAATGATGACTCTCAGAGATCTTATAAATAAGTTGCTAGGCAGAGAAACTGCTAGTGCAAACACAGCTAGAGAAAGACTACAACTTGTACTTGCTCATGACAGAGTTGATATGAGTTCTTTAACAACTGATCTTTTAGATAAAATGAGGAAAGAAATTCTCGACGTTGTTGCTAAGTACGTTGAGATTGATTTTGAAGAGGTAGCAGTAAGTTTAGAGACTGAGGATAGAATGACTGCACTAGTAGCCAATTTACCCATCAAAAGAACTGTTTCTGGAGAAATAAAGTTTAAGAAAAATGAAAAGAATAATAAAAGTGATAAAGATATCAAAAAGTAATAAATTTTAAAAAGCTAAAAAAATACTAAAAATTGATACTTTTTAATTGTAAGATAATAATTATGCCGGCTTAGCTCAGCGGTAGAGCAGCGCTTTTGTAAAGCGAAGGCCATCAGTTCAAATCTGTTAGCCGGCATTTTTATTTATTTAAATTCGTTTAATTTTTTTTTAAAGAAAATAATACAATGAAACCTATGAGAGCAATGATAGGAAATAATCTTATTTCAAGTAAATACTCTAAAAAAGATGCGAGGGGTTCAAATATCCAATGGGTGAAAAATTGAATTAATAGAACAAAAAATAATAATAAAAACATTAACACAATTCCTTAACTAATACTTCTCCTTCTCTAATCAGCCTCCAATCTCCACTTTTCTTCCAAACTATTATGGTACTAGCTTTTCCACTGCCTTTCTCCCATGGGATAGGCCCCAAAATATCTATAGAAGGGAAGTCTAAAGCTATACCTTCAACAGTAATGGATCCTGTAAAACCTGAAATATTTGCACTTGAAGTTAACAATGGGCCTGTTTCTTTCATTAGAAATTGAGCCTTACAAGAATTTGGGATTCTCAACCCAATAGTAAGATCATTGCTTGTGAGGTTTGCAGTTTGCCTTTCTGAAGCAGGAACAATCATTGTGAGAGCTCCAGGCCAATATTTTGAAGCTATATTTTCATAATCTTCCTTAGCTGATTTGTGAACATAATCGATTAATTGTTTGTGTTCTGATCCCATAAGAATTAAGGGTTTATTTCTATCTCTTTTTTTAAACTCATATATTATATTTGAAAATTTTGGGAGGCAACCAATTGCTGGCAAGGTGTCAGTTGGAAAAATTATAGGGAAACCACTTTTAAGAGTCTTGGAAGCTGATTTGTGATCTACTAAATTCATTTAGATTATGAACCATTAATAATTTATTTATATCTTCCAATAGTAAACCTACCAATACCTGAAAGATCACTAACAATTTCTATTGATTTAAATTTATTTTTAATAAGTAGTTGTTTAACTTTTTCACCTTGATCAAAATGATTCTCTAAAATAAGCCAGCCCTTCTCTTTTAAAAATAATGGTGCTTTTTGTATTATTTCCCTAATGTGTTTCAAACCATCATTACCTCCTAATAAAGCAACTTTAGGTTCGAAATTTTTCACTTCTTTGGGTAATCTTTCATAAGTAGCTTTAGGAATATATGGCGGGTTTGAAATAGCGAGGTCTATTTTTCCTTTAAAACTTTCAAGTGGTGACCACCAATTTCCACAATAAAATTTCAAATTTGATTGTTTAGAAGAATTTATATAATTTTTAGTAGCTATCTCTAATGCATCTTGATCTATATCAGTTGCTACTCCTTCGCTAAATGGATAAGCCAATGCCAAAGCAATACTTATAGCGCCTGATCCAGTTCCTAATTCAGCAAAAAATAATTTTTCTGAATTCTTTCGAAATATATTGAAGACAATATCAACTATAAGCTCTGTTTCTGGTCTAGGAATGAGTACTTTGTTTGTAACTTTTAATTTCAAGTCTCTCCAAAAAGTTATTCCACATAGATATTGAATTGGGCAAGATTTTAGTAAATGTTCGTTCCAAATATATTCTAAAAATTCTAAGTTTTTTTTTAAATGTAATTTTCCCTCAGGATTTATAATCATCTGGTTTAGGTCACTAGTCGATAAACCACCTATACAATCAAGTAAAATAGAAAAAGATTGATGATCTCCGCCTTTAGAAAGTTGCTTTTTTTTCCAAGATAAAAATTCTTCTACAGAAATACTAAGCATTTAGTAAATCTTTAGCGTTTTGGCCCAAGCTTACCTTTACTAGAGTCAGAGTAAAAGCTTGATTTTTCTCCATCTTGAGTAGAAATAAATAAACCTATAAGGAAAATTGTTGGCACCCCGACAAATAAAAGACTAGCTACAAATCCAAAATTAGTTGTTTCCATTTAAGTAAGTAGTTCTATATAAGTAATAAGACTATAGACATATAACTCGGAATAAAGTGGAAAAATAAACAAATTTTATAAACTGATTAACAGTCTTAAACAATTTAGCGAGGTAATTTTTTGTTTTCACTAATTTTTTTTAGTTCATCCAAATTTGAGGGAGGGGATTGTGGTTTTGTTAAAATTACTGAAGAGGATTTTATTAATGTTTGACATGCAAGTCGCCAATTTTCAGGTCTATTTTTGAGTTTTTCTGCTTCAACAGATGTAAGAGGACTCAAAGAATTTTTGTTTCCACCTTCAACAGAAATAAAACAAGTACTGCATTGACCTGCCCCTCCGCAATTTCCTAAGATACCTTTTAGGCCATAAAGTTGTAAGTTTTCTTTCATTACCAATTCCCTTAAATTTTCACCAGGATTGCATTGGACTTCTAAATCCTCACGAATAAATCTGATAGTTGCCATTTTTTTTAGTTATTTTTCTTATTTTGGCGATTTACTTTGAGAATTGTGACCAAAATATTAACAATTTTTAGCTAAAAATTCCTTGTAAACTATTTCCTACCAATCGATTTGCCCAATTTTTGCAAGAAAATAAATTTATTTACAAAAATCCCTCAAAGACTAAAAAACCCTTACTATCGTGATGTTTAGCTGTTTATTCAGCATAGTTACTAGAAATTAACCGATGGGATTGCCTTGGTATCGAGTTCACACGGTAGTTATTAACGACCCAGGTCGACTACTCGCTGTGCATCTTATGCATACTGCATTATTAGCCGGCTGGGCCGGTTCTATGGCTCTTTACGAATTAGCCATTTTTGATCCTTCTGATGCTGTTCTCAATCCAATGTGGAGACAGGGGATGTACGTTATGCCTTTCATGGCAAGACTTGGTATCACAAGTAGTTGGAACGGATGGGATATTACGGGTGCTACAGGAGTTGATCCTGGATTCTGGAGTTTTGAAGGTGTTGCAGCAGCCCACATAGTATTTAGTGGACTATTGATGTTGGCTTCCATTTGGCACTGGACATACTGGGATTTGGATCTATGGGAAGATTCAAGAACTGGTGAACCTGCTCTTGATTTGCCAAGAATATTTGGAATTCACCTTCTCCTAGCTGGACTTACATGTTTTGGTTTTGGAGCTTTTCATTGTGCAAACGTGGGGATTTGGGTTTCTGATCCATATGGTTTAACTGGGCATGTAGAACCTGTAGCTCCCTCCTGGGGAGTTGATGGATTTAACCCCTTCAATCCAGGAGGAATAGTTGCTAATCATATTGCAGCTGGACTTATGGGGATCATTGGGGGAATTTTTCACATTACTAATAGACCTGGAGAAAGACTTTATAGAGCATTAAAACTTGGAAGCCTTGAAGGAGTTCTAGCTAGTGCTTTAGCTGCTGTTTTATTTGTTTCTTTCGTTGTTGCAGGAACAATGTGGTACGGTTCAGCGACAACTCCAGTCGAATTATTTGGTCCTACCAGATATCAATGGGATTCAGGCTATTTTAAAACTGAAATTAATAGAAGGGTTCAAGCTGCCATAGATGATGGTGCCACTAAAGAAGAGGCATATGCATCTATTCCAGAGAAACTTGCCTTCTATGATTATGTTGGTAATAGTCCGGCAAAAGGGGGGTTATTCAGAGTTGGAGCTCTCGTTAATGGTGATGGTTTACCAACTGGTTGGCAAGGTCATATTGCTTTTCAAGACAAAGAAGGTAACGAATTAGAAGTTAGGAGAATACCTAATTTCTTCGAAAACTTTCCTGTCATACTTGAAGACAAAGAAGGCAATGTAAGAGCAGATATTCCTTTTAGAAGAGCTGAAGCAAAGTATTCATTCGAACAGACTGGAATTACTGCAACTATCTATGGAGGAGATCTTAATGGTCAAACATTTACTGATCCCGCAGTAGTTAAAAGATTAGCTAGAAAAGCTCAACTTGGAGAAGCATTCAAGTTTGACAGAGAGACTTATAAATCTGACGGTGTATTCCGAAGCTCACCAAGAGCATGGTTTACATATGCTCATTTATGTTTCGGATTGCTTTTCTTGTTTGGTCACTGGTGGCACGCTTCAAGAACTCTTTACAGAAACTCCTTTGCTGGTATTGATGCTGAGATTGGCGACCAAGTTGAATTTGGTTTATTCAAGAAGCTTGGCGACGAAACCACTAGAAGAATCCCAGGAAGGGTTTAAACTAAACTTTATTATTTAATCTTATGGAAGCTTTCGCTTACGTTCTTATCCTAACTCTAGCAGTTGTTACCTTATTCTTTGCTGTCGCCTTTAGAGACCCACCTAAATTTGATAGAAAATGAACTAAGAAAAAAAACCTCTTGTAAAAGAGGTTTTTTTTTTACTTTTCATAATTAAAATATTACTCTACTATTAGAGTTAAAGATCTCTTTATTTCACTATATGCAGTGTCCAACCTGTCAAAATACAGATAGTAGAGTTTTGGAATCAAGATCTGCTGATAGTGGTAAAAGTGTTAGAAGAAGGAGAGAGTGCTTAAACTGCAGCTTTAGATTTACCACTTATGAAAGAGTTGAAACGATGCCAGTTTCAGTTATTAAAAAAGATGGGAGTAGGGAATTATTTGACAAACAGAAATTATTTACTGGCATATCAAGAGCTTGTGAAAAGACTACCTTTACGAGTGAAGCAATAATTAATTTCGTAGATGGAATTGAGTCACAAATTGTTCAAGACTCTAATAAAGATATTAAATCTTCACATATCGGTGAATTAATACTTAAAAATCTTAGGAAAGAAAACGAAGTCGCTTATATAAGATACGCCTCAGTTTACAGAAAATTTAATGGGGTAAAAGATTTTATTTCTACTCTTGAATCTTTAAAAGGCAGTTCTAAAAACCAATTAGCTTCAATTTCATAAAATACAGCATCTTAAAGTGTAGAATACATATCACAAATGTTTTTTGCTATTAGTTTGCAGGCTGGTAGCATTCCTTTCTAACTACCTTAGGTAGTCTGCGATACAACTAATGAACGAAAATTCTTCCCAAACCATTAAAGAACTTTCTGAAGATCAAGAAATTAAAAATTCGTCTAAGTTAGATAATGATTCAGCATCCCAAAATGAGGAAGATTTATCATTCGAGAAGAGCGATATCCCTTCAGCAGATTCTTCCTCTAGCAGAACAAATACAGATTTTGACAACGCAGGATTCACACAGGAAGAATTTGCATCACTTTTGGGAAAGTATGACTATAACTTTAAGCCTGGCGATCTAGTTAAAGGTACTGTTTTTGCTTTAGAGTCCAAAGGGGCCATGATAGATATAGGGGCAAAGACGGCTGCTTTTATGCCTGTTCAGGAGGTTTCAATAAATAGAGTTGAAGGACTTAATGATGTTTTGCAACCTTCAGAAAGTAGAGAATTTTTTATAATGAGCGAAGAAAATGAAGATGGCCAATTAGCCCTCTCCATTAGAAGAATTGAATATCAAAGAGCATGGGAAAGGGTTAGACAACTCCAAAAAGAAGATGCAACTATATATTCTGAAGTTTTTGCGACAAACAGGGGTGGAGCTCTTGTTAGGGTAGAAGGCTTAAGAGGTTTTATCCCTGGGTCTCATATAAGTGCTCGGAAAATTAAAGATGACTTAGAAGGTGAATATTTACCTTTAAAATTTCTTGAAGTGGATGAAGAGAGAAATAGATTAGTATTAAGTCATAGAAGAGCTTTGGTTGAGAAAAAAATGAATCGACTCGAGGTAGGAGAAGTTGTTGTTGGTTCTGTAAAAGGTATTAAACCTTATGGAGCCTTTATTGATATTGGTGGAGTTAGTGGTCTATTGCACATTTCTGAGATTAGTCATGAACATATTGAGACTCCTCATAATGTTTTAAATGTGAATGACCAAATGAAAGTAATGATAATTGACCTTGATTCAGAAAGAGGACGAATTTCATTATCTACTAAAGCACTTGAACCTGAACCAGGCGATATGCTAACTGATCCACAAAAAGTTTTTAGTAAAGCTGAAGAAATGGCTGCGAAATACAAACAAATGTTATTTGAACAAACTGACGATAACGAAGAAATTGCTACAGCTTCAGCTGAAACAGTATAAATTGACTTATTTATTTTGTGCACCAAAACCAGAAATTAAGCCTTATTGTTTTTTACAAGTATTTTTCATTTACAATAATTGATTTGTAACGATAATCTAATTTAGGATAAAGTCTAATTTCAAAATAATTTGTAAATGAGTGATTTTATTTTCACTTCTGAATCAGTAACTGAGGGTCATCCTGACAAAATATGTGATCAAATTAGTGACGCTGTTTTAGATGCTTTATTAACAGAAGATCCAGAAAGCAGAGTTGCATGCGAAACTGTCGTTAATACAGGTCTTTGTTTACTTACTGGAGAAATAACTTCAAAAGCAAAAGTCGATTACATCAAACTTGTTAGAAATGTAATTAAAGAAATTGGATATGAAGGCTATAGAGCAGGTGGTTTTGACGCAAACAGTTGTGCTGTTTTAGTAGCACTTGACGAGCAATCACCAGATATTTCACAAGGAGTTAACGATGCAGATGATGTTAACGATGATTTGGAAGATAATACCGGAGCTGGCGACCAAGGCATAATGTTCGGCTATGCATGCGATGAGACGCCTGAATTAATGCCCTTACCGATTAGCTTAGCTCATAGATTAGCCATTCAACTTGCCAAAGTGAGGCATGAAGAAGTCCTTAATTATCTTCTCCCTGATGGCAAAACTCAAGTAAGTATTGATTATAAAAAAGGGTTACCGGTCTCTATCAATACGATTTTAATTTCAACTCAACATAATCCTGAGATTGATGGAATAACAAATGAAGAAGAAATTCGTCAAAGAATAAAAAAAGATTTATGGACGCATGTTGTAATTCCTGCTACTGAAGATTTAGAAATCAAGCCAAATATAAACAAGACAAGATTTTTAGTAAACCCCACAGGAAAATTTGTAGTAGGCGGTCCACAAGGAGATGCTGGGCTCACTGGCAGAAAAATTATTGTAGATACTTATGGTGGATATGCCAGACACGGAGGAGGGGCATTTTCTGGAAAAGATCCCACAAAAGTAGATAGATCAGCCGCTTATGCAGCACGATATGTAGCTAAAAGCATAGTTAAGGCAAAATTAGCAAAAAAAGCAGAAGTACAATTAAGTTATGCAATTGGAGTAGCAAAACCAATTTCCATTCTCGTGGAAACTTTTGATACAGGTGTTATTTCACAAGCTAATTTGACTGAGCTAATTAAACAGCACTTTGATTTAAGACCCGCAGCAATAATAAAAGAATTTAACTTAAGAAATCTACCCAAAAAAATGGGAGGTAAATTTTTTAGAAAGACTGCTTCCTATGGACATTTTGGCAGAAGAGATCTTGAGCTCCCTTGGGAAAATGTAGAAGAAAAAGCAGCCCAATTAGCCGAGGCCTCCAAAATCTTTTTATAAAATTTTTTACTATGCCTGATAATTTTTATGGAGGGTTAGATTTTGGAACCAGTGGTGCAAGAATATCAATAATTAATCTTAATAAGAAATTAGTATATTCAAATTCAGTTCCTTATTCATACGGCTTTAAAAATCCAAATTCTTGGATCAATTCTTGTGAAAATCTCTTAGTTAATTTACCAATTGAGGTAAAAATTAACCTTAATAAATTAGCTATCTCCGGTACCTCAGGAACTTTAACAGCATCAAATTTGCAAGGAGAGCCTATAGGAGAAGCAATACCCTATGATCAAGCATGTAATGAATATAAGATCCTTATGGAATCACTAACTTCTGAAGAAGATCATCTGCGAACTCCATACAGTAGTCTTGCAAAAGCATTAAAACTAATAGATCAATATGGGACAAATATACTTTTAAGACATCAATCTGATTGGATAACAGGTTGGTTTTTAAAAGATTGGACTTATGGAGAAGAAGGTAATAATCTAAAACTTGGATGGGATCTTAAAAAAGAGTCATGGCCAAAAAGCTTTCTCAACACTTCATGGCAAAAATGCCTACCTCAAATAATAAAAAGTGGGAAAATTATTGGAAGAGTGCATATTAAGTTAGCAGAGAGGTTTAACTTAAATAAGAAATTAATATTAATCTCAGGCACCACTGATTCTAATGCGAGTGTAATAGCTGCAGGTTTAGGGAAAGAAGATGGTCTGACAGTTTTAGGAACAACTACTGTAGTTAAGAAAATTATTGATAAACCTATAAAAAAACAAGGAATTACAAACCATAGAGTAAACGGCGATTGGATATGTGGAGGAGCATCAAATGCAGGATGTGGTATCTTGTCTCAATTCTTCTCTGATTTAGAAATCAAGGAGCTCAGCAGACAAATCAATCCATCGAAAAGCACTTCTTTAAATCTTTTACCTCTTAACAGTAAAGGAGAGAGATTTCCTGTTAATAATTCTAATTTAGAGCCGATACTTGGTCCAAGGCCAGTAAGCGACTCACTTTATTTACATGCATTATTCGAGGGGCTAGCTAAGATCGAATTGAAAGGATGGGAAAAGCTAAGCGAGCTAACTGGTTCACTTCCAAAAAAAATTATTACTGTTGGTGGAGGTTCAAAAAACCCTCAGTGGAGAAAAATAAGAGAAAAAATTATCAATATACCAATAGTTTCATGTAAAAAAACTACTTCGTTTGGTACTGCCTTGTTAGCGATTAACTCAAAATAAAATTTTTTTTTATATTTGATGAAGATATAAAATTTTTAATTAAAAGGGTTTCACAAACTACACATCTTAATTTAAAGTATATAAGTTAGAGCCGGGATAGCTCAGTTGGTAGAGCAGGCGACTGAAAATCGCCGTGTCCCCAGTTCAAATCTGGGTCCTGGCACCTTTAAAACCTCTTCTATGAAGGGGTTTTATATTTTCTGAAAATTTAGAAACATATTTTTATTTTATTTCTAGAATTTGAAATTTTTAGTTTTCCACTCTGCAGACTTGACCAATCACACCCAAAATCAGTTCATCTCCATTTGGATCTTGCCAATCAGCAAAATCATTGAAATTACTATTTACTTCATCTATAGAGACATCAACGTCTCTGAATGATTTTTCAAAACAATTTATATCCATTGTATAAAGAATATCCGTTGTAATTTCACTTTTTGTTTTGGGAATAAATTTACTCAATACTCTAACAGACCCGTCTTCATTCCTTTTTATGCTTTGCCTATCCCATAACTGTTCTCCGTATTCACTTTTAGGGACTCCAACCCATTCATGAGGCAAAGCATCTGATTTTTTTATTGAAATACAAAAGGAAACAATAATCGAAAGGACTAAATAAATAAAATTTCTAAAAAATATTGAATTGGCTTTATTCTTAAAATCAATCATGACTACTTATGGAATACAAAAATCTTTGATTAGGAGGAAATATAAGATTAAAAATTTGTAAAAATTTTTATTGATTAGTATTTCTATTATAGATAGAATCAAATATTAAAATTAAGAATTTACTTTCAATAAATTTATTAGAAAAATAATGAATAAAATACAGAAATTTCTCTCAATAGTTTTTTATATTGCAATATTTGTTGTATTGATTTATTTAATCCAAAATTATGGGATTGAACCTCTAAGGAACAAAATAGAAAGTATGGGGATTTGGGCTCCTTTTGGAATATTCATACTTAGAGGGATAAGTATTATTTTACCTGCCCTTCCAAGTTCAGCTTATTCTCTGCTAGCAGGATCATTACTAGGATTTCAAAAAGGTTACATGACAATAATCTTTTCAGATATCGTTTTTTGCCAAGCTGCTTTCTTTATTGCAAGAAATTATGGTCGGGTTCCTGTACGTAATTTAGTAGGCCCGAAAGCAATGAATAAGATTGAAAGTTTTAATCAGAACCAACTTGAAGAAAATTTCTTTCTTATGACTGGTTTACTAATGACTGGCCTTTTTGATTTTCTAAGCTACGCAATTGGTATTGGAGGAACTCGCTGGAAAATATTTACTCCAGCATTATTAATAAGTCTTCTAATCAGTGACTCTATACTTGTAGCAGTGGGAGCCGGAGTTAGCCAGGGAGCAGGATTATTTCTAGGAATTGCTCTATTAGGAATGTTTGCATTAGCTACTATTTCGGGATTAGCAAAGAATAAAATGCCTAAATAACAAAACAGTTAAAAATTCTTTATTAAAAGAAGAGAGATATGACATTTTTGCAAACAAGCACTATATGAATGAGAATTCATGTAAGAATAGGAATCGATTAATTTTTAAAGTTCTTAGATGACTCCATTTAGACCAACTTCATATGATCGCCCTGGAGAACAAATATCAACCACTCCCTCTGGATTAAAAGTAACTTCTGCAAAGAGATTAATGGTGGATTCAATGGTAAGAATGATTCAAAAAGCAGAAAATCATTCCGCAGAAGATAAACTTGACGAAAAATCTAAAAACAATTAATCAATTCATCGATAAAAGTATAGGAGAGTGGAAATCCATAAGAAGCACTCATACTTTAGCTTTTCAGGAATTTGAAAACTCAATTAGTAAAATATATATAAAAAATATCAACTCTAAAAATAAAAAAGTTATTGAAATTTTTAAAAATTACAAATTAAGTATAAACCTAGAGAACATTGCCATTTCAATAAAATGGCAAGCTATTAGTGATTGGGAAGATCATGATATGAGTGAGGGAGATGAAACAATTTTGATATTTTTACCCAAAGATGAAGATTCAGGAATTGTTTTACGAAATAAAGGTTATACAGAATCTTTCATTTCATCATCCAATTATTTCGTTGATGAACAAAATAATCTACACATTAAAACTTTTTACAAATCAAAAGTTTCTGAAGAAAGAATTTCCTTTTTATCTACTCACATAAGATCCAGATTTTCTACTATTAGAAATCTTGAAAATAACTCGGTAATACAGACTTCCCATACTTCTGAAATAAGAAATTTAGCTAGTTTAAAAGATTAATTATCCTTTCAAATTGAAACTGTGTTTGAGAAATTAAATCAGGAAGGAAGTCTTTTTTTATCTGCATATTATTAACTGTAGAATTTAAATCAGAAATTGTTGCATCTCGCATTAATTCAATAACCCTTCTTGCATTTCTTAAAGGTACCCCAAGAGCGAGATAAGTATTTTTAAGATCCTTCAAACAACTTTTTTCTAAAACTGATTCGTCATTAGAAACCAAAAGATAAGCAACAATCCTTAGGATAATTTCTCCATCTCTTAAACAAACGGACATCTTGTTAGTTGTATTTAAAGATATTTTTGAATTTACTGAATCTTGATTTTCGCAAATCATTGAAGTTACTGCGTCTGCTGCAATTGCATGAGAATTATTGGTAATTGAGCTTATTGCATCTAATCTTGAGTTTGCACTATTAATAAATTCTTTTATATTGCTTAAATCATTTAATTTCTTATCAGCGGAAAATAATGGGTTATTTTTTAAAACTGACATTAAATTAAAAAAGTTAAAGTTCGAAACTTAGAATAGTACAAAGCTAGGTAAAACAATACAATTTCAAAATTAACGCAACGCTTCTTAATTAATAACTTCATTCCAAAGTGATAGTTGAAATAATTCAAATAAAAATTTTTTTTCCGCTAATATGAAGTTACGTTTTTAATAAAGTTTTGGATCAACAAGATTTAAAATTATCAAAGAAACTTATTTCCTCGTATAAAGAGAGGTTGGAAAGAGAAATTCTTGACCGAAGTATGAAATTAAGGCTGCCTCAAAATAAATTTGAAGAAATAATTAATAACAATAACGAACTTATAAATTTAAAAAAAGCGTTAGAAGATCTTGAAACAGAATCTGAACCTCATAGTAAAGTCTGATTTTTGAAAAACCCCTCCAAAAGTGCATCAAAACAACAATTTTCTTTTTAAATCTTTAAACAATGAGCAACTTCAAGCAGTAAAACATGTTTATGGTCCACTATTAGTTGTAGCAGGTGCAGGTAGCGGAAAAACAAAGGCTCTTACGCACAGAATTGCAAATCTTATTGAAAACAACTGTATAGATCCTTATAACATTCTCGCAGTTACTTTTACAAATAAAGCTGCTAAAGAAATGAAAGCAAGATTAGAGGTTCTTCTGGCCCAAGAATTAGCTTTTAATCAATTTGGTCAGCCTTGGGCAACCCTCAAAGAAATTGATCAATATCAATTAAGAACAAAGGTTAACCAAGAGAGGCTTCAGAACCTTTGGATCGGTACTTTCCATTCTTTATTTTCAAGACTTCTAAGATACGATATTGAAAAATATACTGATCCAGAAGGACTAAAATGGACAAGACAATTTTCGATTTACGACGAAACAGATTCTCAAACATTAGTAAAAGAAATTATCAGTCAAGATATGAATCTTGACCCCAAAAGATATGATCCCAAAAAGATTAAAAGATTAATAAGTAATGCTAAAAATCAATGCTTAACTTCGAGTGATCTCTTAGAAAAAGCAGATAATAATTTTGATAAAACAGTTGCAGAAGCGTACAAGAGATATAGAATTTCGCTTTCAAAAAATAATTCTTTAGACTTTGATGATCTCTTACTATTGCCTGTTTTCTTATTAAGGCAAAATGATATGGTCAGAAATTACTGGCACAAAAGATTTAAACATGTTTTAGTTGACGAATATCAAGATACAAATAGAACACAATATGAACTTATAAAATTAATTACTGCTGGATATACTGAACCAAAAAAATTCTTTAGTTGGGAAGATAGGTCAATTTTTGTAGTAGGAGATGCTGATCAAAGTATTTATAGTTTTAGAGCAGCTGACTTCAGAATTTTAATTGGTTTTCAAGAAGATTTTAAAACTTCTCTTAATAAAGATACAAAATCATCTCTAATTAAATTAGAAGAAAATTATAGGTCATCATCTAATATCCTTGATGCGGCAAACTCACTAATTGAAAACAACTCTGAAAGAATTGACAAAGTTTTAAGGGCTACGAAAGAAAAAGGGGAGCTTTTAAAGCTACTCAGCTGTGATGATGAAATTTCCGAGGCTGAAGCAATTACCAATAAAATTAAATCCTTAAACAATTATAATCAGAAACCAATTTGGAAAAATTTTGCAATTTTGTATAGAACCAGAGCTCAGTCAAGAGTATTAGAGGAATCTCTTGTAAGGTGGCGTATTCCTTATACAATTTTCGGAGGATTGCGTTTTTATGATAGAAGGGAAATTAAAGATGCAATAGCATATTTGAAAGTTCTAGTTAATTCTTCAGATAACGTTAGTCTTTTACGTATCATAAATGTCCCTAGAAGAGGGATTGGTAAGACTACTATTCAAAAACTTAATGAATTATCTAACAAGTTAAATATTCCATTATGGGAAGTTATCAATGATAAGCAAAGTCTTGAACAAACAATAGGCAGATCATCAAAAGGAATTAATAAATTTACTGAAGTTATGAATGACCTACTATGTTATCTAGAGAATACAGGCCCTGCTCAACTACTACAACTAATATTAGAAAAAAGTGGTTATTTAAGTGACTTGCTATCTAGTGGGACTGAAGAATCTGAAGATAGAAGAAATAACTTACAAGAGCTAATTAATGCAGCAACTCAATATGAAGAAGAAACCGAAAGTGGAGATGTTGAGGGATTTCTTTCTACAGCTGCCCTAACAACTGATAATGATACAAAGAAAAATAATCCCAACTCTGTAACTCTTATGACTCTGCACAACAGTAAAGGTTTAGAATTTCAAAACGTTTTTATCACTGGGCTAGAACAAGGTCTCTTCCCTAGCCATAGATCAATAGATACCCCCTCACTTCTTGAAGAGGAAAGAAGATTATGCTACGTAGGTATTACTAGAGCTAAAGAAAGAGTTTTCTTAAGTCATGCCAGAGAAAGAAGATTATGGGGTGGAATGCGTGAAGCAACAATTCCTTCAATATTTCTTTCAGAAATACCTGAAGATTTAATAGATGGTGAATTACCACAAACTGGTGGTGCTTCAATTAGAAGAGATTGGCATCTTGATCGTTTAACAAGAGTTGATAGAAACAATCCAAATGAGTTTGTTAATAAACCAATAAATGCAGTAAGGAAATTATATTCAGGACCTAGTAAAGGAAAAAGCTGGATAGTTGGAGATATGGTAATTCACTCAAAATTTGGGAAAGGTGAAATCATACATATTTTTGGGAGTGGGGAAAAAATATCTTTAGCAGTAAAATTTGGTGATAAAGGAAGTAAAATTCTAGATCCCAGATTAGCTCCAATTCGTTATGTAAGTTAGAACTCATGAACGATATCTCTGATTACATCCAAGGGGAATTAATCAAAACTCCATTTAATCTATATAAGCTAATTACAAAATACATAGAATCTAACGAAAATACTAAAGTAGCTTTTGTTGGCGGCTATTTAAGAGATTTATTAATTAGTAAATTCCACAAAAAATCTTTTTCAAAACCTGTAGATATAGATCTTGTTATTGAAGGCTCCTCTATTTCTCTAGCAAAATTTATAAAAAAAAATATTGTAAATGTAGATTTATGTTTAATCAAAGAATTTAATATATACAACACAGTAGAAATAAATATTAATGACTATAAAATAGATATTGCTTCTGCAAGAAAAGAAATTTATACTGCTCCAGGCTTAAATCCCACAGTAACTAATAGTACTATTGAGGAGGATCTTAAAAGGAGAGATTTCACTATCAATTCGATAGCCTTCGAGGTCTCGACAAGGAAAATCTATGATCTTTATGGAGGAATTTCTGATATAAAAAGCAAAAAATTGAACCTACTTCACAGTAAAAGTATTTCAGATGATCCTAGTAGATTAATAAGATGTGCAAAATATGCTTCAAGGTTAGATTTCAATATTTCAAATAATTCTCTTAAACAATCTCAAGAAACAGTTAGACAATGGCCGTGGAAAAGTTCAGCAACTCATCAGAAAATGATTTTCCCTCCCTCACTTGGCATACGAATAAGGATGGAACTAGCTGAAATACACAAACGCGGTAACTTGAATAATGTAATTTCGATAATTCATAAATGGGAAATAATCTCAATCTTAAATGGAAACATCAAAGTCGATAAAAGGTTTTTAAGAGGACTAAATTGGATTAAAAAGATGAATGGAAATTATATGCTTTACTTATTAAAAGATGCAGAAGATTTAGGGACCGCATGTAATAGATTTTTGGTAAATAATGGTGAAAAAAAAATATTAGAAGATTATTCAAATATAAAAAAGATATTAAAAACCAACCAAAAAAAATTTATGCATTATTCTCCATCAAGTTGGACAGAATTTATCGAGAACGGAAACCTTAATGACGAGACAGTGAAATTATTAATTTGTGATGGGGGGCCATACTGGCATAACTTGTTTAAGTGGTTGTTTATTTACAAATCCATAAAATCTAAAAAAGATGGAGAAACATTAAAAAAAGAAGGATGGGAGCCAGGGAAGGAGATGGGAGAGGAAATCAAAAGATTAAGATATTTAGAAATTGATAAATTGAATAGAAATTGATCACATTTTTACCACTTCTCCAACCTTGTACCATTTATCTTTTAGAGTGTTTTCATATTTACGATTGCAACTAATCAACAAGGGACCACATGTTTGAGGATCTAAAAGTAATGATATTCTCTCTTTAAAAGTCTCTTTATCGAATGAATTTTCGTTTAAAAAATTAATTATTCTTTGTTGGCGATTTCCTCTATAAATTTTGTCAAAAATTTCTTTATTAGATTCAAAGAAAGTACTTTTAATACCTTTACTTATTAAATCAAATACTCCGGGATAAGCTTTAAATGCAGATAAATCTAATAAAACTTTCAAAGGCTCGAGATTATTTCTTTTCCTATATAAATTAGATGATTCAACCATCTCTTTAAGATGTCCAATAAATCCATATCCAGTAATGTCAGTAGCTGCATTGACTAATGATTCTCTAAATTGATCTTGAAAAAAATAAATTTCATCAATCAAATATTGCTGACTCTCGACTAAATTATTAATTATTTGAGGAGAACCACTTAGCATATTAATATTTTGCATTTGACCGGCAAAGTAAATCCCAACTCCGAGAGGTCTAGACATCATAAGAATGTCTCCATCTTTCATTCCAGATTTAAGCCATGGTTTTGCCCCTTTTTTTAAGATGCCTTGGACAGTTAAAGAAATATCTATTCCTAATGAATAAGGTTTATTTACTAAACTTCTTGCCTCGAAAGTGTGGCCTCCAATTAATTCACCTCCATGATCCTCAACTGTTGATTTAATCCCTTGAAGAGATTGAGAAAAGAGATAACTCTGAAATCCCCTTTCAACTTTTGGCAATGATATTAAAGCCTGCGCGGATGAAAGTTTTGCTCCGCATGCCCACAAATCTGAGCAAGCATGCAAAGTAGTAATTTTTGCATTAAGCCAAGGATCACTTACTAAAGCAGGAAATCCATCTACACTTTGCAAGATAATATCTACACCATTTTGATAAATCTCAACTGAATCTTCAGGGGACGAAGCAAAAGAATCTAAATTAGAATTTATTAATGATTTATTTAAAACAATCTGGGGAATTTTAGCTGCACATCCCCTGCAATCATTCAATGAAATATTTTTTTCACTACTTTTCATAATTAGCCTTTTTGATCTGAACTTATTAATAAAGTTCAGATCAATTTTACGCTTTAAAATCCAAAAAAGAAAAGAAGGGCCAAAAACAAAATTGCGATAAATAGCAAAAGCCTTTTGACGATGACTTGGATATATATTAAATATTTGTAATCCGGTCCTTTGAGGAAACCACTTTTTTAATGATCCCCCATCTATATCCTTTTTTAGATTTTTGACTAATGTATTTACAACTTTTACTGCAAAAACTCCCGATGCTGGTCTTTTTTCTGAATCTATAACTGCGCAATCACCCGCAGCAAATATCCCGTAGAAACTTTTCAACTGCAAATTCTGATTTGTGATTATCCTGCCATCAGAATCCGAATCTAATAATTTTTTTTGTACCCAAAAAGGAGATGTATTTCCAGTACATAAAAGAATCTTGCCATATTCAAAATTAAGGTTTTTAACTAAATCAATATTGGAATTCCGTAAACTCTTTAGAATTGTATTATTAATTTTTCTTGAATCACATAATAACTTTAAAGATCTACCTCTCCATCTTTTTCTCAAAGCATATGACACTTCAATTGCTGCAAGGCCACTCCCAACTATTACAAATGGAAGTTCATCAACTGAATCCAAAATGTCCTCTTTTTGTATGAAGTCATAAGCCCTCAAAAAAGGTTTAATTGTAAAAGCATTTCGATTTTTAACTAGCGACTCAAATTCTTTTGGAATTTTTGTTTGACTTCCATAATTAAGTACCAACTTCGAATAATTAATTGAAGGTCTATTACTTAAAACAATTTTCTTTAAATTAAAATCAATATCATTTACTTCTTCTTCAACAAAAGATATTTTTGCATTTTTTGCTAGAGACTTTATATCAATTAGACTTTCTTCTAAAGAAATTGATTTTGAAAGTACCGATGGAAACATCGCCGAATAAACCAAATGAGAATCTCTAGATATAATTGAAACAGGAATCTCTGGCATTAATTTCGAACACATCATCCATTTCTTAATTAATAGAACATTTGTATGTCCCCCTCCAATTAGTACTAGATGATTAAAAGTCATTTAAATCACGATGAATAAAGAACATTTATTACCAATTGAGAAATCAAGATTAGGAATAATTGGTGGGAGTGGATTTTATTCAATGGATCAAATAGATTATTTAAGAGAAATAGAAATCAATACTCCTTATGGTAAACCTTCTGATTCAATAAGAGTATATAATCTTGGAAATTTAGAGATAGCTTTCATCCCTAGGCATGGAAGTACACATAGATTAAATCCTACTGAAATCCCTTACAAAGCTAATATTTGGGCTCTAAGATCAATAGGAGTAAGATGGATTATTGCTCCGTCAGCAGTTGGTTCATTACAAGAACAAATTAGGCCACTTGATATAGTGGTGCCAGATCAATTTATAGACCGGACAAAAAATAGACCAGCAACATTCTTTGATGAGGGAGCTGTTGCTCACGTAACTATGGGAGATCCCTTTTGCACAAATTTAACCCGTATATTAAGTGAAATCGGAGAAAAAAATATTCCTGGGGGTAGACAATTGCATAGAGGGGGTACCTATCTAGCAATGGAAGGTCCCGCTTTCTCAACTAGAGCAGAATCTAATTTATATAGAAGTTGGGGATGTTCAATAATAGGAATGACGAATCATACAGAAGCAAGATTAGCTAAAGAAGCTGAAATAGCCTACGCCTCATTATCAATGGTTACTGATTATGATTGCTGGCATCAAACTCATCAAGAAGTTTCTGTAGAGATGGTTTTGGATAATCTTAGATCGAATACTAAAGTGGCTAATAAAATAATCCTAGAAGTAGCTAAATTAATTGAAAAAGAGAGACCAAAAAGTAAGTCTCATTTTTCATTAAAAGATGGATTGATAACCCAAAAAGAAAATATCCCAAGCTCCACACAAGAGAAACTAAGGATATTTACTGATTCTTATTAGGCTTGTTTGATATAAGTGATTATCAGGTCAAGGTAAGGATTTGTTAGCCTCCAGCTCCAACCCCTTGGTATGAACCATAGAAAAATATACCTAAAACGAAGATAACTGCAATACCACCTGCTGTAGCAACAAGCCATAGAGGAAGAGTTCCTTCTGTCCATCTTCTTTCCCAAGCAACTGCTGGTCTACCGTCGGGAAGTCTATCTGGAATTCTTCCATCAGGTCCTTTTAATTTACTCATAGTTTTAATTTAATTGAAAAAGTAACTGGAAAATAAAATTCCCAATACAAAGACTGATAGCAAGCCTAAATAAAGGCTTGTACGATTAAGTTCAACTGGAACTTTGTTAGGATTTTCGTTTACTTGCATGATAGTTAAATTTATCGGGCTACGAATTGCATAGCAGCAATAGAACCTAGAAAGAATACTGATGGGATAGCTAGAGCGTGAACTGCTAGCCAACGGACAGTAAATATGGGATAAACGCGGACTTCCGCAGCCTGCATTGGAGCTTGAGAATTAGTCATTGTTATTTTGTTCTTAAATCAAGTTGAGATTTAGCTTCATATCTTTGTGTTACGACAGGTGCTTTAGATTCAGATGATTGGAAATAACTATCTGGACGAGGAGTTCCGAAAGCATCGTAGGCTAAGCCTGTATATACAAATAAGAAGCCTGCTATAAAAATAGCTGGTAATGTTACTGCATGAATAATCCAGTATCTAATACTGGTGATTATTTCAAAGAATGGGCGTTCACCCGTTGAACCTGCGGCCATAATCACAAATGTTTACCTTATGATCTTACAGTGTAAAATCATAAGTTCGCGAAGAAATTAACAGCTTGGTTACAGAGAGTTGCTAAATTTATCAAAAATTAATTTTTTTTTTACTATTAACTCTAGTTATTTAAAATTAGCTATTCCATTTAAGGATATAACCACGCTCGCCAAGTACAAATCCTTTTTGATTGTCTAAAGCCTCCTTATCAAGAAAAACTATTTTAATGTAGTTTGTTGGCAATTCAGAAGCAATAGGATCTTTATTCCAAGTTTTACCTTTATCTTTGCTTACTATTAAAGTTCCATTACCCCCGCCAGCCCATATATCACCATTTGGATCCCATCCCATGTCTAGATAATTGTATCCATTAAGAATTGGTATAATAGGCTTTGACCAATTTTCTAGATCATTAGTATCTTCATTAAATCTAATTTCTGCTCCTCTAGAAAGCATCCATAAACTTCCTTCCGGATTAAAACCAATACTTTGAACTCTTTTGCTACTGGCTCTTTGATGAGCTATCCATGCATCACTATCATTTTCCAAAGTAGAAAAGAAATTACCTAGACTACTTACACTTACATAATCTCCTTTATTAGTTCTTCTTAAATCTCTTACGCCTCCAGAACCAGATGCATCTACAACTTTTGCATTCCATGATTCACCACTATCTGATGTTTCATAAATAGCACCTGCGGTGGTAGCCAATTCTGCAACACCAGCATCAACAGTTGTTATTAGAAATGGTTGGCCTGGTAATTTGTTACCAAGAGATAAACGTGTCCAATTCTTTCCTGCATCAAGTGTATGCATAACTAATGAAGGCTGACCTATTAACCATCCCTCTTCCCCTTTAAAATCTATATCTAGAAGACGAAAGTTCTCTTCACTTGGTAAATCTAAATTTCTTTTTTCCCAAGTTTCTCCTCCATCATTAGATTCCATAATAAGTCTATTAGAACCTACTAAAAATCCATTTTTATCATCTATAAAATCAACATCTAAAGCATTAGCCTGTTCCTCAAACTGAATTGTTTTCCAAGGGCTGCTATCACTCACCTTTACTCCTGTAGATGAACAACTGCTCAATACAAGACAAAGAAGAACTGATAAAAGAAGATTAGGAATACTAGTAAAAATTTTTTTCATTTGTATATATTAATGCAAAGAGTACAAAGAAAGGAACATAGCAGCAGCAAACGCCAGACCTCCAAAAATCAATATGTTTTTTTGTCCAGGAGGTAAACTATTAAAACCAAACCCATAAACTAAATTTTCTTCAAAACCACTAGGTTTAGATTTAGGACCTATATCCTTATAAAAATTTTTACCAGCTCTACAAACAGGGCAAGCGAAGGTATTCCCATCTAACTCTGAAAAAGGGGTATTTTTAGGTATGTTGAGTTTTTTATTTCCTTCAGAAGGATCATAAATGTATCCACAACTTCTACATTCGAATCTATTTTGTTCTAAATTAAGAACAGGTTGTTCAACATTTACTGCTGAGGAATTTTCAGAAAGGTTTTCTTTCTCAAAGTCTTGAACTATTTTGTTTTCCTCAGAGGCTGGTTGAATGTTTTCACTCACGATTTATTATTGTTCTTTAAGAACTTTAAAAGATTTTGCTTAATTAAGCGACTTTTATTCAAAATTAATTTTTAAGATGTTTTTATTAACTGGCTATGAATATTTTTTAGGTTTCCTTATCATTGCCGCAGCAGTTCCAATATTAGCCCTAGTTACTAATCTTATCGTTGCCCCAAAAGGCAGAACAGGGGAAAGGAAACTTACATATGAATCTGGAATGGAGCCTATAGGAGGAGCATGGATTCAATTTAATATTCGTTATTACATGTTTGCCTTAGTTTTCGTTATATTTGATGTTGAGACGGTATTCCTTTATCCTTGGGCTGTTGCCTTCAATAGATTAGGCTTGTTAGCTTTTATTGAGGCTTTAATTTTCATTGCAATACTTGTTATCGCTCTGGCATACGCATGGAGAAAAGGTGCTCTAGAATGGAGTTAAAAAATTGAATCAACAACTATCCCCAAAAGCAATAAGAGAAATCCGAGAAGGAACTTGCAATCCTCTTGGTGCACCACAAGTTACTACAGATTTGAGCGAAAATATTATATTGACAAGTTTAGACGACCTTCATAATTGGGCTAGGTTAAGCAGTCTATGGCCTCTCCTTTATGGAACAGCTTGTTGTTTTATAGAATTTGCTGCCTTAATTGGATCAAGATTTGATTTTGACAGATTTGGATTAGTACCTAGAAGCTCGCCAAGGCAAGCAGATTTACTAATAGTTGCAGGGACAGTAACAATGAAGATGGCTCCCGCTCTAGTAAGACTTTATGAGCAGATGCCTGAACCAAAATATGTGATTGCCATGGGTGCTTGCACAATCACAGGGGGGATGTTCAGCGCAGATTCTACAACTGCTGTAAGAGGCGTTGATAAATTGATACCAGTTGATTTATACCTTCCAGGATGCCCACCAAGACCAGAAGCAATTTTTGATGCTGTAATTAAGTTAAGAAAGAAAGTTGGTAATGAATCAATTTTAGAGCGCACAAAAACAGAGCAAACTCACAGGTACATAACATCTAATCACGAAATGAATCTTGTTTTCTCAGAAAATAATGGTGAATATCTAAACAAAACTTCAGCTAACGTCATTCCCTCATCAGAAAAAGAAAAAATTACTGATTTACCTGAAAAAATCGAAAAAAGTGAAATTATTAACACTACAGAAGATTAATGGAAAAAGACGGTTTAGCCAAATCCTCAGAATCTTCAATAGAAAAAGAAGGCTTTATTAGCCAATCTTTGTCTAAAGATGGCATTCCAAATCAATCTTTATCTGATGATCACATAGGAATTGAAAACATTTCTGTGGAACCTAACAAATTGTATGAGGCGGTATCTGCCTTGCGAAATTACGGTTTCAACTATCTCCAATGTCAAGGAGGTTATGATGAGGGACCAGGCAAAAATCTTGTAAGTTTCTATCATTTTATAACTGTTGATGACTTACAAAAGATCGAAAAGATTAAGGAAGTCAGATTAAAAGTTTTTCTTAAAAGAGATTCAGATTTATCAATACCTAGTTTGTATGAAATTTTCAAAGGAAGTGATTGGCAAGAAAGAGAAACATATGACATGTATGGAATAAATTTTATTGATCATCCAAATCCCAAAAGACTTTTAATGCCTGAAGACTGGAGAGGTTGGCCATTGCGAAAAGATTATATTCAGCCAGACTTTTATGAACTTCAAGATGCTTATTAGTTTAATTTTTTTAATTTGCGGTATAAAAACATAACTGCTCTTGCAAGTCTTCTTGGATCATGTCTAAGAGTTGGAGTTATTCTTTTTGAATATAATGGAGCTTGCAAAACATAATAACCCTCAGATAATAATTTTCCTTTATTACACTTAACTGGAAATGCCCCTTTACTTTCGTAATAGTCTATTAATGGAGACTTTTCAAATTGAATCTGAGACAAGATTGAGTTAAAAATTCGAGTATTAACTCCAAAATTTGATAATTGTTTTTCTATTGCTTTGATATGTTGATAAACATCAAGTCCATCAGTTTCTCCTGGCTGAGTCATCAAATTACTGATGTAAATTTTGGGAGCATTATTTTGCAATAAGGCATCTACTATTTCTGGCACTAACAAGTTCGGCAATAAAGAGGTGTATAGACTACCTGGGCCAAGAACAATTAAATCAGCTTCTTTTATAGATTCAAGAGCACTCGGAAGAGCTGAAGGATTTTCTGGTAGGTAACCAATCCTAGAAATTAATCTTTTAGATTTACTGATCTTACTTTCGCCAAAAATTTTTTCACCACCTTCTAATTCGGCCCATAACATGACATCAATATTTGTTGCAGGCAATACTTGACCTTGTACTGCTAAAACCCTACTAGATGCTTGTACTGCTTTTTCTAAACTGCCCGTGATTGTTGTTAACGCTGATAAGAATAAATTTCCAAAACTATGTCCCTCGAGACCACTTCCCTCTGAAAATCTATATTGAAATAATCTAGTTAAGATAGGTTCTTCGTTTGATAAGGCTGCCAAACAATTTCTAATATCTCCTGGAGGTTGCACACCTAATTGTTTTCTAAGAATTCCACTGCTTCCGCCATCATCGGATACAGTTACGATTGCTGTTATATTACTGCTGTAATTTTTTAGGCCTTTCAATAAAGTAGATAAGCCTGTACCGCCGCCAATTGCAACAATATTAGGCCCTCTATTTAATTTACTCTTAACTCTTAATGCATCAACTAAAAATGTGTTTTTTTCTGGAACAAGCGCTTTTTGAATAGAATTAATACTTCTATTTTGTCCAATCCCAATTAATACAAGTCCCATAGCGAAAATGATTGGGCCCAGAAACGATACTGGCAAAATTTTAGTTAAACCTGTCAATAAACCAAAAAATATTTCAGTAAACCAATAAAGGGGGCTTAAATTTGTCCAAATTGAAATACCTAATAATGAAGTAAGAAATCCTATAGCAGATGTAAGCATCCATCTTTTTATTACCAGTCCTGGCAAAAACCAACTTAAAATTCTTGAAATTTTATTTAATAAAGGAAAGTTATACTTTTTATGGAATTTGTAAAATCTTCTAACTCTTTTTTTTTCGCTTATTCATTAAAAACCTCTTTAATTATTATCTTCAAATAAAAAATCATTTAAATTGATTATAAATCAAATTCATATATCCTTTTTTTATTTCTAAAAATAGGCAAAATAAAAATGAAGATGACTTTTCCTTTATAGAGTACATTGATTTTGAAAAAATCAAAGCATGCAGTTGAAACAAAAAACCTCTCAATAAGCTGGGGTGAAGTTAATGTGTTGAATCAAATAAATTTTGAACTTAATGATGGAGAGAAATTAGCTATTGTAGGACCCTCAGGTTCTGGCAAATCAACCATATTAAAAATATTAGCAGGATTAATATTACCTACCAAAGGAGAATTAAGAATATTTGGTGAGAAGCAAATATATTTGAGATTAGATCAAAATAATCCTCCTGATGTAAGACTTGTTTTTCAGAACCCAGCTTTATTAGGATCTTTAACTATTGAAGAAAATGTAGGTTTTCTCCTTAAAAGAAATAAAAACCTATCTAAAAAGTTAATCCATGAAATCGTATGTGAATGTTTAGCTGAGGTAGGATTATTCAATGTTGAGAATAAACTACCAAATGAATTAAGCGGAGGCATGCAGAAAAGAGTAAGTTTTGCTAGAGCATTAATTAATGATCAAACTCTTAATGCAAAGACTAAACCTTTATTACTTTTTGATGAACCAACTGCTGGTCTTGATCCAATTGCCTCATCAAGAATTGAAGATTTAATTAATAAGACAAATGATAAAGCTAGCGGATCATCCATTGTAGTTAGCCATGTTCTTAGTACTATAGAAAGGACTTCAGATAAAGTTTTAATGCTTTATGGAGGCAAATTTAGATGGGCAGGGTCTATTAACGAATTCAAAGAGAGTAAAGATCCCTATGTTTATCAATTTAGGCATGGAAAACTTGATGGTCCAATGCAACCCAAAGACATTTAGAAATTATGCGTAGAAGCTTACGAGATTCAATAGTTGGTTTTTCCTTACTAGGAGGAATTTTAATATTCACATTTTTTTCTTTTTGGCTAAGAGGAGTAAAATTATCTTCAAAAAAATGGTACCTCTTTGCAGAATTCAATAACGCCAGTGGTTTATCAAAAAAATCTCCAGTTACTTACAGAGGAATATTAGTAGGGTCAATAGAAGATATTTTGTTTACAAATGAATCAATTAAAGCAAAAATAGTTTTAAATAATCCTGAAATTGTACTTCCTAGGCCAGCTTTTGCAAGAGTAGTAACTAATTCTTTCCTTGGAGGAGATGTGCAAGTAGCTTTAGAAACGAGTGAAAAAACAATTTCTAAAAATATAGCAAAACCCTTATCAGAGAAATGCGATTCGAAATTAATTATTTGTCAGGGAGATACTATCACTGGGAAACAACTCTCAAGTCTTTCAAATATAACTAATAGATTAAGTCAACTTTTAAAAGAATCAAATCAAGAAAACTTAATTGAGAACATAGTAAACTCAATAGACCAATTTGATAAAACACAAGAAAACCTTGATGAATTAATTTATTTATCTAAACAAGAAATACTAAGAGTTAAACCTCTAATTGAAGAAGTTTCAAATGCTGCTAATCATTTAAATAATATTTTGTCTACTATCGATGACGAAGAAACCCTTAATGATATTAAATTGACAATTAATGCTGCTAGATCAATATCAAGCAAAGTAGATGATATGAGCGATGATTTTAAAAAATTAACGCAAGATAGAGAATTCACTAAATCTTTAAGAGATTTAACTATAGGACTTTCAAAATTCCTTAACGAAATTTATCCATAAATAATATTTAAAATTCATTTATAGCATTTAGAGCCATAGCTGCGATAGCTTTATCTGTAGCTTTTGGTAATTGTACATATTTTCCTTGAGCTGCTTCTGCTAATTCTTTACCAAAGCCGCTTGCAATAAATTTTCTCTCAGTATCAATTACTAAGAGTTTTATCCCAAGCATGGGATATTTTGCAGCGATATCAAGGACCTCTTGCTTTAAATTGACATTTTCATTTTCGTTATCTTTTCCCTCAACCTCATTTTGCCCTAGAGATAATCCTAATGGAACATTCCCTCGCCCATCAGTAATCCCTACAACAATAACTTGACCTATATCCCCCGTTGAAAGAGCATTTTTTGCTACTTTCGCTGATTGTGTTAGTCCATGAGCTAAAGGCGATCCACCACCGCAAGGCATAGTTTCTAGCCTTCTTTTGGCTGCAGTTATAGATCTTGTTGGCGGTAAAAGAACTTCAGCCTGATTACCTCTAAAAGGAATAAGAGCTACTTCATCTCTATTCTCATATGCCTCTGTTAAAAGTCTAATTACAGCGCCTTTGGCACTTTGCATTCTATTTAAAGCCATAGAGCCACTAGCATCAACCAGAAAAATTACTAAAGCTCCCGCCTTTTTTTGAAGAAGCTTTGCCCTAAAATCATTTTCTTCAATAACTATTGATTTATTAGGGTTCCTTAATCTTCTCGATTTTTGATAAGGAGCAGCAGCTCGAAGGGTAGCATCTACAGCAATTCTTTTTACTTTACCTCTTGGAATTATAGGTTTTACATATCTTCCTCTACTGTCACTAAATATAACTGATCTACTCCCGCTATTCCCCGCTTTAGCTTTAGCTGATGAAAAAAGCAATAAATCAGGATCAACC
>CACGIB010000006.1 GCA_902573045.1 uncultured Prochlorococcus sp.
CTATAACCAACAATCTGTGGGATTCCATATAAAGCTAATTCCATATTAACTGTCCCAGATTTACAGAGAGCAATTTTAGTAAGCGAATAAATATAAGGCTTTAATTTTGAACTATCTTTTTGAGAAATCACAAATCCTTTAACTTGATATTTTCTAAGGGCTTTTTTGAATATTTCATCAAAAGCTCTCCGACAGGAGGGGATATAGACAACTAAACTTGGATATTTTTGTTGTAATTTTTTAGCCGATCGCATAAAAGTAGGTAATATATATCGCAATTCTTGAGATCTTGATGCGGGCATTAAAAGTATGATGTTTTGATTTGGGCGAAGGTTTAAAATAGTTCTGGCATCTTTCTTTAGAGGAAGTTTTTTAGTTAAATCAATCATTGGATGACCAACCCAAAAAACATTTCCGCCCCTCTTTTTGTAGAATGATGCTTCTTTCTTAAAAATTGCAAAAATCTTATCAGAAAACCTTATTAGGTTTGTTGTAGTATTATTACCAACCCTCCAAGCCCACTCTTGAGGAGCAATATAGTAAAAAATTGGAATTTTAGCCTTCGATCTTTTTAATTTAGTGCCAATTTTTATATTGGGTCCCATATAGTCAATCAAAATTAAGCAATCAGGAGGATATTTTTTTATTAATTTGTAGAACCTTTTTTGAATTCTTATTGTTGGAATAATAAGAGGTAAAGCCTCCCAAATTCCTATTGCACTGATTGATGTAGTATCTTGAAGAATTTTTACACCTTCTCTCTTCATTCTTTCCCCGCCTAATCCGCAAATTTCTAAATCTATAGATTTTTTTTTAGCTTCATCTAATAATGCTTTTGATAACAAACTCCCGTGCAAATCTCCAGAGACTTCTCCAGTACTTATAAATATCTTTTTATTCATACATTCACTACAGGCATTGGTCCTCGTCTTTCTTTAGATATTGACTCTTTTAAAAACATACATAATTTCGAAGATGAAATATCTAATTCTCCTTTCAATGCTTTTTCTAAAGAATTTGAAATCGCATCATTAGATTTAAAGATAAGATTCCAGTTGTTTTGAAGTAATTTAAAGTCAAACTCATCATTTTCCATCAAACCACTTCTTTTAATTCCAATCCTATTTAATCCTCTCAATCTTCCTGGATGTCCTTCAGCTAAACAAAAAGGGGGGACATCTCTGTCTACTCTAGTCATTCCTCCGATCATTGCTAAATATCCAACATGTACAAATTGATGAATACCTAAACAGCCACCAATAATAGCTTTATCTTCAACCTTTACATGCCCTGCAACCTGGACACTATTTGATATGACTATACTATTTCCAAGTTCACAATTATGGCCTATGTGTGTGTAAGCCATTAATAAATTATTATTACCAATAATAGTCTTTTCTCCTTCATCAGTTGCCTTATTAATAGTTACACATTCTCTAAACGTATTACTATCGCCAATAATGACTTCAGTTGAAGCACCTTTATACTTAAGATCTTGGGGATCAAGACCTATAAAAACATTTGGGAAAATTTTATTATTGCTGCCAATTTTGGTTCTTCCAGTAATGACAGCATTCGGTCCAATTTCAGTTCCTTTGCCGATAGTCACGTTAGGACCGATAATCGCTCCTTGAGAGATGATTACTCCATCATCCAATTCGGCACTAGGATCAACAAAAGCGTTTGGATGAACTTTTACATCAGTGAAGCTTGAATTTGGTTCAGTATTTTTATTCTCCATATCCCTAATCAACTAATGAGAACATTAATTCTCCAGCACAAACCAACTTTCCATCGACGTGTACTTCACCTTTAACTTTGCCAAATCTTTGTCTTTTAATACTTAATAACTCACAAGAAATTATCAATTGATCTCCTGGCAAAACAGGTTTTCTGAATTTAACATTATTAATTCCTGCGAAGACGAAAAGTCCTTTAGGAAGATCAGACATTTGGGTTACAATTATCCCCCCAACTTGAGCCATAGATTCAACAATAAGAACTCCAGGCATTAAGGGCCTTTCAGGAAAGTGTCCTTGAAATTGAGGTTCATTTATAGTTACATTTTTTACTGCAACAGCTCGTTCTCCAGGAATATATTCTATTACTTTATCCACGAGAGCAAATGGATATCTGTGTGGTAATAAACCTAGTATATTCTCTGAGGAAAGTTGATTTTTTTCACTGGATAATTTTTGTTCCAAAACAATTAAATAACAAAGTTAATTTTTTAGCGATGAGGCCAATAAAGCATTTAAGGAATGTGATCCTTTATAAACTAAAATTTGAGCCTTAGGTAACCCTACCAAAGCCAAGTCCCCAATTAGGTCTAAAATTTTATGTCTTATTGGTTCATTATCAAATCTTAATGGTGGATTAACCCATAAATCACCATCGCAAACAAGGGCATTTTCCAAACTACCTCCTTTTATTAACCCAAGTTCACTTAATTCTTGAAATTGATCCTTAAACCCAAATGTTCTCGCAGGAGCAATCATTTCAACGAAATTTTTTGGATTTAAATCAATCACAAAAGTTTGATTTCCAATTGCTTTATAGGGAAAACTTATGGTGGATATAATTGTAGTTTTTAAAGAAGGAGTTACTGCTATAACTGAGCCTTCTTTATTTAAAATTATTGATTTATTAATCTCACGAAAAAAGTTTTCTGGTTTAGGTGCCTTTTTTATCCCTACTTCTTCAAAAGCTCTAACCCACTGAATTGCTGATCCGTCTAAAAGCGGAATTTCTTTCCCATCGACCTCAATATGTATATAACTCAGCCCGCACCCAGCCATTGAAGATAATAAATGTTCGATTGTATACAAATTCCTACCCCCTAATTTTACTGCCGTACAAAGCATCGTACTTCCAATTAAGTCTTGAGATAGCTTAAAAATCTTGTTGGGTTTATCCCTGAAAGAAACATAATATCCTTCTTTTTCATAAGAAGAAATTGTAACTCTTGTTTTTTCTCCACTATGCAGGCCTATACCTTCTCTGGATATAACACCAGCCAGGGTATAGCAAGAATCATAATTAGCAGGCCAAGAAAACACTTAAAACTTCCATCCAACTCCAAGTGTATATCTCCAATCTCCACTAAGTTCCTTACTAGCAACATCTAATCTTAATGGACCAATTGGCGTTTTAACCCCAACTCCCACACCAGGAGAATAACCTGAACCTGATTTCTGTAATAATTTACCAGGTTTTCCGGGGACATCATCTTGAGAGCCTAAATCACTTCCTGCATCAACAAATAAAGCTCCAGATATCATTCTCCAAATAGGGAATCTATACTCTACAGAGCCTTCAACAAAACTTTTACTTACAGCTAAATCACAAGATCCCCATCCTCTTACAGATGATGTACCTCCCAAACAAAATGATTCATAAGGAGGCAATTCCCCTAGAATAGTTCCAGCCTTAAATTGAAAACCAATAGCTTGAGAACAATCTTCGTTAGTTCGACATCCTTTTGTTAAATTAATAAATCTTGTTGGAATGAAAAATGCATATGAAGTCCTAATTCTATTAAATGTTGGGGAATCATTCCCCATTGAAACAAACTGTTCACTTGCAAGAGTTAATTTATTTCCTGAAGTTGGATTAACAGAATTATCTAAATTGTTCCTAGATGTACTTGTTATAAGACTAACTAAAGTATTTTCAGAGGGACATGAACCATCTTTTGATGTATATCCTATACAAATAATTTCACTAATATTACCAGTTGTAGGAGTCATATCACCATAAGGTTTTATATTTCCACTGCTATCAATCATGCTTACTTTTTTGAAGTTCATCCCAGCATTTACTCGCCATTTGGCGACCTTAAATGGATCTCCACCATTGAGAGGTCTCGAGAAAGCAAACCCGCCACCTTTCTTTTCTAAAACTACTGAAGAGAATGAATCAGTACTTTCAGTTGTTAAATCATCAACTGCATAAAATCTTCCATTGTTATCACTTTTAAATTCTTGAGGATAGTCTCTACTTAAAAAAACATTTGTTCTAAAAGAGGTTTTATGTTTGTCTCCCTTAATCCATGGATCGGATAAAGAAAAATTATATGTTGTTGAATATTCACCAAAATTTAAGTTGATATTAGTAGACCATGCCCTCCCTAGCGCATTCGATTCTTGCAAACCAACTGTGGCAAAGATACCTGAACTATTGCTATAACCAAGGCCGCCTGTTAATGATCCTGTTCTTTGTTCGCTCAAATCTAAAAAAATTATGACTTGACCAGGATTTGAATTATCAGGACCAAGAGATACCTTTACATCATCAAATAATGATGTGGCGTAGAGTCGACCGATATCAGCTTCTAAAATATTTCGGTTGAATATTGTGCCAGGTTGTGATTTTAACTCTCTTTTTATGACCCAGTCTTTTGTTTTGCCTTTCCTAGGTTTTCCATCGATAAAAGATACACCATCAGAATCTGGGAATCTTAATTTTACATCAGATATTATGCCCTCAGAAACTTTTAATATCACTATTCCGTTCTCAGAGATTCTATCTGGTCCATTAACTCTAGCTAAAGAATAGCCCTCTTTTTTATAACGTTTTTTTATTATTTCTATCTTATTTTGAATTACATTTAGGTTAATAGTTGTTCCATAATAATTACTAAAAATATCATCTATATATTCATTAGAGATTACAGAGGTTATTGGTTTAATTTCAACTTTCTTCAAAATGGGATTAGGCACTACATTTACAATTAGCCTCACTCCTAATGGACCTTCTTGAGATTTTATTTTAACTCCTGAAAACCAACCACTAGCATATATTGCATTGAGGTCTTGATTTAAAATTCGATTATCAACAATACTTCCAGGCTTTATACTCATAGAATCATATGCGGCTAATTCAAGTTTTCTGCCTTCAGGATGATTTTCCCAGCCTTCAATAATTATTTCTGAGATAAGTACTCTTGATTTCTTAATATCATCATTATTTTCTGCTACAAGAAAATGGTTTTTCTCTTCTTTAAAATCAATCCCTTTAAAGAAACTATTGTTAATATTTGTTATTTCTAAGTTTTTAATTTTTTGCTCAAATTCATTTGGCAAATACTTAGCAGCCAGTTCTGAATTATTTGATATCAAAATCAAGGGTGAGCAGGTAACATTTATGAAAACCTTACTAAACTTTAAAAAATGTTTTTGCATTGTTCTTTCGATTAAGGTGAATAAATCATTATTTAATTCGGTTAAAGAAAATAGTTTATTCTTCGATTAATTTCACTATAAGCTTCAATTAGACCACCTAAATCATTTCTAAATAAGTCTTTGTCTAGGCTTACAATTGTATCATTTTTCTGAGTAAGATCCCACAATCTACAATTATCGGGACTTATTTCGTCCCCAAGAAGGATATTGTTTTTAATATCAAAACCGAACTCTAACTTGAAATCTACAAGTTGAAGCTGAATATCTTTGAAAAATCTTGTCAGGATTACATTAATTTTTAAAGTTAAATCTATGACTAAATCTAAATCATTAGAGCTTATTATATTCATTAATTCAATTCTATCTTTTGTAATTAGCGGATCATTAAGTTCATCACTTTTAAGATAGATATCAATTAACGGTTTTGCTAGAAAAGTTCCAGGTTTGATAGTAGTTTGTTTACACAAAGAACCATAAGCAGTGTTTCTTAGAACAATTTCTAATGGAATAACTTTTATTTTCTTTGCAATCATTTTATTTTCATTCTTCATTTCAATAAAATGAGTAGGGATATTATTCTTTTGTAGAATCTCAAAAATTTTTGTACTTATTAAGCAATTAAGTTTGCCCTTACCTTCAAATTTTTCTTTTTTCAATGCATTAAAAGCTGTAGCATCATCTTTAAATTCAATTATTACTTTATCTGAATCATTATGCGCAAAAACTTTTTTAGCTTTGCCTTCATAAATCAATTCATATTTATTATTCATTAATTTAAAACCTCATTATGATTACTAAAAGTAATTTTTGTAATTAACATATTCATAAGAGATCAACTTCAAATAAGTTTATTTTATCTTAACTAATTATTCATCTAAACCTTTTAACCCATAAAAAACAAATTTATGAGTATTTATTCACCAAGTTCTAAAAGTTTCATTAGATTAGAAAATATTTTAATAATTGGAAATGGGGGAAGAGAAAATTCTTTAGCTTGGGCTATTCAAAAAAATGAATTAGTTAAAAAAATTTATTTAATTCCAGGTAACGCTGGATCAGAAAGAATAAATAAATGCGAAAAAATGGAAATTAATATAAATAATAAAAATGAATTAGCCGAAAAGCTTGATTTTTTAAAAATAGATTTAGTTGTAATAGGACCAGAAACACCTCTGGCAAATGGATTAGCTGATTTTCTACGCAAAAAAGATTTTAAAGTATTTGGCCCTGGTAAAGATGGAGCAAAATTGGAATCTAGTAAATCTTGGGCAAAGGAATTTATGCAAGATGCAGGTATTCCAACTGCAAACTTTTGGAAAGTCAATTCTTTAGAAGAAGCAAAAAAAATTATCCATTCATCATCAATTCCACTGGTAGTAAAAGCAGATGGTCTAGCTTCAGGAAAAGGTGTTTTTATTCCAAATACAAAAGATGAATGCTTTAGAGCAGCCGAGTCAATTTTTAATGGAAGATTTGGGAACTCTGGTAATGTAGTTGTCCTAGAAGAGAAAATTCAGGGCCCAGAAGTTTCAGTGTTTGCTTTATGTGATGGAGAAAGATATGTATTACTTCCATCCGCCCAAGATCACAAAAGACTAAATGAGAAAGATAAAGGTCCAAATACTGGTGGGATGGGGGCTTATTCTCCTGCCCCATTATTAACAGAAAATTACCTTGATAGAATCATCAAAGAGATAATTGAACCTACAATAAATGAACTAAATAAAAGAAATATTGAGTATAAAGGCGTAATTTATTTTGGGTTAATGATCACAAAATCTGGGCCCAAAGTTATAGAATATAACTGTAGATTTGGTGATCCAGAATGCCAAACAATAATGCCTTTGATGGATCAAAATTTTGTATTATTTTTAGAAAAATGCTCAATGGGAAATTTAACTGGTGATGAAAAAATTAGTACTCCTGATAAAGTCAGTGGCTGTGTAATAGCGACATCAAAAGGATATCCTCATGAATATAAAACTGGCTTTCCAATTAAAATAGGTAAGATTGATTTAAGTAATTGTCAAATTTTCGACTCAGGAACTTCTTTAAGTGAAAATGGGGAATTATTAACTGATGGGGGAAGAGTCTTAAGTATTGTCTGTCAAGATAGAGATTTCGATATGGTTTTTGAAAAAGCATACAAAAATTTAAGAGAAATTAATTTCCAGGGTATTTACTATAGAAATGACATAGGTCATCAAGTTAGAAAAAACTTTTCAAAGGAGAAATAAGCTTATGGTTGATACCAATGGTCGAGAAAGTAGAGAATATAAAATCACTAATAATGAGGATATTAATAATAACTATTGGATTAATAGACTCATAACTTGGTGGAGTGGGTTTAGTTTAAGAACAAAATTATTAGCAATAGCAACTCTTGTTGTAAGTCTCCTAATGACAGGAATAACTTTTTTCGCATTAAATAGTATTCAAAGAGATGCAGGAATGAATGATACAAGATATGCTCGAGATCTTGGCTTATTGCTATCTGGGAATGTCACAGAATTAGTTGCTAATAATCAAAAAAAAGAAATTTCGAATGTTGCTGAAAAGTTTTGGAGATCTAGCCGGAACCTACGTTATATATTTTTTACAGATGCTGAAGATATTGTTCAACTTGGAATACCGATAAGTGCAACACCGACAAGTTCAGATAGTCAGTTTCAGCTCACCCGCAGATTGAAACTACCCTCAGAATTGAAGAAAAGACCACAATTTCCTCTAGTTAGACAGCATGCAACACCTCAAGGACAAGTAACTGACGTATTTGTACCAATGTTATGGAAAGGAAAATATCTTGGAACTTTAGCTTTGGGGGTTACTCCTAATAAAAAAGCATTAGCTAGTGCTGCACTAACAAGAGAAGTGACAATAGCAGTTTTTATCTCTATATGGGTTTTAGTAATACTTGGAGCTGTATTCAATGCATTAACTATCACTAGACCTGTAAGAGAGCTAGTAAGAGGTGTTAGGGAAATTTCAAGAGGAAACTTTAAATCTAGAATTTCTTTACCTATGACAGGCGATCTAGGAGAACTCTTAAATGGATTTAACAGAATGGCCACGCAGTTAGAAAATTATGACGAGGCTAACATCGAAGAACTTAAAGCGGCTCAAATAAAGCAGCAATCTCTAATAGCTACAATGGCTGATGGTGCAATATTACTAGATTCAAAAGGAAGAATTGTACTTACTAATCCAACAGCCAAAAGATTATTTCGTTGGGAAGGAAGATTTTTAGAAGGTAAATATTTTTTAAATGAAATCCCCGAAATTTTATCTAATGACTTACATACAAATATCGAATCCATTTTAAATAGGGAAAAAGAAAAGGACGATTTAAGGTTTAGCTTAGGAGAACCAGCTAGAACTTTACGAATTGTCTTGCAATCAGTTTTAGATACAAACAAAATTGAATTAAAAGGAATTGCCGTAACAATCCAAGATTTAACAAGAGAAGTAGAACTAAATGCAGCCCAAAACAGATTTATTAGTAATGTTTCGCACGAATTAAGGACACCACTTTTTAATATCAAAAGTTACGTAGAGACTTTACATGACTTAAAAGATCAGCTTTCTGATGAAGAACAAATAGAATTTTTAGGAATTGCAAATTCTGAGACTGACAGGTTAACAAGACTTGTGAATGATGTATTAGATTTATCAAGATTGGAGTCTGGGAAAATAATTCAACTGGAGCAAATGGACATAAAGCCAGCTATAGAGCAGACTCTTAGAAATTACAGGCTTAATGCTACAGAAAAAAATGTTTCATTAGCTCATGATATTGAAGAAACTATTCCTCCAATTCTTGGAAATTTTGATTTACTTTTACAAGTTTTCGATAATTTGCTGGGTAATGGATTGAAATTTAGTCCAAAAAACAGCACATTAATTATAAGAGCTTATACTTGGCCAGATTCCTGTCCTGCTTACCCTCCAAGTAATAACAATGATGAAGCACCTCAGTGTGAGTTAGTTTCACCATTACCAAAAGTAAGAATTGAGATTGCTGATACAGGTTCAGGAATTTCTCAAGCTGATCAAGAAAAGATATTTGACAGATTTTATAGAGTAGAGAATGCAGTTCATACAGAGCAAGGGACTGGTTTAGGTTTGTCTATAGTGCGAGGAATAATTGAGAAACATGGTGGTGAAATTCGTATGGCTAGTGAATTAGGCGTAGGGACAACTTTTTGGTTTGATTTAGCTTTAGCACAATCTGATAAAGATGAATTATTGACAAAAGCTATTAACAACACAGATGCTTTTTCAGGTTCTGAAATTAGTGAAATTATCTAATTATTATCTAATCCTTTAAAAATATTTTGAACATTTTGATCAGGAACAACTCTGTGAGGTGCACCACTAAATATTTGTTCAAAATTAGAAAAAGAATCTTTTATTTCAGGACCCTGATTTGTAATAATAAATTCTCTTATTCGTTTATCATGCCATGATCCCCGCATTTTAAAAACATTTAAAGCTCTAGCCATCTCACCTTTTATCTCTACATATTGAAGCAACAATATAGTATCCGTAATTGTTGAAATGTGAGAATCAGTTATTGAATGACTTCCCATAAATTCTTCTGCAGTATTAGTAAAAAAACCTGCTATTTCTTCTTGTTTTGTATAACCCGTTACTGCAATTACAAACTGTCTAAATGCATTTAAACTTACACCTCTTGCTAGTGCAGAGAGAGAATCAATTGCCATTCTTTTTGGTTTAAATTGATTGATTTGTGTTTTTATTATTTGCAAGTGATCTTCTAAACCAGTTGATTCAGGATATGCACAAATAATTTTCAGTAACCCATCACTTTCCATCTTTTCAAAGTCTATTCCCCAACTCGTAGCATTCCTGAGTAATTGAGCTCTAGATTCCTCATAAGCAAAAAGTATTGCTCTTTCATTATTGTTATAAGCATCTTCAACAAATTTTGATACGAGCATTGTCTTTCCTGTACCAGTAGCTCCTGTTGCAAGGATGATAGAATCTTGGAAATATCCTCCACCGCACATATCATCAAGATCTTTAACTCCAGAGCTAATCCTTATGTTTGATGATCTCTGCGTTAATCTCATTGCTCCAAGAGCAAACACACTTATACCATCCATTCCCATAGTGAATGGATATTCACCTTTCATATGCACAGTACCTCTTAACTTCAAAACTTCTAGAGTTCTTCTTCTCTTCTCTGACTCAAGAACATTTCTTAATAAGACAACATTATCAGATACAAATTCCTCTACTCCATATCTAGCAATTGGTCCATAATCATCAACTCTTTCAGTAGTCATAACTGTTGTCACTCCTATTTCTTTTAATCTTGCTATCAATCTAAATATTTCTCTTCTAACAACGTAAATCGCATCATACTGTTGAAAGACCGCAGTTATTGAATCTATTGCAACTCTTTTAGCTTTATATTTTCTAATTGCATAACTAATTCTCTCAATAAGACCAGACAAGTCAAAGTTGCCCGCAACATCCTGTCCATCAGGGTCAGGAGAAGCATCTAAAATAAATAGCTTATTTTGATCAATTAATTCTTGTAAATCCCAACCAAAACTTGCAGCATTTCTAATGATATCTATAGGAGATTCCTCAAATGTCACAAAGATCCCGGGCTCATCAAAATTATAAATTCCATGATGCAAGTATTGAAGAGAAAAAACAGTTTTTCCAGTTCCTGAAGTACCACTCACAAGAGTACTTCGAGATACAGGCAGACCACCTCTGCAAACATCATCAAAGCCTTCTATACCGGTAGGTAATTTTTGAACTTGCATTTTATTTGATTTACCAAATTTCTTATCTTTCATAGTTTTGTTCAAAAAATTTTATAAAGAATAAACATTAAATTTATATTTAAATTATAAGAGTGTTTTATATGTTATTTATCTCCACTATATTCAGTTTCAGTTAATTCATCAAAAAGTAAATCTAGACCAATTAAAACTCTTTCTCTATCAGAAAGGTCTCCAATAATTCTTCTAACTGGTGGAGGTAAAATTTTAGATAAAGTTGGAGTAGCTAAAATCTTATCTTCCTCTGCGAGTTGTGGTTGCTTAAGTACATCAATAACTTTCAAAGCATAAACTCCTTTAAATTCATTTTCTAAAATTTCTCTTAAAGTATTTAAAGCTCTCATTGAATTAGGGGTATTTCCAGCAACATAGAGTTTTAAAATATATGTTTTTCTCGCTGCCATTTTTATGATTCCTCAATTCGATATAAAAGATTTAAAAAAACCCTTGACTTATTACACTACAAAATAAGAAAATAAACAAATTATCATGATTGCTTATCAGGCTTAATCAAATTATCAATTTGAGCCTAATGGCGTCTTTAAGTTATGACAAATTCTAAAAAATCCTCAAACAATTCTTCTGAAAAAGATGATTTGTATGCAATAGCAGAAACTTCAGGCCAACAATTTTGGTTCGAAGTTAACAGATACTATGACATAGACAGGTTAAATGCAAAAGAGAAAGACAAGATAATACTAGAAAAAGTTTTACTTTTGAAAGAAAAAGACTCTATCACTGTTGGAAAACCTTACGTTAAGGATGCAAAAATTGAATTAGAAGTTGTATCTCATAAAAGAGATAAGAAAATTCTTGTATATAAAATGCGTCCGAAAAAAAAGACAAGGAGAAAAATGGGACATAGACAAGAACTTACAAGAGTTATGGTAAAATCCATAACACAAGGTAAAGGCTCTCCTAAGTCTTCTTCAAAAAAAGAAACTGTTAAAAAGGAAACTAAACCAAAATCCGAAAAATCTACAAATTAAACATTTCTAATGGCACATAAAAAAGGAACAGGTTCTACAAGAAACGGTCGAGATTCAAATTCCAAAAGACTGGGTGTTAAGGCTTATGGTGGAGAAAAAGTAACTGCTGGATCAATTTTAATTCGCCAGAGAGGTACATCATTCTTGCCAGGAAACAATGTAGGTAAAGGTAAAGATGACACGCTTTTTGCACTTAAAGAAGGCACTGTAAGTTTCGAAAGCATTAAAAGAAATTTAAGAAATAGAAAAAGAGTTAATATAGTCATCTAATTTTCTTATAAGCTCTTGTAGTTATAAGAATAGGATGAAATACCTCTAAAAATTTTGATTGAAGAGTCTCAAAAAACTTTTCAACAATTTTACTATCATCAATATGAAACGGATATTCATTTTTATCTCCTTTGTAGAAATACCAATTGAATAGAGCAATAGAATTACTATCCATAATCTCACTGAAATTATTAATTTGAGAAGCTGGATCTTCAAGATGTTCCAACACATCAAGACAAACTATCGTATCAAATTTCAATATTTTTGTATCTTGAATTGTCTTGCAAAAAGTAAGTTTTTTTTCAACTCCTAATTTCTTAGCCCTGTATTCAACAAAATTTCTATTTGTTTGATTAATATCTACAAAAAAAACATGCTCAACTTTTGAAGACATAGCGTTAGCTAGGGCATGCGTACCAATACCTCCTCCAAAATCCAAAACTAAATCTCTAGAAAATCTCTGCTGAAGTTTTAAAGTATCAGCTATATAATCCCTACTTGTAATATGCCAAGCAGCTAAATCAGCTACATGCCTATCTCCCACAATCTCAGTATAAAAATCTGAAACATCATTCAAAGCATCCCCAGGATGTGAATTTGCCAAATTCATCTTTGCATTTGCAAGGAAGCCATCTAAATCACATTCTCTAATAGATAAGTATTCCATTAAATGTGATTTCAAATTGAAAGCATTGTCTAAAAAGTCTTTTAAAATAAGATTATTACTTTTCAATTTCTTACTCTAAATTTTCAATACTAAAATCATAGAATGGTCATAAATCTTTCTCAAAGTATTCTTAATATTAAAAATGGAAACTAAAGATGGATTCTTAGTAATTAATAAAGATAAAGGCTGTACCTCTCATGATTGTGTTAAACAAATAAGGAAGTTACTAAATACAAAAAAGGTAGGGCACACAGGAACTCTTGACCCAGAAGTTATAGGAACATTACCAATCGCTATAGGCAGCGCAACAAGATTTATTCAATATCTTCCTCAGGGTAAAACTTACATAGGACAAATTAAATTAGGGATAAGAACTAACACTGATGATATTCAAGGAGAAATAATTAGTCAAAAAAGTTGGCCTAAAATCAGCGACGAAAAATTAGATCAATACTTAAATAGATTTAGAGGAATTATTAAACAAATTCCGCCGAAAGTATCTAGTGTGCACGTTAATGGGGAGAGAGCTTATAAAAAAGCTCACAGGAATGAATTTTTTGAATTAGCACCAAGAGAAGTAAAAATAAACGAACTCATTTTAATGAAATGGGACCAAATTAACGGAATCATTGAAGTAAAAATCACATGTTCAGCTGGCACATATATAAGATCAATCGCAAGAGATATAGGAGAAATTCTTAATTCCGAAGGTTGCCTTCTACAACTAAAAAGAATTTCAGCTTGTGGCTTTGACGAACAAAACTCGATAAAAATTTCTGATATCATGGAAGAACAAGGAAAAAAAAACTCGAAAAATTTTATTATTCCAACAATTTCTGCTCTTAATCATATTTCAACATTTGTCTTAAGTAATGAAGAACAAATCAATTTTTGGCAAACAGGAAGAGCAATTAAAGTTGATATTAATTACTTTCAGAAAAGCAAATCTTTTGACTTTAAAAAACCTATAAAAGTAATAGATAAAAAACAAACACTACTTGGGATAGGCTTCTTAAACGAAGAGCAATCTAATATTAATCCAAAATTAGTCCTTAATGCTAAATAACTTCTAAAGGAAATCTTCTCTAAAAGGTTTAATCTGAACACCCCTATAAAAATGCTTTAATATTCTTTCAGCTTTTTGGCCTCTGGACGCCAGATATTTAGCGCCCCATTGACTCATTCCTACTCCATGACCTGATCCCTGTCCAAAAACTATCAAACCTTTTTTTGTAGGAAAATTATTTTTTAATTTTCCCTCAAAAAATTTAAATCTCACAAAATTACTATTGAGGCCTAATCTTTCTCTTAAAACTACTCCAGACATTTGATCAGAACCATAAGCCCCAATAAGTTTTACATTTTTTACCCTCCCCGTGCTAGTAATATCTAGGATCTCTATATTTCTTAAACCTCCAATCTTAGGAAATAAATTTTCTAATTCATTACTCGAAAATTTTTTTTGCCATCTAAATTTTGGATTTTTTTTATCAAAATCTTTCACACTGGACAAATATGGATATTTATTCTTCCATACATCTTGACTATTTTCTGTCATTCCTCCTGAGCTGCTATGGAACAAAGCATTAATTAATTTATTTTTATACGTCAAAACCAAAGATCTCGTACTCTTAACGGCTCTGATAGTTTTATATGTTCTTGACTCCAAGCCATTATAGACTTGATTGTTCTGGGTTGAATCTATATCAAATAAAATATTACCCTTTTGCTTTAAAGCATAAGTTCTTGAGGCAATTGCTTGTGCTTTTAATGCTTCAATAGGCCATTTTGTTGGCATCTCTGAACCTACTACACTACTGAGGTATTTTTCTATTCCTAAAACATTTACCACCAATGTTTCAGAATCAAGGACAAAGATATTAATCTTACCAGAAAATCTCTTCTGCCCTACCCATATACCTCTTCCATCAGAAGATCTAATTTGAAATTTTTGATTACTTTTTAAATCATATTTTTTTTGTTTATTTTTATCAAAATATAAAATTTTTCTATTTTTTTCATTTTTCAAAGTTAAGCCTTTTATTTTTTTACTTGAAAAAAATTTCCCCTCTATAGTTAAAGGAATTGATCTATCTGATCTAATCCTTAAATTGTTATTTTTTGATATTAAAACTCTGATAATTGGTTCTTTAGATGCAAAAACACTTTCACTCTGAAAAACGCAAATAAATAAAATACTAATCAGGCAACATTTACTATAATTTTTTTTAAATTTAAGTATCACTTTGTTTAAAAAACAAATGCTTAATTTGCCTTAGTTTGACTAAAAGTCTAGATTTAATCCAGATATAAAAATAAAAATATCATAAATAAGTGAATATCACCTTCTTAGGAACAAGCTCAGGGGTCCCATCCTTAACGAGAAATGTTTCTTCACTAGCACTAAAATTATCACAGTCATCAGAAGTTTGGCTTTTTGATTGTGGAGAAGGAACGCAACATCAAATAATGAAAAGCAATATTAAATCTTCACAAATCAAGAAAATATTTATTACACATATGCATGGAGATCATATTTATGGTTTGCCTGGACTTTTAGCGACGTTAGGCTTATCAGGAAATAGCAAGGGTATTGAAATTTACGGCCCCTCAGAGTTGAGAAGTTTTATTAATTCTGCACTTAAAAGTAGTTTTTGCAAATTGTCGTTTCCATTAAATTTTGTAGAAGTTGAAAATTTTGCATCAGAAAATAAAATCCTATTTGAAAACAACAAAATCAAAGTAAATTGCGCCTGTCTTAAACATAAAATACCTGCTTATGGTTATCGAGTTAGTGAGAAAGATAAACCAGGTATATTTGATATCAAAAAAGCAGAGTCTCTAAAAATATCACCTGGACCAATTTATTCAGAACTGCAACAAGGGAAAAAAGTCGTATTAGCGGATGGTAGGACATTTGATGGAAAAGAATTCTGTGGACCTCCTAGAGAGGGTGAAAGTTTTGTTTATTGCACAGATACAGTCTTTAGCGAATCAGCTGTTTCACTATCAAAAAATGCCGATTTACTCGTACATGAATCAACTTTTTCAGAGGAGGATGAAAGCATGGCCTACGAAAAATTACATTCCACAACAATTATGGCTGCCAAAACAGCATTATTATCTAACACAAAAAAATTAATTATTACTCATTTTAGCCCAAGATATACCAATAAAAATGCAATTACCCCAAGCGATTTGCTTAAAGAGGCTCAAAAAGTTTTTCCAAATACACAGCTTGCAAAAGATTTTCTAACGGCAGAAATAAAATAAACTGCAACAGTTCGTGAGAAGAAGGGTCGCAAATGGCCAACCCATGGAATAATAGTCATAGGTTTTCTATATTGATGTTGATCGAAATGGTTTCTATTTTTTCATCACTACATAAGTCTTTTAAAAGACTATTTATTTTTCTCCCATTAATTATTGGTTTACTTATTAATCCAATCTCAGCATACGCACTCTATCCAAGTGATCCTTCATCAGTTGACGTACTAAAAGATGATCTTCACGGTGCAGATCTTCATAATACTGAATATGTTAAATATGATTTGTCTAATCAAGATTTAGGAGAAGCTAATCTTCAAGGCGCATATATGAGCGTAACAACTGCAAAAAACTCCAGTTTCAAAGGAGCCAATATGACAGACCTCATTGCTTATGCAACACGCTTTGATAATGCTGATTTTACAGATGCAAATCTTACCAATGGTGAGCTAATGAAAAGTGTTTTTGATGGAGCAATTATTGAGGGGGCAGATTTTACTGATGCAAATCTTGATCTTTCTCAAAGAAAATCATTATGTGAAAGAGCTAGTGGTACCAATACGCAAACTGGAGTTAATACAATTGATAGTCTTGAATGCACCGGCTTAAAAGGTTACATGCCTCCAAAGCCCAAAGCATAAAATTTAAAAGCTAAATAACTTCAGAAGGGAAGATATTACCAGGCTCTTTTGAGCCTGGTTTTTTGCTATACCACCATTCTTGTATATCAGAAGAAAATTTCTTTGAAAAAAGGGTTATAACTGTTTCAACGGGTTTTGATCCAGGCTCCAAAATCTGGATCGAATAAGATGGGCATTTTCTTGATGCCATATCAGCAACGAACCTAGAACCTATTCTCCTCCAACTAGGCTCCTTACTTCTCCAAGCAAGTCTGGAACAGGGCCAAGGTAACTCCTCCCTATCATAAAGTCTGCAACATGGTCCAATTACCTTATAACTGTACTGACCTCCATAACTTGATTGAACACTACCAGTCTTAAAAAATTCAAATTTATTCATTTATAAAAAAAAGCCACCTTCATAGAGGGTGGCAGAGAAATAATCAATAATCAACTTAGAAAAGTTAATTTTTTATAATTAGTACAATTCTTCTTCAGCATGAGTTGTAATTGTTACATCAGATGTTGGATAAGCAACACATGTAAGAACAAAACCAGCTTCTAGTTGGTCGTCATCTAAGAAACTCTGATCTGATTGATCAACACTACCTGAAGTAACTTTTCCAGCACATGTTGAACATGCTCCAGCTCTGCAGGAATAAGGTAGGTCGATACCTTGTTCTTCAGCTGCATCGAGGATGTATTGGTCGTCAGGTACTTCAATAGTTGAATTGAGACCTTCACCTTCGCTGATGAGTGTAACTTTGTAAGAAGCCATTTAAATAAAAAAATTGTTGGTAATTAATACCTATCACTTACATTTTTAACATCGATTGAGTCGATATGTGAGATTTTGAAGTAAAAAATGACACAATAAAATGTATTAAAGAGTATCAATAAGAAAAACTTATACTTAGGTTTGATCTTTGTTTTTTTGAGCAGAAATGCATGCCCAATCTTTTCTAGTTGATACATCCAATAATTTCAAGTCATTCTGAATTAATATTTTTATAATTTCATCTTTTTGTGAATTCAGAATTCCACTGATAATTACTTCCCCATTGTTTCTCAAGCACTTATAAATATTTGGAATCATTTCTATTATTACTTCAGCAAGAATATTGCATAAAACAAAATCAAATTGTTTGAGTTGATTTTTTAAAATTACATCATTAAAAGATCCCAAATATGTATTTAAGTTTTTTAAATTACCGAAATTTAGTTGAAAATTAGAGTTAGTTGAATTTATAGCTAAATAATCATTATCCACTGCAAAAACCTCTTTAGCGCCAAGTAATCTTGCGGCTACACTCAAAATCCCGCTACCACTCCCAATATCTAATACCTTTTTATCAGAAAATAAAATATTCTCCATTTTTTCCAAGCAAAGATAAGTCGAAGGATGACTTCCTGTACCAAAGGCTGCTCCAGGATCAATTTTTATGATTTGTTTATCTTTAAATTTTTCATTTAGATTTATCCAACAAGGCAATATTAAAAAATGATTTCCTACTAATTCAGGCGCCCAATATTTCTTCCAGCTTGACAACCAATCCTCCTCTTTAATAATACTCCAGTCAAAAAATTGATTATCTGGGGCATCAATGTTTAGAAGTTTGCTAATTATTTTTTCAAGACCATTTCTAGAACTCTCGCCCCAAGCATCAATTGGGAGCCATATATTAACCTCTTTTTTATTTTTATTTTTAATTAAATATTCAAATGAAAAACTAAATATTCCCAGCTCATTTAATTTCCATATAATAATTTCTTCTGAATCACCTTCAATCTGAAAAGTTAGTTTATACCAATCTTTAGTTTCCATTAATTAGGACAAGCCTCTTTATAAAGTAACTGGATTAGCGTTGGTAATTCCCTCCACTTCAATAATGGTATCAAGCAACTTATTAGGTATTGGATCGTCAATACTTAGAACCATAACAGCTTCACCTCTAACAATTTTGCGTCCAACTTGCATTGAGGCAATATTTACGTTGTTGCTACCTAACAAAGACCCCAGCTTGCCAATAATACCAGGCATATCTCTGTGTCTAGTAACTAACATATATCTACTAGGCGATACGTTAACTGGGTATTGATCAATACTAATGATTCTTAATTCCCCATCAGCAAAAATGCTTCCTGCTACACTGTGGTCACCATTATCTCCATAAGTGGTTAACTGAAGTGATCCACTAGCAAATTCGGGTCTTGCCTCATCTTTATTCTCGACTACTGAAATACCTCTTGAATCTGCTTCTAGCGAAGCATTTACATAATTAATCCTATCTCCCAAAGCTTTACTTAAAAGACCTTTAAGACTAGCTACTATTAATGGCTGGGAGGGATGTTGAACAAATTCGCCTTGAAGCTTCACCTCAAGTTTTTGAATCTGTCCACCTGAAAGCTGGCTAATAAGCAGACCCATTGTTTCAGCTAACTGCAAATGAGGTTTTAGACTATCCATAATATCAGGGCTCAAACCTGGTATATTTACTGCAGTTCTAGCAGATAAACCAAGCAAGACATCTCTTATTTGTTCCGCAACATCAACAGCTACATTTTCTTGTGCTTCCCGAGTAGATGCTCCTAAGTGTGGGGTAAGAATAAGATTCTTTTCAACCTTCAAAAGTGGTGAATTAGATTCCAAAGGTTCTTTAGAAAAGACATCTATTGCAGCGCCCGCAATCAATGATTTATTTAAAGCTTCAGCTAATGCCTCTTCGTCAATTAAGCCTCCTCGAGCACAATTAATTAATTTTGCGCTGTTTTTCATACTTTTAAGCACGTCTATATTTACTAAATTCTCTGTCTCTGGTGTGCGAGGCAAATGCAAAGTAACATAATCGGATTGCTGGAATAAATCCTCTATTTCAGATAGTTTAACTTGTATTTGTTGAGCTCTTTCAGTTGAAACATAGGGATCATATCCGTAAACTTCCATTCCTAATGCATTAGCAACTTTCGCTACATGAGCACCAATTTTCCCTAAACCTACTACACCTAATTTTTTCTTGTAAAGCTCATTCCCAACAAATTTCTTTCTTTCCCATTTACCTGAAAAAGTACTACTATTAGCAATTGGAATATGTCTAGATAAAGCCAACATCATAGCTATTGTATGTTCAGCGGCGGCTATTGTGTTGCCTCCTGGAGAATTTACAACAAGAACTCCTTTTTGAGTAGCGGCCTTAACATCTACATTATCGACTCCAACTCCTGCTCTTCCAATAATTCTCAGCTTGCTTGAAGAGTTAATAATTTCTTCAGTTACTTGAGTACCGGAGCGAATCATTAAAGCATCATAATCTTTAATGATGGAAGCCAGATCGGAGTTTGAGATTCCTATCTTCTGATCAACCTGAGCTACTTGTGAAAGAATATCGATTCCTGTTTGATCAATTGGATCTGTAATGAGAACTTTTGTCATTTAAGATTGGTTCTTTAATCTTTTACTTTAACTTAATCTATAGTGTATGTATCTAATTTTATTAATTTGAATAACACACAAACAATTGAGGATTGAAATTTGACTAAAAGTATTGTGATATTTGAAAACATTGATAAATGTATCCAGCTATTTGAAGTTTTCAAAGAAAAATCAGTAATGCTCTCTGAAGCTATTTTGATCCCACCATTAAGAGAAAAAATATCATCAGATGAAAAAGAATTGCTAAATGCGAAAGCAAATTTATTATTCAAATCTCAAAATTTTGAAGATATAAGAATCTTAAATCCAAAATTGGATAGAAAGATTAGACAAAAAGAAATGACTAGATGGCTAATGCCATTTGGTTTTGTAGCTGGAATAGCTTTTTCTAATATGACAAATTTATCTACTTTCAGCTTTCTTGGTTTGAATAACATCGGGGAATCCTTAATTGGAGGTCTTTTAGGGATGGGTTCAGGATATTTAGGAAGCATTGTTTCTTCTGCAAGTATTAACATTAATAGAAATAAAGAGTTAAGATCAATCATTAATTTTAATAAAGAGGGTAAATGGCTTGTTCTACTTGAAAATCAAATTGGAGCTGAATTACCATGGGCTTTGATAAAACAATCAGAAGCAAAAGATATAATTTTTTTAGAAGGCTAAATGATTGACTTAAAAGAGATCTTAATAAATTCAAACTACAAAAAAGAAACTGAGGAATTAATAAATATTGCTAACTTAGCCTACAAACACTGGGAAACTTATTGGACTGGTTTTAATTCAACTTATATTTGCGAAGAGATTTTAAAAGATTTTGAAAATTTAAATGATTTCAAATTTTTTATTTATGGAGGATTCTCCTCTTCTCAAAGATCTAGGATAGCTTGCTTTAGAGGAGATAATATTCCTGAAGAGGATGCGCTAAAAAGTAATTTTCCAGCTCAAGGAATAAAAATTAATGGAAATTTTTTATTTGATAATGCTACACAAGACGACTTTAGATCCCTCTTAATTGAAAATGGGGTTAATCAAATAAAAGTTGGAGATATATGGACTATTGGCGATAGGGGAGCACAAGGGATAATTGATAATTCAAATATTAAGCATCTAGATGAAAAAATTTTTTATTTAAGAGACGTAAAAGTAAAAGTTAATGTAGTAGGTATAGATGAATTACAAATACCTTCTGGAAGATCAAAAAAACTTGTCAATACAGTAGAAGCTTCAACAAGATTAGATGCTATAGCTTCAGCTGGCTTTAGGGTATCACGAACCAAAATCATTGAAAGGATAGAAAATGGAATGCTCAGATTAAATGGAAGAAAAGTTAATAAGCCAACAATTAATCTAAAAATTGGCGACAAAGTAGAACTTGAAAATAAAGGATTTATCGAAATTCTAAATTTAGAAATAACCAAAAGAGAACGATGGAAAGTTCAATTACTTAGAAAATGAAACGCAACCTGCTATTTTCTTATAAGGGGGATTAAAAATTCCTCAATTGGGGCGATTAGCTCAGTGGTAGAGCACTACCTCGACACGGTAGTGGCCACTGGTTCGAATCCAGTATCGCCCATTAGAACTTTTGACGACCTAGGTTATATCCACAGAAAATAATTTCATTTTTTAGATTATTAAAAAAGATGAAACTTAATCAAATAATTAATCTACATAAGGGGCTCACTGCATTTGTAGTGATAGGTCTTATGATTTTTTTTGATAATTTTACGATCGCTTCTTACGTTTATTTAGCTCTGCATGGTACTTATGGATTACTTTGGCTTCTAAAAGAAAAGATATTCCCAGATCCTTATTTTAAAGAAAAAATCAATTTTTTAACTTCAGTTACTGGCTTTATTTTCCTTGGAAGTTACTGGGTAGCTCCCTACATTCTTATCTCATCTCAGAAATCTGTTCCAAATGTCGTAATAGCTGCATCTGTATCTATAAATATAATTGGTGTGTTTCTACACTTTGCTAGTGATGCCCAAAAATATTTTTCTCTTAAATTAAAAAAAGATCTAATTAAAGAAGGATTTTTCAAAAATATGAGGAATACAAATTATCTAGGAGAAATATTAATTTATCTATCATTCGCCATACTTTCAATGAGTTTCATACCATTAGTAATTCTTGCAATATTTTTCTTTATAGTTTTTCTACCTAGAATGATAAAAAAAGATAAATCGCTCTCAAAATATGATTCATTCGAAGAATACAAAAAGAAAAGTGGTCTTATATTGCCTAAATTAAATGTCTGATAACAACTTACCCAGTTGGAGGCAAGATCTAAAATCTTCTAGAAAAAAAGAGGGCAAATCACCATCTAATAGATGGATACAGCTTGCAACAGTCAGCGAAGAAAATAAGCCAAGATTAAGAACAGTTGTTTTCAGAGGATGGAATAAAGATAGTTCAATGATTATTTTTACAGATAGAAGAAGTGAAAAAATTGGGCATTTAAAATCCAACCCTAATGCAGAAATATTATGGTTCTTTTTGAAAACCAAATCACAATATAGATTCAAAGGAAAAATACATGAATTAAGTGATAACAAAAATTATTGGGATTTATTATCAGAAAAATCAAAATCTTCTTGGTTTTGGGAATCTCCTGGAGAGAAAATGAACCCAAAAGTCCAATCTGCTCATGAAATATTATCCAATCTTGCTAAGTCAGAAAATTTTGTAGTTCTAAATTTTGAAATCGATTCAGTAGATCTTCTTAAATTAGAACAGCCTATTCATAAAAGATATCTTTGGGAAAAGAATAAGAAATGGGAAAAAATAGAAATTAATCCTTAAATATTTCTAAATTGTATATTTAGGTTGAAAAACATATAGTGATCAGTCAGTTTTAAAAAAGAAATATTATTCATATGAATTTCTCAGAAATTCCAGAAAACCCTTTCATTTTTTTATCTTGGGTAACTGCTATAGGGCTATTTATAAGTCTTTCTGAAGCAACAATTAAGATAAAACTTGAGAAGAGAAACAGTTATAGAAAAAGGTTAGAACTAATTAATAACCTTTATCCTAAGAAGTTAGCTTGAAGTATCTGAGAGTATGTTCGCTTGCAGAAATTGAAATAAGCCACCTTTACTTGTTTCTTCTTTAACTTCGACTTCCTTAGAATTTTTTAATTTTGTTGAAGGAATGATTTCCTCTTCATCTTCTGATTTCAAAATTCTGATAATGACCTCATCTAAGGAGAAATTACCAGGCCCTGTTAATGCAATTGAAGTTGCCGAAGCGAAATACAAAAGTAAAAGCTCTAGTAAGAAAATATTAAAACCTGAAGTAACAAGTGCATGATATATAGCGACAGAAATTGTACCCACAATTGCCAAAGCCCCGAACCTTGTAGCTAAGCCGATAATTAGCAGCCAACTACCACCTATTTCAGAGAATGCCGCTATGTATGATAAAAAAATTGGGAATGGAAGATGTAAAGGTCTGACAAAAGCATCAGCGAAATTTTCTATATTTGCTAATTTCTCATAACCGTGATGAATAAGAACAGTTCCAGTTATAACTCTAAGAATTAATAAAGCAGTATCTTTGCTAAACGACTTGGTAAGAATTGTTGAAAGCACTATAAAAAAATTATCCTTAAGTAAAAATAACTAGTCACAGTATCCATCGTGGATTAAACCGCAAAAGTCGCGCCTAATTAAGTATTTATACTTAGTGCTCTAATGAATTCTTTTTCTGATTAGGAATTTAACTAAGTTAAAAATTATTTTTTGAATAATTTTCTAATATTCTCTGATTGATTTTCGGAATATTTTCTTTAAATTTGAAAAAACCTTTTTTGGCGAATTTCCAAGCAAATAAATCTTCATCTCTAACAAGATTAAAAATTTTTTTATTTTGTAAATTTTTAAAATCAGTTATGAAATCATAATTTTCTCCCACTCCAGGATAAATAATATCTATTTCGTTAGTATTTTTAAAAGTATTTTCCAGTGAATAAGGATCAATCTGTTCAACATTATTAAAATCCTCTACAAATTCAGAGACCAAATCTTGTTTAAATTTCAAAACAGATTCAGACAATTTAACTTGTCTTTGTTCATTTTTTAAAAGGATAATAAATACTTTTTTATAGCTTGGAAGTAAATTTTTAAGGCTTGCAAGGTGCAAATCATTTTCAAACATAATCAGATTATTTGATTTAGGAGACATATCATTTTTATAAATCTCATCTTCTAATGGTATTTGATTAGATTCTTCAAGAAAAATTTGTTGATTACTGATTTTTTCTGCATTAAATCTATTATTTGAAAATTTTCTGAGGTTTGATGATGAAAAAAGATATTGTTTCCCCTTCGTTTGCAATCCTCCGACCCATCTCCAGCTAAGGAGATTAGATGCAGCATCACCATCAAAAAGATATTTAAAGAAAAACTTTGCTCCCAATTGCCATGGAAGGCCTAAATTAAATATCCAAGTACTCGCAAACCACATTCTTGTATGGTTATGCAAATAGTTGTACTGCTTTAATTCCTGGACCCAAGAATTAAAAAAATCTAATTCTGTATTGCCATTAATTGCACTTTCATATAGCTCATAATCAAAATCGAGATTATTTTCTGAAATAAAATTTCTCCAAACTTTAGGTCTATTTTCCATCCACCCTTTCCAGTAAACTCTCCAAAATATTTCTTCAACAAATTTAGTTGAATTTTTGATTTTGTAATTACTTTTAATATCATGAATCAGATCATATTCCGATAAGATTCTATGAGTAATGTAAGGCGATAATTTTGAAACTGAACTTTCGTTATTTGGCCCAAAATCAAAATTTCTTAATTTTGCATAATCATTAATTTTGTATTTCGCAAAATTTTCCCAGGTATTTTGAGCTTTTAATAAAAATGACATTTTCTGATAACTGTAAAAAATTTTTTTTTGTATTGATAGAAATTTCAAAAATTTGACTGCAAATTAATCCTTAAAATTTTCTATTTCACTTTTAAGTAAATATGTTTGATTAAAGTATTTAATTTAAACTCCTAATCCGTACATTTTATACTCTTAAATCGCTCTCTGCGTAGGAGGATATTTAGTGGTCAATTACTTTTTAAATCTAATTTTAATTTTCAAATCTTTATTTAAATGATTTTTTCTAGAAGGTTTTTAAATATTCATCAAAATTATTATGAATAATTTATTAGTGAGAGATGTTAAGTATCTTGATGAACAATACAGAATAGGTGAAGGCATAATTTCGGATGGTGCATTTAAGCAACTTGAAAAGCTCTTTATTCCTATTGATCCAGAGCCTGACTACTTTAATCAAAAAAATAATAAACTTTTGCCAAAATTAGCTAAAGAAAACTATAAAGAATTTTTGAAAAGTTTATTAACAAAAACAAGATTAAGCATTCAACCAAAAATTGATGGCTGTGCTATTGCAATTAGATATATAGATGGCAATTTTAATAAAGCTATTACAAAAAAAGGATTAGATGTCTCAAGCAAAATTAAACAAATTAAAAATGTCCCCGATTGTATTCCTATCAAACGAGATTTTCAAATTAGAGGTGAACTTTACGCTACAAACCAAGTTGCCGGCATTTCCCAAAGAATTACAAGAAAATACCTCAATCATAAGAAAGGGATTGGAGAAAGTCTCCGCTTTTGCTGTTTCCAAATACTTAATGGAAGACTTAATCAATACGAAACCCTTAACTATCTTAAAAAGTGTGGCTTCAGCACCCCTGACAGTTACTTCACAAATCATACAAGCGAAATCCAAATATATAAAAAAAATTGGTTAGAGAGAAAAATATTTGCGAAATATCCAACTAATGGGATAGTTATAAAAATAAATAGTAGGAAATTACAGTTACTTAGAGAGAAAAGTTTATCTCAAAATAACGAATGGCAATATGCAATTCAAAAATAATATTAAATAGTACCTTCAAAAAGAGCTCACGATACTGACTTCCAGTATTTACAGTGGGAAAGTAATTAAATTTTGGTTAAATTCCAAAGCAATTTGCAGGATTACTAAATGACTGCCACTATTTCAAGACCTAAAATCTCTAACTGGGAAACATCTAATATTCCAAACCTTGCAGGCAAAACAGCTCTAATTACTGGTGCGAATAGTGGTCTTGGATACTACACTGCAAAGGCCTTAGCAGAAAAGAATGCTCATGTAGTTATAGCTTGTAGATCGTTTGAAAAAGCTAATCAAACTATCAATAAACTTAAAGGTCTTAATCCTGAAGGATTATTTACACCTTTAGAATTAGATTTGTCAGATTTAAAAAATATTGTTGAAGTTCAGTCCAAAATTTTTGATAATTTTGAAAATTTGGATTTACTAATCAATAATGCAGGCATTATGCATCCGCCTAAAACTCTTAGTGTCCAGGGATATGAAATACAATTTGCAGTTAATCATCTAGCTCACATGCTTTTGACTCTAAAGCTACTTCCAATTATTGAAACAAAAGAAGAATCTAGAATAGTGACGGTTACTTCTGGAGCACAATTTTTTGGCAAAGTTGGTTGGAAAAATCTAAAAGCCGAGAACTATTACAACAAATGGGAATCTTACTCCAATAGCAAATTGGCAAATGTAATGTTTGCTTTGGAACTAAATGAGAACTTAAAGCACAAAAATATACTTTCTTTAGCTGCTCACCCAGGAATTGCAAAAACAAATCTCTTTACTGCTCAAAAACCTAACCCTAGTCCATTAGAAACATTCTCATTGGAATTATTTAGCCCTATTTTTCAAACTGCTGAGATGGGCGCTTTACCTCAACTTTTTGCAGCTACTTCACCAGATGCAAGAGGCGGTGATCATTATGGTCCTAGATTTAATTTCAGAGGTCATCCAAAACTATCCCCTACTTCTCCTTTCGCCATCAATAAAAAAGAAAGAAAAAATTTATGGGAAAAAAGCCTTGAAATACTTAGTAACTTCTTATAAATTTTTCGTTTTTACTAACTTTAGAAAATACTTCAAGATATGTAATTCACTCTCTGAAAGTTTCATAAATTCTGTTAAGGCATCATAATTTTTTTCATCAATTTTTTTTGACAATTGAATAAAACTATCATGGTTTTCATTAACAAACCGTTCAGCAATCTGAGACGGAGTTAAACCCTGTTCAATTAATTCACCTGGAGCATTTTTCTCCCACTTTTCATAAAACCAAGAGAACCAATATTTTGCAGTATTATCTTCCATTAATTAACTTTTCTTTGGCGAATACTATAAATACTGAAGAAAGATCTCATGATTGAATTACCCCTTAAACACAATTAATATAAAAGCAATTATAAATTTAATGATAGATAATCATTCAAGTAAAAGAAATATTAATCTTGTAGTTGGATTAGGTAAATCTGGATTTTGGGCTGCCAAGTATTTGAGAAGCATTAATAAGAGAGTAATTGTTTGGGAAAGTAAAGATGGAATAGAATTCTTAGAAAGAAAAACAGAATTAGAAGAGCTTAATATACTAGTTTCTCTGAATAAAGAATTTGTATTTGAAGAAATTCAACCTTTTGTTAAAGAGATCGAATCTGTTGTTGTAAGTCCATCAATACCTTATGACCATATAACTATTATTGAATTAAAAAAAAAGGGAATTAAAGTAATTGGAGAAATTAATGTTGCATGGGAAATTTTAAAAGACACAAATTGGATAGGTATTACTGGCACTAATGGCAAGACTACTGTTACTCATCTACTAAGCCATATACTCTGCGATAATGGATTATATGCTCCTTTTGCAGGGAATATTGGTACGCCTTTATGTAAATATGCTCACTCCAAAAAACATAAAAAAATTGATTGGGTTGTAGCTGAATTAAGCAGTTATCAAATAGAAATATCTCCAGAAGTAAAACCTAATATTGGAATATGGACAACCTTCACAGAAGATCATCTTGAAAGACATAAAACACTTGAAAACTATTTCAACATAAAAAAAAGCTTGCTAGAAAAATCTGATTTTAGAATTTATAATTTTGACGATAAAAACCTAAGAAATCACTATAGTTCGCTATCAAGTGGGGTTTGGATAACAACTAGTTCCGATAAATCAAATTTTATTCAATGCGATTATTGGATAGATGATCAAGCATACATTTTTGAGAGAGGAAAGAAATTATTGAAACTTGAACATTTTTCTTTAAAAGGAATACATAATCTTCAAAATCTTTTATTGGTAATTGCAGCAGCAAGAAAAGTTGGATTATCTGGAAAGAAGATTAAAGATTCTTTATCTAATTACAAACAATTACCCCATAGGATGGAAACAATTTATAAAAATAATGAACTGGAAATCATTAATGATAGTAAAGCTACAAATTTTGACTCATCTATTGCGGGAATAAGTTCAATTGAAGGTCAAATAATAATCATTGCTGGGGGCAGATTAAAAGGCAATGAATATAGTGAGTGGATCAAAGTTTTAAAGAAAAAAGTTAGATGTGTTTTCCTTTTTGGAGAAAGCTCAAAAGTCCTAAAAATGGCGCTTATTAATGAAGGATTTAAAAAAAATATTTTTGAATTTTCAGAACTAAAAGAGCTTTTAAATTTTGTTTTTCATTATTTACAAAATAATAGGGTTGGAAAATTATTATTCTCACCTGCATGCTCTAGTTTTGATCAATTTAAAAATTATGAAGAGCGTGGAGATTATTTCAAGAAACTAATAAGTGAAAAATTAAAGGTTAATAAATCCATTTTTTGTTCAAGTATCATTTCGTAATGTTCAGGTCGGTCATCACAACCGTTTACCCTCTAGCAAATATTCACTTAATTAGTTAGATTTTGACTATAAATAAACTACTGGCAATGAGTGAATCTAACAATTTACCTCAAGCAATAAGTCATAAAAAATTAAGTTACTTAATGCTTAAGGCACAAAAGGATGCTCATTTTTCTGATGAATTAGCAGAAATAGAAAGCCTCGAAAAAAGAGAATTTGAAGAGTTAATAAACAATTGGGAAGCTTCAACTAAGAAGGTAGTTAATGAGTTATCAAAAAGAAAAGAAAATTTACTAAAAGATAAATCACCAAATTCTTTAATTGCACTTGGTGCTATGGAAGTTCACCTTAATATGGCTTTGCAAGCCTTAAATGCATTTAATAAAGGAGTTGATGGGTAAAAGTAACCGATATATTATAATGAAGGCATCGAAAATAAGAGAAAATCTAAGTCTTTTTCAGTATCTATATAGACATCATCATAATAATTAACTTCAAAACCCAAGCCATCTCCAGATTCGAGAAATATATTTGAATTAGAGTCTTTACTTTTTAATAAAAGATTACCTTCTATTATTTGTATCCAATTATATTTATCGATTTTTAATGGCAATTTTTTTTCTTTAATTGGCTTATATTTACAACGCCACAAAGAGATACTTTGATTTAGAAAAAGCTTATTATTCTTACCATCTTTGTAATTAAAAATAAGATTTTCCCACAACTTTTCATTTAATGAAATTTGATCATATCGCGGTTTGATATTTTCTTTTTGAGGGTATATCCAAATCTGGAACAACTTACAGTTCTCATTTTCTTCATTCTTCTCGCTATGAGAGATTCCAGTACCTGCAGAGATAACTTGTACTTCATCTTTGTGAATTTTTCCAAAATTGTTTAAAGAGTCTCTATGAGTTATTGCTCCTTTTGTTACGACAGTAATTATTTCCATATTTGCATGAGAATGTGTATTAAATCCTGCATTAGGAGAAATAATATCTTCGTTTATAACTCTAATTTTCCCAAAATTATCCCATTTTGGATCTCTATGCTCTGCGAAAGAAAATGAATGCATCGAATTTAGCCATTCTCTAGTCGATCTAAATCTTTCGTGAGATTTCCTTATTTTAATTATTTTCAAAGACATAAATACTAAGAAATAAACATGGTGTATTTGTAAATTTAATATTTTTGAAAATTATAAATTATGAATAAATGAAATTACTTTTTATTTATTTGTTTATTTTACTTTGTGCTTTATTTGCTTTATAAATTATTTTTTTTGCTTCTTCTCTTGTAGAACATTTTTCAGCCTCAACATTCAAGTTTTTTAGTTTATTTAATTGCTTTGAAATTTTCATTTTAGGTTAACCTAGCAAATAGAAATTAACACATATTTAATGGAATAGCTAAAAATACTGGTTTTTGAATTGAGCCTTACTACCTAAAAATAAGATTGGAGGATGGAATTATCAGAACAATATAGAGGGTGTATTGGATTATCTTTGATTGTTTTCTTAATTAAAAGCGGTCCAAGAGGATTATCAAAATTATTTTTCCTAATTGAGTTATATTGCATTATTTTTTTTGATATTCTTTTATTTCTATTTAGAAATTTACCTTTGTTACCCCAACCTAACCATAAATCACAATTTTTACTTTCAGACCAGTGTTTTAAGTTTTTATAAATATGATTATTGTTTAGATAACCCACAGGGTTTTTATGTTTAAAAAGTTTTTCTGGTTTGCTTGAAATAAGAGCAAATAGATTTATTAATTTTACTTTGCCGTAATTATTTTTTTTCGAAATTTTGATTATCTTTTTTGTTGTGTTGTCCAAGAAAACTTCATCCGATAATGAGGGATTTAAACCAATAAAGATAATCTCTTTTTTAGATTTAGAAATCTTATAACTTAAACTCCATCTATATAGTTTGTTAGCACTTATTAAACAATTTCTTTCTAGAAATAAATTATTCAACCTAAACCTACACCTCTAGCCATGAGAGTGGCAAACAAAGGTATTGTTGCAAAACCCACTAATTCAGTAGTAATGATTAGTCTGAACCTCTTAACTAGATTTTCAGATATTTCAGGTAATTTATTCTTACTTAATGGAATGGCCCATAAGATATAGGTTGTTGTTGGATATAAAGAAAGTAATCCCACCAGAATGTAAAGAGAGACTTTTATCCAAAAAACAGGATTTCCTGTATAAAAATCACCTCCTTGACCAAAATACTTAACACGCAAAATCCCAGTAACCAATATTGCAACTCCTGCCAAACCATAGACCACATCAGCTATTATCATTGAAATCGTCTCATTTCTATTAAGATCAACTTTGAGAGTCAATCTTTCAAATAAAAGAGAACCAAAACACAATATAATTCCTAAATAATGAACATATGCTACTAATGCACTTTTAGCAATTTCACCTGTTAATAAAGTTCCTAATAACATTTTCTAGTCAAAATTTATACAATACTAACCACCAAATAAAGAATTTGTTTAGAAAATAGAATAAACAATAAAAAGCAAGTTATCGATTCTAGGACTCTAAAAACCTTTTTTGACCATCTTCAAAAAAATCCTTTTTATTCCACACTTCGATTACATCTGGAAAATGTTTTTCCATACAATTATCACAGACCCCATGACTGAATCTAATATCACTAATTTTCGAAAGATATTTTTCTAAATGCATCCAATCGCCCTCCTTATTTTTCACTTCTCTGCAATATGAACAGACAGATAAAATACCTTCCTGTTTGTGCAAGTTAGACAATGCATCTAGCAAGTTTAATGACTTTTTTCTAAGCTCTAAAAATGAAACTATTTGCTTGGATAATAATTCCATAATATTGAATTGTTGTGTAGTTAGATTTCCTGGCTTTCTGTCTATTACACAAAGAGTTCCAAGTTTATTACCATCACTATTTCTAAGAGGAAAACCTGCATAAAAACGAATCTTGGGATCTCCTGTTACCAATGGATTATTTATAAATCTTTCATCTTGGAAAGCATCATGAATAATTAATGGACTATTTTCTTTTATTGCATGGGTACAAAAAGACCAATCTCTTCTAGTTTCTGATATTTGAAGTCCTATTTTGGATTTAAACCATTGTTTATCTTTGTCTACCAAAGTCATTAAAGAAATAGGCACATTACAGGTTGTAGCAGCAATTTTTGTAATATCGTCATAACATGATTCAGGCTTGGTTCCCAAAATCCTATATTCTGCTAAAGCTTTTAATCTTCTTTCCTCTTCTTCTTTTTTTGATACAAGATTCTGCATTAATCTTCACCAATAATTAAAACTTTAAAATTAAAGTTTCTTCAAAAAACTTTTTCCGTCTAATACTTAATAAAAAAAAGATAAACTTATTGATTTGTTACTTTCTGATTTATTACTTATTAATTTATTACTTAATGATTTAACTTTGAGACTGCCATCCCAGCGATCCATCCACTTGTCCAACAATGTTGAAAATTAAATCCACCAGTGATCCCATCAACATCCAAAACTTCTCCAGAAAAAAATAACCCTGGACAAATTAAGCTCTCCATACTTTTAAAATTAACCTCATTAATTTTTACGCCTCCGGAAGTAACAAATTCCTCTCCAAATGGACCTTTGCCCGAAATTATATATTTATCCCTCATTAATATATTTATCATTTTCTCTCTTTCATCGGCCAGTAAATCAGCCCACTTTTTCTCTTTATCAATACCTATTTTCTTTAATAAAAAAATCCATAATCTTTTTGTTAATAGTGGAACAGGTCTACTGTTAATCAGATTCGCCTTGCCTTTATTTAATCTTAAATAACTAACTTTTTCTTTTAACTCCATATAATTTAAAGAAGACCATTTAATGATCAGATTAAATTTATATTTTTGGCTATAAAGTTCCCTTGCTGCTATTGATGAAAGTTTTAATACTGCTGGGCCACTAAAACCCCAATGAGTTATTAGTAAATCGCCTCTATTTTGAAAATTCTTATTATTTAATTTAATTTCTATATCTATGCCCTTTATAGATACCCCACTACATTCATCCAAATTTGGTTCTTTTGTAGAAAAAGTAAAAAGCGATGGTACAGGTTTAATAATGTTGTGTCCAAGATTTTGAGCTAATTTATATCCGCTTGGATTACCTCCAGTTGAAAGAATAATATTTTTTGAAATTACCTTTGTTTTTTTAAGACTAAAAATATTGAATATATTATCTGGGGTTTTTGTAATTTCTTTTACAAAAAATTTTGTTAATATCTCAACGTTTTTTGATAAAGCACTTTTTCTCAAACAATCAATAACATCTGAAGAAGAATTAGACGCTGGGAATACTCTTAGATCTTCCTCAATTTTTAATTTTAACCCTTTTTTCTCAAACCAATCATATACATCTCCAGCTGCAAAACGATTAAATGATTCCAAGAGCTGAATTCCACCTCTGGGGTAATTATTAACAAGTTCATTCGGTATCCATGTTGCATTAGTGACGTTACATCTTCCCCCACCACTAATCCTTACTTTCTCCAAAAGTTTTGAAGTACCTTCAAGAATTATTATTCTTTTTACTCCATGTTCAGCAGCAGTTATTGCTGTCATAAAACCGGCTGCACCGCCTCCTACAACTGCTAAATCAAAAGGTTCCAAAAACTTATTATTTAATATGCTTCAATCTGATAATAGCAAGGAGTTACAAAGAAAAATTACTTCAAAAACCATAAAACAAAATAAAAAAAAAACTTTAAAACTATATAATAAATAGGTGCAATTCACTAATTTTAAAATTTCTAAAAAAATCAACGCAGTCATTATTTTTATGCTTTAACTTAATTAAATGAGCTCAGTATTCTCTTACGTTAAATATTCTGAGGCCAGTTTTCCTATGACTGGTCAATATACTGCTCTTCTTTTAATAACTTCTGTTATTTGGGTTCTACTTTGGTTTGGATATAGACAAAATAAGATAAATGACGAGATCAAGAAAAAAGAAAAAGAAGAAAGAATTAATGCGAAAGTTAAAAGAAGAGAAAAGTTGGAGAGTTTGTACCCTAGCAATAAAAAAACTGTTTAGAATAAATAATTACTAAGTAAATTATGAAAAATAATAATTTCAAATCATTAATTCAGTACTTACCGGGGATTTTGATTCTTATTTATGTATTCTTTTTAGCATTTACTCAATTTATAAAATAAAATTTATAAAAATTATACGTTTTGATTGGAATCCTTTCTGCTTTTGGAGCTGCTACATCTTGGACTTATGCGTGCTTTATTTGGCGCTCGCAAACTCAAAAATATAGATCAATAGATATTAATTTAATAAAAAATATAATTGCTTTTTTAGTTTTTATTCCTGCTTTTATTAATCTAAATTCTATAACTGAATTAAAAAACATAATTATCCTACTAATTAGTGGGATAATAGGTATTGGTTTAGGTGATACTTTCTACCTAAAGTCATTACAAACAATTGGCACAAGAAAAACTTTATCTATAGAAACTCTTTCTCCGTTAATGGCTGCTTTTTCAGGAGAAATTTTTATTAATGAAAATTTAACAACTAAATCATGGGTTGGAATATTCATAGTATCGATTTCCTTATTCATAATTCTCAAAAAAGGTAACGATTTTAAAGTGAAAAACCCCCCTTTCTCAGAAAAAAATAACTTTAAGATTTTTACTTTTCCTTTTTTATCAGTTTTATGTGCTGTTCTTGGAGGTCTTTTTTCAAGGATGGTTTTCCTTCAAAGCAATTTATCTCCTTTCCTTACAACTGAGATAAGATTATTAGGTGCAATAATTTTTTTGATTATTCTAAAAGGATTTAAGATTAATTTTTTCTTAAAAAACATAGAAAAAAAGCAACAAAAAAGATTTTTGATTTCAATAATTCTTGGAACAAATATAGGAATATTGCTACAACAAGTTGTTTTTAAAACCCTTCCCATAGGAGTAGGATGGGCTTTATTAAGCACATCTCCAGTAATATCCTTATTTTTTGCTAAGAATGAGGAAAGAGAAATTACCAAAAAAATAATATTTTTTACTTGTTTTTTATTTTTTGGCTTGACATTGATAATTCTTTAATAACTAAGTTAATGTAAAAAATACTCATGTTAATAGAAATAAGATTAAATAAAATTATCCTATAAACACTCAAAATAATGAAAATTTTAAAGAAAAAAAGACTTGGTACATTTGAGGTTTATCTTATTTTTCTAAGCTGCATTTATGCAGGCTTTATAGGTTATAAATCTCTATTAAATGTTTTATTTACTTGGAATTAATTAATTCTTTCTAATGATTTAATCAACTTACCACCATCTTGGTCATCATCATCATTTGAAGCAAAAAATAAGAAAAATATACCTAGAGAAGCTATAGATAGCGAAATTGATAATACAGAAAGCTCATCCATAAATTAAAATTTTTTTAATGATAAACGAAAAAAAATAAAAGACAGTAAAGAAATACACATTCTCGAAAATAAAAATTTCTTTTATTTGTAAAATAAAAAAACACATCCGAACTATTTCGTGAAAGTTATAATCACTTCCCCTTGTAGTGCAAGCACAATAATTCAGTATGGAATAAAAAGTTGGCCTATTTGGGAATGTGAGCCAAGTAAATTTCAATGGAATTACGATGATAAAGAAATTTGCTTAATTATTGAAGGTCAAGCGACAATAAGTACCCAAAACGGAGACATATACAAAATTAAAGCTGGAGATCTAGTTGAATTTCCTGCTGGATTTTACTGCGAATGGGAGGTGATCAAAAGCATTAAAAAACATTATCGATTGGGTAACTAAATTTAAGAAAAAAGATTTTTCTTTCTTTACTGTTAAGTCAATGCAGATAAAATATGGTTAATAAATAATTTTCAAAAGGGGAACTAATATCATGCCTTTTACTGATCAAGAATATTTTGAGGTTATCGAAAAAAACGAAATAGTAAAAAAGGCCTTTGAAAATATTAAGCAAATTTGCATTAATTTACAAGAAGAAACGAATTGTCCTGAAGAGGATCTAAAAGATTTTCTTGAGTTTATTTCTAAACAATGGAATAAGTAATAATTAACAAGCCTTTAAAAAATACTAAATTTAAAATTTCAATTTAGTTTACTGACAGAATCAGTTCTAATCTAATTCCTTTTTTGGTTTTGTATTGATACTGGAAGTTCCTTTAGCCGCAGAAACAAAGAAAAAGAAACCTACAATTCCTGATATACCAAATATCGCAGCCAAAGGATCAAAAGTGAAAGAAAACATAGAATTTATAAAATCAAGATAAATAATAGTTTTTGAATCAAAATTGTACAATTATTGTTAAGTATAAAAAATAACAATAACGCGATTCATTATGTCATTATTAGATTCTCATAAGGTTTAACAAAATTATTATTCACATTCATATTGATGAATAAAAATTTCAATAAATACTAAAGATTTATTCGTGCGACAGAGAAAAGTTTAAAAAATATTTATAGAAATATTGAATAACAGTTCCTGGAGGATCCACAATTGTTGTTTCTTTAGATTAATATCAATCCATGACAGATTTTTACTCAGCCTCTTCAGCAGTAAGTCCTTTTACAGCAATATTATGGTGTCTTTATCCAATAGCTGTACTTGTAATCATTGAGTTACTTCTAGGGGGTGGATTTGATGATGATAACGATGACCAAGATGGAGGAATGCTTATACCCGCTTACTCTAGATCTGACAATTGAAATTTTTTAAATTTTAAATTACAATCTCTAAAAAAATTTCAGTAAATTGATTAGCAATATTGATACAACTCATATTTCTCTAATTGCACTTACCATCCTAATTATTTCTTTTCTCTCGTGGCTTGTTTTAAGGACACTCAAAGAAGGTAAAAAAGCTCTTAAAGAAATAAATAAGGATTAATTAAACGTCAAAAATATTTTAATTTTAAAAGAATTTTTAATTAGGGTTATTCATCTTGAAACTTTATAAGTATTAGTAAATTTGATATATATTCCGAATAAATAACTACTTTTGCTACCAAAAATTTGAGAAAAGCATAAAAAACCCAAATAAATATTAGGATATATGAGAATGTCAGGCTAAACAATTATCTATTTTTAATTATCCTTTTTTTGTATAAGGCTTATTCTTAGTAGTTACCTTTATAAATAAACATGCATCTAAATTCTTTACTTTATTTTTGTTCTATATTTTTATTCATTTACATAATGTCTTTATTTTGGAGAGACATCCCAAATCAAAAAAAGTAAATAAACAATAATTGTAAATTATATTGCCTATCAAAATAAATTAAGTTATTAATTTAATATTGCCTCTAATTTTTTTTATATAAATGCTTAAAGAATCTTCAAATAAACATAATAAAAATTCACTCTTAGAGACTCAAAATATTGCGAAAGAAAAGATAATTTGCAAAGATGGATTCTGCTCATTACCAAATCAAAAAGATATCTCTAAACAAGATACAAATGATAGAATTTTATTTGATCCTATTTAGAAAATAAAATTTTGATAAATTGAAGATTTAATTGATATTGTTGAATTATTTGAGTTTTAATTTATGCTAAAAAACTTTTTAAATGCATATCAGGAGTTTTGGATTAAAGCTACAGACTTTACAGGATTCACTTCGCGATCAGACTGGTGGTTTGTACAGTTAGCGAATCTATTAATTTCTTTACTAACTATTCCAATATTTTTAAAGACTTTTGGTTTCAATGTTTATGGAATAGTTTGCATAATTCCTCAAATAGCTATTGACATAAGGAGAATTAAAGATTTTGGAAAGGATTGGAAATGGATCTTTATAAATTTAATACCAATACTTGGGTGGATCCTGTGGTTTATCTGGTTAGGATTTGGCAAGACAGGTAATGGTAAAAATAAACTTCTATAGATATTGACTCTTTATTTTTTTCTTTTCTTAAAATCAACAAATCTTATCTTGTTTCTTAATGCTATTTGTTTTTCAAGAATTCTAAAAACATGCCATTCGCATTCAGTTAATTTAAGAAACTGATCGAGTGTATATTTATCTTCTTCATCAAAATTCTCAAAAACTTCTGAAATAGAATTTCTATTTTTAGAAATAAATTCCTCTGCAACATCCTCTGGATTTTTACCTGAGTCGAAATCCTGAAAAGCCTCATAAGAATTAAGTTCGCTCGTTAACCATTTAAACCATGGTTCACTTTTATTATATTTTTTATTTATGGTTTTCTTCATAAAATAATTTTTACTAACTTAATGATTATTAGTTAATAATTATTTTGCAGCTGTACAATTACTCATTTTTCTAATTTGAATTGAAGAAAAACCTTAAATTATTAGATTTAATATAAAATAAAATGATTAACTACAAAATAACTTCAAAAACAAGTATTTATTACTCATTTTTGGAGTACTAGGTAGTTAAACTTAAATTTTAATACAGAACTTTGTAAATCCCTTTTTATGACTACCTATCATCTCCAATTTTAATCATTGGTGCAATTGGTATAGTAGTAGCAATGGCAGTTTTTTTGTCGCATATCAAAAATATTTCAATTCGCCTCTGAACAAAGAGCTTGCTGAAAAGAAATAAGCCTTAATCAAGGAACAAAAAGAATTGAATGGAAGATTAGATAAAATAGAAAAAGATTTATGAAATTTAACTCATAAAAATTTATAAAAAATTAATTTCAAAGAAACAACTTAATGATCTCGAATTCAAGACCTTAATTTTTTAACAAGGAATTATGGTCTATAAGAGGTTATGGATAAAGAACATCTTATTGATTTAATTTCTAACAGCCTTCTTTATGAGAGTAAAGATTCTGAAAGAACTGAAAAACTTATTGATTTTAAAACTTATTTAGAAAAATTAAATTTAGAACAATTGAGAACTATGTCGAAAGAATTTATTCTTTAGTAAAATAAATAAAGACTTATTTAGTTAATCATCAATTAATTCTATAAATTTTTAAATTCATTACAAAAACAGGATAATATGAGCGCAGTAAATAGAAGTGATTTTTTAATTAAGCCATTTCTAAAAAGGAATAATTTTAGAGCTTTCTACCAAATTATTTCTACAATAATTCCAATAATTACTATTTGGTTAATTGTTTTTCATATAATAAATTATCCTTTTTCATTATTAATAAAAGGATTTTTAATAGTACCCATTATTTTTATTTTAACACTATTATCTTCTAGAACATTCTCTTTAATGCATGATTGCGGTCATAATTCTCTTTTTACAAAAAGGGGATTAAACCGTTTTTTTGGATTTTTACTTGGTTTGTTAAATGGTATTCCCCAGAAATCATGGTCGATTGATCATGCTTTTCATCATAGAAATAATGGAAATTGGGAAATTTATAAAGGACCAATAGATGTTTTAAGTCTTGAAGAATATAATTCCCTCTCAAAAAGAGAGCAAATATTGTATAGAGTAAGTCGAAATTGGATAATGCTCTTCCCTGGTGGCTTTTATTACTTAGTACTAAAACCTAGGCTAGGACTGATTATTATTATTTTTAATTTCACTATAGATATAGTTAAAGAGACTTTTATCAAATTAAAAAATAGGGAAATTTCTAAACTTTTAATTATTAATTCAAGAGTTAAACCACCTTTTTCTGATTATGGTGATAATTTTAGTGAACTATTTGAATTAATAACAAATAACATAGTAGTAATAATAGGGTGGATTTTTATGTGCAAATGGTTTGGACTAGTTTTTTTCTTATCGTTTTATTCAATAGTATTAACACTTTCTGCAGCAATTTTAATATGTGTTTTTTTTGTGCAACATAATTATAAAAATGCATATGCGAAAAATACAAAAAATTGGAATATCGTCGATGGAGCGATTTTGGGTAGTAGCAATTTAGATATACCTAATTGGCTAAATTGGTTTTTAGCAGACATATCATTTCATAGCATGCATCATCTCTCTGAAAGAATCCCAAATTACAACTTAAGAGCTTGTCATAAAGCAAATTTACATTTACTTCATCAAGCGAAATTCTTAAAATTAAGCGAATTTTCAAACTGTTTCAAATATATTATTTGGGATAATGAAAATGAAAAATTAATCTCAATAAGTTAATACCTAATTAAACCTTCTTCTAAATTTTCTTTTTATAGGAATACTAGAATATTTATGTGTACCAATAGACGGAGGCAAGTCATTCTTCAAAGGGTGCACAAAAGCGTTTGCCATACTCTCTAACATTTTTGAAAGCCAATTAATTAATGATTTCATAAAAAATTCTAAAAAAGTGTACATTTTTATCTTCTAACTAAATTTCTTAAAAGTAAATCAGTCTTTATGCTGATCTTTATTTAAGATTTTTTTAAGAAGATTACTTTTAAAAAATTAATATTCAATAATCAAAATTGCTTTACATTATCTTTTCAATGAATATTGTTTCTACCTTTTCAGAAAATTGAGGTGAAAATTTAATTTAGTAAATAATACTTATTTTTTCTAATTGACTTAATAAATGAAATTATTGATGATAATTTCGTGCTATATCTCTATTTCAAATAAATCTACCAATTTCATGAATGATTCATTTGTTTCTATAAATCAGAATACAGAAATAGATTCTATTAATTCATATTTCGATTGTATTACTGAATGCAGTATTATTGACGGCCATCAAGAATGCATTACTCGTTGTGTGGAAATTCATTTAAAAGGAGAAAATCAAAATGAATAAAAAAAATTTCGTACAAAGGAAAACAACTTTAAAATGGAATACAAATGGAGAGCTTTCGGAAATTGATATGTTACGAATTTTAGAACAGATATCATCTAAACAACTTAATCAATGTGAATTGACCTGCGATTCTGATCAAGTTTAAAAATTATTAAAACTAAAATTTTTTAAAGAAATCCATAATTAATTACCGAAATAAACGCATCATAAATATCCAAATAAAATTATTTCTTTTAAGGCAATTTTTAAAAAATAAGGTCAATTAAAATCACATTTGTATTCAAAATCTTGTCTAAATGGCATTACAAATCATCTAAAGAGATGGTTTCTTGAAATTAATATTTTAACGTATAAGGTATTAATAAAGATTTAGAAACTTTTTTCAAGCTTTGAGGAAATTTATTAATTAATTTTTAGAAGTACTATCTTTTTTCTGGAATGTTTTACTTATTTCCTTTTTTGCTATTTGGATTGGTTTTATAATCCCTGAATCTCCATGCGTTGGGCAATAATAAGTCATTAACATCCATTGTTTTTCTTCATTCTTTGAGAAATAAACCATTCTTTCAGGGAAATACTAAATAAATTTCTAGGACAACTTATGAAAAAGTTGGTGTTTTTTAATATTTTTTTCTTTTTTACTTAATAAAGTGCAGAAGATTTGAAAAAATTCTCGCTAAATAGATATAAATACGCATGACTTTAAAAAGAAATCCTGCTATTTATTAATAAATTCAAAATTATTTCATGTCTTTAGAATCTATATTGATGTTGGTCGCTCCAATCTGTCTTTTTACAGTAGGAGTGATAGTTTTACCTATTTTAGTTAAGCCACGTAAACAGTCAGGAATTCCTAAGAGGTATATACGAGGTCTTTAAATTTAATTATCTTTAAATAAGAAAAAGAAATACGGAAAAAAAAATGCATAGGTAAATTGAATTATTTCAAAAAAATTAAAATTCTTCTACTAAAGTTAAGATTGTTTAATTAAAAATTAGGCTTTTGCAAATTCAATTAAAAAAGAAAACCAATACATTATTTTCATAAAAAACAGACTGTGATGGATAATAGAAAGTATAAATCTTTTTTTATTTAATTTAATTCTCCCTAAAAAATTTGAGTAATATAAAATTTTCAGGTCTTCAAGGCCAAGCGCTTGAAATAAACAAAAGGGATATTCCAAGCATAAAAGAATTTCAGGATGTTATCCCTGATCACTATTTTAAGTCCAATACCAAAACTTCTTTGAGGTATCTTTTACAATCAGCTTTAATTCAATTTTTTGTAGTTGCGATAGGTTTATCTATTCCATTCACCCCAAAAATGCTGCCAGTTTGGATCATTTACTCATTACTATCAGGCACTACTGCGATGGGATTCTGGGTAATTGCTCATGAGTGTGGACATGGAGCATTCTCACAGAACAAGACTATAGAAACCATAACTGGATATCTACTCCATTCCTTATTACTAGTTCCTTATTTTTCTTGGCAGCGTTCTCATGCAGTTCATCATCGATTCACAAATCACATAACTAATGGAGAAACTCACGTTCCTTTAGTAATTGAGGGGAATGGAGTTACAGAAAAGGTTGGTGGAGAAAAAGAATTACATTTTTCAAATTCCTTAGGTAAGAAAAATTATGGAATTCTACAACTTGTTTTACATCTAATATTTGGCTGGCCTGCTTATTTACTTACGGGAAGTACAGGAGGTGTTAAATATGGAACTTCAAATCATTTTTGGCCAATTAAACCATTTTCTAAAGCATTATGGCCATCAATATGGGCCAAGAAAGTTTGGATATCAGATATTGGTGTGGGTTTGACATTAGTGTGTATTTTTTATTTAGTTTTCAAGTATGGATTATTTCCAATAATTGCTCTGTATTTTGGCCCTTTATTAGTAGTTAATTGTTGGCTAGTAGTTTATACATGGCTTCATCATACAGATTCAGATGTACCTCATCTTTCAAATACTGAATTTTCCTTTATGAGAGGCGCATTTCTATCTATTGATAGGCCTTACGGTAGAGTCCTAAATTTTCTTCACCATAATATAGGTTCTAGCCATGTTGTTCATCATGTATGTCCAACGATCCCTCATTATCATGCAAAAAAGGCAACTGTCTTAATTAAAAAAGCCTTTAAAAAAGCATATCTTTTTAATCCTGATCCAATACACAAAGCTCTATGGAATATTGCTTGTAATTGCGTTGCAGTTGAGTCAGACCTCAAGAGAGGAAGATATGTATGGCAAACTTCATACAAGATGGTCGATTAAAACAAAATAAGAATCAATTATTTATCACATTAATTTGCGCAAATCTGAAAAGAATATAAAAGAATTAGCAATAACAAATTTTTCGTCTTAGAAAATACTTACAATTTTAGAAATTTTATGAGTGGCGACAATTTGCATGGGAACCAGCCTATTAAATTCTATTCGGAAAAAATAACGCTTACTAAAGTTGAATTATTAGAAAGACAGTTGAGTTTAGGCGAAAAAATTTCAGATTTAGATCAAAAGCATAAAGAATGGAGCAAAAAACTATCAGGTTGATCATCTAGTATAAATAATTTCAAAAACTATTTGATATTTGTATTTGCCCTATCAAGAAACTTTTCTGTAAATTAT